>JBKQRG010000076.1:0-8704 GCA_052144015.1 Desulfomonilaceae bacterium
ACTCATCTTATACAGTGCATTGATAAAAGTTATTTTGTTTCGAGATGTTAGTAGCGCGCAGCAAATCTGTGGCACCAGGTTCTCGATCCGGGTGACTGGGATCGGGTTATTGTTTGATGTCGGGCGACACGTTACGGATGTTTGGGGGCAGGGCTACTCCTGCGGCACGGAAGACGGTGCTGCACGTTCCACTGGGCTGCGAGCGCAGGATAATGCGTTTTCCTCCGTGCTCCAGCTCCACTTCGGTCAGGCTTTCCAGATCAAGCTTGATGTCTGCCCACTCGCAAGAGGACTCTTTGGCCTCAAGACGCTCTTGCAGGGCTCGGCGCAGGACAAGAGCCAGAAAGGAACAGAACACGTGTCCTCGGATCGTCCGGTCGTACTTGTGGTAGACCGGGCGGGTGCTGATCAGGGTCTTGGCTGATCGGAAGAGTTGCTCTACCATCCACAGCTGCTTGTACTTCAAGCCTACCTCTGCGGCGGGAAGGCTGGTGTTAGTTCTCAGAACCCACTTGCCGTCAAAGCGTGACTCAGCCTTAGCCTTCTCATAGTCGATGCGGAACGTGCCTCCGGTGGGCGCAAGATACTTACGGAAGCCCTTGTTTCCCACCAGGGACTTGTCGCCCTGTTTGAGTCGCTCTTCGAGCGCTGCAATGATGGCTGCTCGGTCTGCGGCGTCCTTCCTGGCCTGGTCCTCATTGAGGCAGACCACATAGCGCCTGTCGTCCACCAGCACATCTTTGACCTTCAACGAGGAACGAGACGCCTTGACTACCTGATAACGGCCTGCCCTGGAGAGCACGTCCTGTCTCACTTCCTTCACCAGACGCATCCTGGCTCCCAGGATGTACGGCCACTCTCGGCTCTCCAACTCTTCGATGGTATCTTGGCTGATCATGCCGCGGTCAGCCACGATGCATACCTTGCCTATGGAAAACCTGGACCGGAGCCGGTCCACCACAGGCACAAGACTTGTCACGTCCGCTGTGTTTCCAGGCCACATCTCGCAACAGATCGGATGGCCTTCGTTGTCGATCACCGCTCCCACCACCATCTGCTTGAGATCCGGGCGATGATCCTTGTTGTGGCCTCGCTCACCCAGTGTCTCGCCGCCTTCTCCCTCGAAGTAGATGGAGGTCATATCGAAGAAAACGAGGTCAAGTGACGAAAACAGATCCCGTGACCGAAAGAACAGCTTCTCCTCGATGAGGTCCTTGATGCACCGAGGGGACAGTGTCCTGCCCGCTTGTTGTGCCTCGGGCAGCTCTTCACCCAACCAGGACATGGCCCGATACAGATGATGAAGATCCAGCTCATCGGCTCCGCTGATCCCGTAGTCGGCCACCCACTTGCTGCAGAAACGGTCCGACCCGGCCGCAAACAGACGGTTGAGCACGGTAACAAACACGGCCCGCTCCACCGGAAACTCGAACTTGCGACCAGCACAGAAACCTTCGATGACTTCTCTTATCCCTGTTTCTCTCCATAACCTCCCGAAGATAAGTCCCGGACCTATCCGCCGTACCGCTATCACCGGCGCCTCTCCGCGACTATGCGCATCAATCACCATCATCGACTCGGAATACTTGGCACCAGAGCTTATCAGTCGTTCAAGTTGGCCTGAAGCTTCAAGCTCATCCAGCCTCCCCAGGGTACAAATGACGCGCTGCTTGGAGCCACCCTCCTGCCATCGGTTTTCCACAATCTGCAAGTAGGTTCTCTCCCCGGACTTCTTATGACGAAAGAACATGGTGCCCTCCATCAAGACACCATGAATAATAATAACCGGCCTCATCATGTCAAGCATTATTTGCTAATTACGTGGCACCATGTTTTCAACCTCGGACAAGACCGGCCATAGTCTTTTCAAATACATAACCCCACTCAATCCTCAAAAAACCCCACGAACTGTAGAAGATAGGCATGAGGCTTTTCGTCGGGGTGTGGCTACTTAGACAATCGCTCTCTTCATAGGGTGGCGGTGGCATATTCAACTGTGAATCCTGGCCCGAACTCACCTAAGAGCCCACGCAAACTCCCGGGTAAGGCTATGGGTGATATTTTTGGTCATCGTGGTTCGTCTCATCTTTTTCTGGCTTGACATTCGTTGGACAATTTACGTAACATGCCGTTGTTTAGCGTATATTCAGTGAGATTGGTTGATGTCATTCTTGAGGACACGGGCGTCAACTTGGCTTTGAGGCAGCTGGAGGGCCTTTCACTCCCGAGGAATAATTCTGCCTGGACAACGTCATGGTAACGCCCAGGTTCTTCCCGGGAAGATGGAGTATAAGGCATTTCACAGCGTTGTTTAGGCAAACCGGCAAGCCGCCCCCTGGTCATCGAATTTCCGATGGGGAGCCGAACCGACCGTCCAACAGGAATGCACACCTTTTTCCATGGGCCGATGGCTGAAATGCTCCACCGTTGTTGGGTTTTCTTTACTCAGCTGCCGGTAAGGCTTATCCCTTAAGGAGGATTCGGAGGTGTGGATCGTTTAAGGCCCTATCGATGCTTGTTCTTTGTCGCGATCACGGGCTTAGCTCTCATCGTGCCTCCAGGGGCAGATGCGGCCGATCGACGAGTTCGCGAACGCCGGCCATCACCGTATGAGATGCGATTAAGCCTCCCCATGGCTGTTTCAATCGCGGTGGCGAGGAATCCCCGCATGGCGGATTCGAGGCTAGCAGTAGCGGAAAAGGAGCATCGACGTCGTGAGGCATTTAGCGATTTTTTCCCTTCCCTCGCTCTTCAGTACACAGCCACGGCTGACAAATACCAACAACAAATTCTTATCAACTCCCTGACCGGCCAGCCGGTCGGGAACAACGTTCAGGCGCTCAGCGGAATTCACCCCAGTCGCTGGGTTGTAAGAGGCGATCCTCCACTTAAGGGTTTTGCACCCAGTTACCCGTACCGGATCGATCCCTACAGATCATTTGCCGTTATTGCGAGTGTCAACCAACCCGTTTTCACAGGTGGGGGGTTAGTGAACAACTACAAATTCTCAAAGCTCGCGGTTGATTACTCGGCCATCCAGTTCGAGGTCGACCGCCAGGATCTCGTACTCGAAGTGTACGAGGCGTATTATCAGATGTTGCAATCGATTAAGCTGCTGGAGGTTGCCAACGAGTCCATCCGTGCGCTTGAAGCTTTCAGGAATCAGGCGAGAGCGTTCTACAGAGAGGGTGTGAGTCCCAAGGTAGACGTTCTCAGTGCTGAAGGTCAGCTGGCCGAAGCCCGTATACAGCGGACACAGGCAGAGACCTACATTGAACAAGCCAGAGCCTCCTTGAATTCTCTGCTCCGCTATCCCCAGGAAACGCCCACGGAGATTGTTGAGGATTTCTCTTACCAACCTAATGCTTACAGCATACCTGACATTTATACCACCGCCGCAGCCAACAGGCTGGAAATCCGACAGGCCAATATTTCTGTCGATCAGGCAATCGCACTGATCAAGTCAGCTGAGGCGGATCTGCTACCGTCGGTATCCGTTCAAGTCAAGGCCGCGCGGCTGAACGACGACTGGAACGTCTTTGATCCAGAGGGGAACAACGCCTGGGGTGTTCTGTGCTTGCTGAATTGGTCCTTCGATATGTTTAGCCAACGTGATACGGTCAAAGAGAAGCGGGCCTCACAGGCGAGAGCTTTTGTGGCCCGAGAGCAGCTCGTGGAGGAGATCACGAAAGAGGTTAAACAGGCTTATCTGAATATGGAGCGCTCGCAACGCGACATTCAGGACAACCGCGACGCGGTGGCGTTCAGGCGCGAGAGCTTTCGAGTCAGTCAAAAGCGCTACAAAGAGCAGGTGGCAACATACATAGAAGTCCTGGAAGCTCAAAGACAGCTCTCTCTGTCTGAACAAGATTACATTACCTCTGTGATAGAGTACATGATAAATCGGGCAGTGCTCGAAAGAAGCATGGGGATATTGGGACAGTAGGAGCCAGACAAATCTATCCAGACCCAGGCTGAGAAAGAACCTCCTCCAATTAAGTCAATATTCTTTTGAGCATAATTGCGAGTGGCACCGTCTCTTCTCAGCCAACAACCGGTCAGTCAAATAAGAAATGATGGCAGAGCCATATTTCGATGGGAAAAGAGCCCAGGCAAAGGTGGTGGGGTGCCCTGATCAGGGGTGGCAGTGCGGCCTGATCGACGAAAATTGCACTAGAGCGTTAGCGACTATACAGCCTTCTGCTGGGTTTTGCAGGAAATAATGCCACCTCGCGTTCAAACGATGAAAGTGATATAGGAGAATTCTTTGGGAGGAAAAGTACAAGATGGTCGGTAGCATCGCCATCCTTTTCTTCACCCGAAACGTTCGCCTCCCATTTCCCGTAGAGAACACCTCTGCCTCGTTTCCTTTACTCAAGGGGCAGGCTTTGCCCCCAGAACTAATGAGAGGCGATCTGAGCCGTGCGAGGACTGACCCCTATCGCGTTCCTCCCCCTTGCCTCAGGGCAGGACACGAAACCGACCATTCTGGGGTTTCCCACGTTTTTTCAAGTTCTCGCAAGCCCCAATTTGGCGCCGTCGCTGCAATCCTGATGGCGCAGACCAATTCGTCTTAATGATCTTCCAACTAAAGACAGTAGATTAGCGTCGGGGACCCGGCCCAAACCCTCCCTCCATGTCGCTCAGCGGATGCGGTGATCAACGCATCCAGCCACGAGTCGGGGAAGGAGGCAGAATCATGATTCTCTTATCATGCGGCAAACCAGGCGGGCCGGGGCGCTGTAAAATAGGGCGTATCTCCTTATGGAAATCCTTCAAAAGAAGCACCAGTTCAGCTCGCTGGCGAATAGAAAGAATTTTTGACACCTCGTTGTAATATTCATCAAATAATACTTGTATTTTTAGCCTCTTGTCGCTGATGCTTTGAAGCACTCCAGCCAATTCATCATCGGTCGCCTTGGAAGAATCTTCCCGCAGCAGTTGCCTGAGTTTCTGGAAATCCTGTGCGGTCTCCTTTTGAAGCGCTTTCCTTTCCACAATAAATTTGCGTCGAATTTCGATGACTTTCTCGGCAGTTGGCTTGTCCAGATTGAGGACCCCCATCATCTTCCAGACGGTGGGGACCTCAAGTCGCGGGTCAAATTTGTCCTGTGGTCGTGCAGTTTCGGAGCAAAACGAGGCCGCGCTTCCGGCTAGAAGAAAGCCGGCCACTATCAATCCTGAGATAAGCTTGTGCATCGTCACGGCCTCAGAGGAAAAGTTGATCCGGTTCATCATTATCTTCTTCGAACCATTCCTCAAATGAATCGTACGAGCTTGCAAGTATTGAATTGGTCAGGTGCGAGTCTTCTGTGTCAAATTCATGGTCATAGGTCGCCTCTTCAGCGAGTACGGTGCCGTAAAGTTGGTCCAGGTCGCTAATTGAATCAGTCGATACCGTACTCTCATGCGTGGGCAGACGAGCCGCATAGTGCTGGACGGCGCCGACAGAGACCACGACGAACACCAACGCTGCCAGTGCAAAAGCGCCTGTCGCTTTCCACCAGAAGCCCCAGCCCCATGATACCGAATTCTCTCGCTCACGGAGACGAGCTTCAAGAAAAATTTGATAATCCCTCCAGAAAGCTTCCCCGGGATCCTTGGGAGCATCAGCAGCAATTTGCCACAGCAACATCCGCGTCTCGTCCCATGTTTTTCGACATCCAGGGCATTCTGAAAGATGACGTTCCAGAACAACCCGTTTATCCGGCTGGAGACCTTCGTCGAGGTCAGTCAAAATCAACTCTTCTACCTTATGACAATCAGAGTTTTTCATTTGATATTACCCAGCTTCCCTCTAAGCGTTCTGGTTGCCTGAAAGAAATTACCTCGTGCACTGCCCGCCGTACCTCCCAAAATGCCAGCAATTTCAGTGTAATCCATATCTTCGTAGATTCTCAAGAGAAGAGTTAGGCGCTGCTTTTCCGGGAGTTCCTCTATTGCCAGCCTCAATTTTTGCAAATGACGTGCTTTATCCAACTGTTCCCCCGGGGACTCGGCGGGAGCAGGCAAATCATCCACTGAAACTCCAGACATCTCCTGTTTTCGCTTCCGCAGGTTACCCCGAGCCGCGTTTAGAGCGATACGGTGCAGCGAAGTTTCGAAAGAAGACTCCATCAGGAAGGTCGGAATTCCCTCGTAAGCTTTCAAAAATACAGTTTGTGCTATATTTTTTGCTTCTTCCAAATCTTTGACCATCCTTTGAATCATCATCGTAACAGGTTTTGAATACCTTTTCACAAGGCCTGAAAACGCGTCCCGGTTGCCTTTGCGAAATTCTCTTAATAGATCCGCATCAGTCATCGGCCCTTCTTATCTCATTGGACGAGCACTGAGGCCCCACGTTATATCGCGTGGCAATAAACTTTCGTAAACGACTATTCTTAATCGTAAGTCAAGTGAAGGAAATGCCGCTCTGTATCTCGAATGCCTCGGAACTTCAAATCCTTCGGTACCCGGAAAGCGTTGACCAGATTTGTGCGAAGCAAGGATATGCCTCTCCTTTCGAGAAGCTGGTCAAATTCCGCATTGGAAGACAAATCTGCAGACTCCCTTTGTGTTATTTCCTGTTCCAGTTCCTTCAGCCGCACGATTAATTTTTTAATTCTCGGGCGCAGGCCGCACCGTCAACTCCCACTCCATCCAGGTGCATCCGTGCCAAGATGCGCACCAGCGGTAGCTCAACCTCTTGTTGGCTTACCTGGACATGAAACGCTCGGAGAGCGATATCGTGAATAACCGCGCGGCTGTTGAATTCAGGGACGAAAATCTTCGTATAAATCGAGAGAAATATGGGGTACAATCGGCTACATATATAGAGGTATTGGACGCGCAAAGGCTGATGGCGCAAGTTCAAGGTGATTATTACAACTGCGCTCATCGGATACAGAATTAACCGGGCCGTGCTGGAACGGAGACTTGGCATACTCAGGTAGATTAAACAGACTGCGAGGCCGAAAGATGAAAGTGAAATGCCGGCTCTCAATTATGGTCGTTGTTGTGTCCCTATCACTTGTATCCACGACTGTTGCGCAACAATCGTCGGTGCAGACAATTCCACAGGCGGCTCCCAGTGCCAAGGCAAAAGCCGTGTCAACCCCGTCTGCCGGCAGACCCACTCCCATTCTGATTCAACAGAACATTTTAACGCAGAAGGCGGCTGCTATTGCGGCCCAACTGAAGGAAGTGCAGCGCTGCATCCTAAACGCGTCGCAACTTCAAAGCCTGCGTGACCCCGAAGGCAACATAAATATTGTCCCGCAGAACGACCTGACCAACTGCACCCGCAGGCTACAAGACCTTCAAAGGCAGCAGGACAGCCTGAATCGAAAGGTTGCTGCTCTCGCTGTGGACGCGCAAGCAGCGGGGCTCTCTGCACAGCGGCTCGCCCGACTGGCTGCTCTTCAGAAGGAGATACAGGCCCTGACCGCAATCGTATCTGGAGCTCCCTCAAAAAAACCATAAAGTAAGTAAGGCATCCAGCACGGGATGAGGATTTTTGTCCCTATTGAGCCTCCATGCTTCATTAGTCTGGAATGCGTGAGCTACGGGAGGGCGGTGCCATGACAAGCACGCAGTTGACTTGATTAACTGAGGCCTAAACCGAAAGAGTCCGTGCAAGAATCGGCCCGAAGACAAGACGCGACAAGGTAGAGGGTCTATCCTTGTCCCGCGTCCCTCATCGGAACCACAGGGTGTCATTTACCTAAATAGCCACCTTCTCCGATTTTTCGGACTGTTTTATCTTGGCGAACACCACTCCACAGTAGGGACACGAATCCGGATAATCCGGATGCTTAGCCCGCTTGCACCTGGGACAGAGTTCTGTGGTCCGCAGTTCGACTACCGTGGAAGCACCCGTGGATAGATGTGGTGCTGGCGATGACTGTGAATGAGACTCGGACGAGAAAGTCGTGAGCTTGCCGACAGCCTCGGAGGTGCTATCGGGTGTCAAAACCGCAGGGGATGGCGTGGCTCGTGACACTGTTTTTTCCTCAACCTCAAGGGATTTTTCCTCTCGGTCGTTGTACTCGTATTCCGTAAGCAAGCCACGTTCCATGAGCTGATCGTAAATCTTCCTCAGATGTTTGGGTTTGAGTGAAAACTTCCTCATGAGGTAATAGTCATCGGATCGGTCTCTAAAAGCCTCAAGGAACTCCCTGGCGTTGATGTGTATCCTCTTCGCCTCAACCTGAACAAGAGGATTCGCAGGTGCTGACTCTCGATTCATGGAACGGTCTCCTTTCGCAACCTCTTTTTGCATTAAAGACGAACAATTCGCTCCTTTGTTAAACGAGTTCCTCTGAACAGGAGATAAAGGCATGGTGGAGCCCAGCTTGATAACTACACAAAAAATAAGGCGGGTATGAGGAATTGTCCAGGAACGTCTTGCCACGCCAGATTCCTTCATCGTGAACGTGAACGTCAAAATAGAAGACAAGCGGATGTTCAGGAGGCAAAAAACATTGAACCTGATGGCCGAATCCATGTGAGACATGGAGAGATCTCACTGAAGTGCTGGCTGATTCCCACTATCCAAAAAAAGATTTTTGACCTTTTAACAAAAGGTCGGCTCCCCCGTCAAAGCATACAAGAAAATTAAACACGGAGGTAATTTTCATGAAAAAGCAGGCATTGCTGTTGGTGCCGATGGTCGCTTTTTTGGCGATGGGTGTGATGGTCGGCATTGCCGGCGCCCAGGACA
>JBKQRG010000077.1:0-15528 GCA_052144015.1 Desulfomonilaceae bacterium
TCCGAAAATAGAGATTGCTTCGCTTCGCTCGCAATGACAGTTCGCGGATTACGCCCTCGCAATGACGGCTGAATTCTTTTTCAGGTGAATAATTCCCTGAGCAGATCTATCCCTGAATGATTTCATAGCCCTTTGTCCGTATGTCCATTTCCGGCCGGATCCCCATTGTTCTCGGACAGCAATGATTCCACTTGACCTAGGGCCTGCCTAGTAATATTGGTAAGATAGTGAAAGTCTTATTCGGGCTCAAAGCACGTCACGGGCAGTCGGTCATCGGCCCCAAAAACCCCGAAAACGGCAAGGCCGCACCATAATCCCGGATAGAATAGACTATCCGCAAAGACACCACTTGCAGGAGGTGATGCCATGGAGAAGATCTGGGTTGGCTCCTACGCTGAAGGGGTCCCTGAATCGGTCAACTTTCGGGATATTACCTTACATGAAGGTCTGACGCGAACCGCAGCCCAATTTCCTGACAATCCGGCACTAGTTTTCTTTGGTAAGTCAATTAATTATAGGGATCTGAATCTGATGGTTTCCAAGTTTGCCTCTGCCCTGCAGGGTCTGGCGGTGAAACCGGGCGACAAGGTGGCGCTCGTCCTCCCGAACCTCGTTCAAATGGTTGTGGGAGTTCTTGCGATATTGAGGCTAGGCGCAATAGCGGTTCCCAACAATCCTCTTTACACGGACAGAGAGCTGGAGCATCAGTTCAATGACTCAGGTTCTCAATTGCTCATCTGTTGGGATACTTTGGTGCCCAGGATGATCGATCTTAGGGCTAAAACCGGAATCAAGCAGATCATCTCGTGTCACCTGAGGGACTACCTTCCCTTCCCATTGAAGCAACTATTTCCCTTTGTAAAGAGGGAGTTACACCTCAAAACACCTTCGGCAAAGGATGTATATGAGTTCACAGACCTCCTGAAAAGCCATGAACCGATCGGGGATGACTTCAAGTCGGATATGGATGACGTAGCCCTCCTTATCTACACGGGTGGCACCACCGGAGTATCCAAAGGGGCCCAACAAACTCATCGGAACATCTCTTACAACTGTCAACAGATGCGCGCCTGGAGTCCGGGTTTCCATGACGGACAGGAAGTCATGCTTGGAGTGCTTCCGATCTTCCACTCCTACGCCATGACCGTGGTTTTGCACCTGTGCGTCCTATACGGCTGGTGCAACGTATTGATCCCCAAGCCTGAAGCCAAGGCGATGCTGGATGCGATTCAGAAATGCCATGTTTCGCTTATTCCCGGGGTTCCTACGCTGTTCAACTCTTTGATCAACTATCCGGACATCAAGAAATACGATCTAAGCTCTGTGAAGGGGTGCTTTTGCGCGGCCGCGCCGTTGGCCCTGGAGACCATTCGCGGCTTCAAAGCGCTGACCGGCATTCTCATATCCGAGGCCTACGGTTTAACAGAAACGGGGCCGTGTACGCATTCCATACCACTTGGAGGAAAAGAGAAGCCCGGATGTATCGGTCTGCCTTTGCCCAGCACTGATGTTAAGATCGTGGATGTGGATGATTATTCCAAGGAAATCAGTACCTTTGGTGAAGCAGGTGAACTCTGCATCAAGGCGCCCCAGGTGATGAAAGGGTACGTAAATCGGCCGGATGAGACCGCTGCCGCTCTGAGAGATGGCTGGCTACTTACCGGCGATATCGTCACCGTGGACGAAGAGGGCTATTTCACTGTCGTGGACCGCAAGAAAGACATGATAATCTCCGGAGGCTTCAACATCTACCCGAGGGATGTAGACGAAGTTCTATTCACCCACCCCAAAATCCTGGAGGCATGTGCCATCGGAGTCCCCGACGCTTATTCCGGTGAGCGAGTGAAGGCCTACGTCGTGCTTAAGGAGGGTCAGGCTGGCACGGAGCAGGAAATCATCAACTACTGCAAGGAAAAACTCGTGAAATACAAAGTCCCCAAGTATATCGAATTCACAGATCAATTGCCCAAGAGCGCTGTTGGGAAAATATTGCGCAAAGAACTCAGAGCCATGGAGATGGCCAAACGCAGAGACGCCGGCCGGGAAACAGGCTGATTGTGAGATCGGCCTTTAGAGGAGAGTGAATAACCTGGTGTAGGATTTGTTTCTCCAGTGTTCGTCGGGACGGCCGCAACCTACTGGGATTTACGAGCACGTCCTAGTTTGCAGCTCAGGCCGATTCCTGTGAATACTGCATGTTACAATCCTGACGGTGAACGCCCAATTTTACAACATGACGGACATGAAACCTTTCCGTCGCAATCCGCGCAGCCTCCTTTGACTATTTGGTGGACTATGGAAATAGATCCTCACAAATATGGAATCTGCGCCATAGTGCCATATGCATACCTTCATTCTTTCCCGTCCTGGATTTCACTGACTCAAGAGCAAAACGGTCCGAATCATGCTGTTCATGTCGGCTAGCCCCTATTTATCACCTGGACTGGACCAGTTTTGTAGACGAATATTAAAGGCATTAACAGGTTTTGGTACGAATCTGGCATGTCATGATTGGCAGGCCAAACAACAACATGATGGGCCAAACCGGGCAAGATTGAAGAGTCAATGAGATCTTCGTTTCTTTAGATGTCGAGACCAGGATTTTGTGTCCAGGAGCAGAGCGCACATGCTGAAATATAAGTGTGTGATTTGTGGAATAGAATGGGGTGATAATCAGGCGACAGAATCTGATATATCACACGGATACTGCCCCGCGTGCATACGAAAGAGATACGGGGAGAGAATCCACAGGTCACAACTGAAAGAGGGTTACTCTGATTGTTTCAACAGAGGTCACAATGACTGCTCTGAGGTGAATTGCTGCTTTCGGGCAGCCTGTCAGGACGAATCGTTAGCTAGATGGAAACAAAAGCTCCTCGCACCAGAGGATGCTCTTAAAACGTATGGAAACGGTCAATGAAGCGACTGATGTTGCAGGCATTTGTTCTGGCCGTATCCGGCCCATATCCAAAGTAGATTCATGAATCGATTTACCTCATCAGAAAATCCATTCTCTAATTAGTTCACCTAAATTATTAGCTCTGACAGCTCCCTTGGCAACAGACCAAAATGTACTTATGGGTTACGCGATAAGTACAGGAGAGGGTTGCTGCGCAAATCTATCTCTAAATGAGTTCTTAGCTTTGTGTCCGTCTCTCTACTCTTATACAGAAGCGGCCAAGCCAGTGGCCGTCTGTCGCAGAACCGCGAGAATATAGTGGCAAGAACTGTAGAAACTGGGGTTGTTGAGGACCAATGCGTCGGTTTGTCTCCAAACAAGGCCATGAAAATACAGCGGCCAGTAGAATTGTCAGTTGCTCTGTGGGCTCCGTGGTTAGTCGTTGTCTTCTCAACCGAATTTGTCACTGGTGCGAGCGACCAGTGTCCCGCTGGTTTTCGAGCCGGAGAATTTCTATTCGCCTGTTCAAGCGGCGTCCCTGTGAAGTCTCATTAGTGGTCCACGGCCGGGACGCCCCCATTTCCGCTACCGAAAGGCTCGCAGGATCGACCCCATCGGTTCGTGCGAGGTAAGTTTTGACCGCCTGCGCCCTTTCCAGTGAAAGGCGTTTATTATACCAGGTGCTTCCTGTGTTATCCGCGTGTCCCTCAATCAAGTAATATCCACCCTTGAGCCGATCGCTTTGCAGTGCTGCGGCTACCTCCTGGAGCTGCTTTTTGGCCGAGGTTGACAGATTCGCCGAATCTGCGGCAAAGGTAACCTCGTGCAAACGAACCCTCCCGACCAGCCGAGCGAAAACCGGGCACATGCACATCAGGTTTCCCCCAGGATCCTGCCAGAGGCGATCGCCAATCTCATCCGACGTAAGTAGCCCAGCCTTTTCCCGAGTTATTTCACGGCGTGCCGGTTCCAGGTACTTCTTGGCCCTTGGGTTTTCCGGCTGCATGGCCAAGACTTTCTCAAAGTACGGAAGACTCCGGTGGCACAGTCCCGCGGCGAAAAGGGTTTCCGCTAACCCCAGGCACGCTTCGGGAGTGTCTTTTAAAGCCATTGCCTTCTCATAAGCGCTCACCGCATCGTCAAACCGGCCCAGCTTTTTGCTCACATCACCGAGGCGCGTCTGCGCATCGGTCAGCGTGGGACAGAGCCGCACGATCCTCTTGAGTTTTATGAATTGCCCATCCGGCGTGACAGCTTGGCCGGCTCTGGCGTAGAGTCTTTGTGCAGCCTCGCAGTCTTGCCTGCCGCTGGTAAACAGTACGAGTTCCTCCAGTTCATCTGCGACAAGCACGTATGCCTCGGTTTTCTCCCCTGCAGTTTCCCCGGAGATCTTTTCTTTAATTATCGCGTGGCATTTGGAGGCTACACCTCTGTTATCTCGGACCAGAGATTCCAGTTCGGATGTGCGATCGTTCTTCAGCAGATCTAGGAATCGCTGGTAGAAGTCGTTAACCTCGTTGGCCATGGCGCCGGTAGCGCACAGAACTACCAATGGTACCAGGCCCATTAAGAATCGGTTGACCTTGCCGAGCACGATGTTTCTCCCGCTGCCGTTAAAGATTCCGCGGCCTTCATACTTCACACGTTAGGGTTAGTGGTAAGAGAGAGACGAAGGTGACACTTCGTTTCGCCCGTTTCCCTCAAGCACCTGATCGAGGGTGCCCAAATTCACTATACAAGCCCCATTTCAGTAGGGCCTAATCCACCTCACCGACCAATATAAATGGTGCCCAGAAGAAGGGATGGTCATATCCCGCCTTTCGTATCTCGTCTCTGGCGAGTCTCAAAGCCTCCAGCTTGTTTTTGCCTTCCTTCATATGCTTGAAGAAACTCTCTACCATTTCAACCGAAGACTTCTCGGCAACACTCCACAGGCTCATCAACACACTTTTGGCTCCTGCGTATTGAAAGGCTCTCCCCATTCCCATAGTGCCTTCACCTGAGATATGCCTCCCCAGGCCGGTCTGACAAGCGGTTAATGCCGCTACATCACAATTCATCTTTAGACCCATCACCTCAGTCATTCTCAAGAAGCCATCCTGCCCTTCCGGTTGGTCCGGGAGTGTTAGGATCAGTACCGGCTCTTGAATACCAGGGAGGTCCTTACCGAAATATCCGTGAGTGCCAAATACCACAGAATGATAAGGCTTGAGGTCTTTCCGAAGCAGCTCAGATTTTTGGGCCTTCATGCCCTCGTATAGATCGGTCTTTTCAGGGTCCGCGTTTTTCAAGGATTCACCGAGTTGTGTGGTGAGCGGGAGCCTGGGGATTTCCATTGCCAATTGGGTTTTGAATGACATGAGTTTTTCGCTGCTCAATTTGTCCAATACTGCACGTCTCTTTTCAGTAGCAGCCTGGACGAGACGAATATCATCGGGGGAAAAGACAGGATCAACAATCGCAAGGATCCTGTCACCAGACTTTTGTTGCTTCCCCAACGTTCTGGCGAGAGTCAGGGCAGTTACGGACTGATAGTAGGATATGGGATTCCGGTCACCGAAGAATTCCGCTCCGGTAACATACGGGATTGTCTTGTCGGTTTGGACCTTTCCACCATCATTCAAGACGAGCATTTCGAACGGGACGACTCCGAGAGGACCATCCGGTATGATGATCAATGGCACGTCCTTGGGCAGCAACGGGAGAACATCGCCCAATAGGATGTCAGCTAGTTTCTTGCCGGATACCAGGTCAAAGTCCTTGAGCTGCTCCATTCCCCGTCCTTCCTTGATCTCCAAGGGTTCGCGGAACTTGCTGACCAGGCTGTCGATCTCTTTGCGTTCAGTCGCCTTGAACAGGCATTTAATGATCTTCTTGCCTTCTATAAGAAATATTACGACACCTGAATCGGCAACTTCGTATTCCAGCACCCATTCGTCGTCCTTGAGAGCGCTTTCCCGCAGGTTCATCGGCTGGGGATATTTCGTGGCTGCGAAGAGGGGATATTCTTTTCTCAGCCTAGATGTGTGGTGGTCTCTCTCCAAGAGTAGTTCCTTGATCTGCCTTTCGACGGACTTGGCCTGTTCCTCAACATCCTTATACTTATATTGTCTTTCCTCCTGCGAGAGAATCCCGTGGGCGCTTTTCTCGTAGGTTTTTTGGCGTTCCTGGATCAGCGCGGCAAGCCGCTTATTTAGGTCGGAATCTTTTTCCAGGATATTCGCAGGCACATCAAGGGCAATGTAATTGGCTCTGCGGGAGAGTGATTCCGAAAAGATCCTTGCCCTTGTGCTCTCAGCTTGTTTGAAAGCCTCGTCCAGTTTTCCCGTCTGAAGCAGTACACGGCACAGGCCCTCATAGGGGGTCAGCCTAGCAATACCGTCGATCCTGGCATCGAAGAAATTCACTCTCTGGCCTTCCGTAAGACCATCTCTCATCTCCTCGGAAATTACCATAGCTTGCGTGTAGTTTTCGGCAGCCGCTTCATACTGTCCTAGTCCCTCGTAGGCAAGCCCGAGGCTGGTGTATCCAGTGAAGATTTCTTCAACTTTTCGGCTTTGTAGAGACACACTCAGGTGAAGTTTAAGCGGATAAACTGCCTTTTCGAAATCCGATTTGGCCAACGCAATCCTAGCACCTGCGAAAATCTCAATCCCCCCCCACACGACTACTGTCTTTCAGAAAAGATTCAGCTTTAGGAATATCCCCCATGGTTAAGTATAAAAGAGCTATTCTGTAATTTGCTGCTCTGCGGTTTTTGCCAAATACTTTAGCCGCCTCAACATAATGCGCCAGGGCTTCGTCATATTGGCCCGACGACTCATAAACCGAGGCCATCTGCAACAAAGCATGAAACTGGGTCTCGGCATCGCCAAGTTTCTTGGCCATCTGAAGAGACTTTTCGAGGAGTTCCAAAGCCCTCTGGTACTGACCCAAGGAAATATAAGTGTCGGCCATGTTGACCAGAGCTACTCCCTCGGTTTTTGCATCCCTCGTCTTCTGAGCTGCCTCGATCACTTTTTCATATTGCTCCAGTGCTCTCTGATATTGACCCATGGAGAAATACACCAATGCTATGTTATTCAGGGTGCTGGGTTGTCCTCTGGGAAAACCTATCTTCTTATCAATTTCAAGCGATTTCTGGTGGAAGTCCAGCGCCTTAGCGCAATCGCCCCAGCGTCGATGCATTAGGCCCATGATGTTCAAGTTGGTTGATTCACCCTCCTTGTTGCCGACTTTTTGATTGAACCTAAGAGCTTGTTCGAGAAATTCCAATGCCTTTTTACTCTGTCCCGAGGTATCGTAAACTAACGCTATATCATCGAGAGTATAACCTTCCTGCTTGATATCGCCGACTTTCCTGCTAATAACCAGCCCCTTCTCATAGTACTCCAGCGCCTTCTGATGTTCACCCCGGGCGAAATAAATCCGACCCATGAAATCTAGGGTCACTCCCACTCCCTTGTGTTCGTTGGACTTCTCTAGGAGTGGTAGCGATTTTTCAAAGTACTCCAGGGCCTTTTGACTTTGTCCCGCGCGTTGATAAGCCCGCGCCATGTCGTTCAGTGCGACACCTTGCCCCTTCTGGGATCTAACTTTTTCATAAATCGCCAGGGCTGCCTGAAATTTCTGTAGAGCTAATTCCATGTCTGATTTTGATTTTGAATTGTCGCGCAGTGCCCGGCCCTCAAATATTAGCTTGTTCGCTTGTTCCATTGACTGAGCAAACCCCAGAGCGGGTAGCAAACAGACCGCTAGGACGACCACTGCAACGCATACGAGAATTCTGGTCATTGGTTTCCCCCTTAAATGCAACACGCAAGTCGAGGCCGGGATTCGCCCGGCAATACATCCTGCCCGGGCATTGAGTTGAAGCCAGCGACGCCTACCCTCCTGCGACTTCGGGTCCATGAGTAGGTGCAGCGCAGCCTCCTGAAAAGCCTCATCACCGCTTCCGCGGAGTTCATAAGAATTCAATCTCGGTCCACCCCGAAAACTGTGCGGTCAGGTCTATTTAGTCGCGTCTGCCAATGAAAAGTGACAGCCTATTGGCACAATATCTCAAATAATCTTTTGCGTACACAAAGCCGCCTCAGTCAAGTGAAATCTAGATTTGTCATTGTGAGCCGTAAGGCCGTGGCAATCCCCGAAGCTTTGGGAGATTGCTTCGCTCCGCTCGCAATGACATTCTTTGGCCGCTCGCAACTGGGCGTATTATCTTCCGGAAAGATTTTCTCTTGATACTCCATTCCAGGACTTCGAGGCACTGTCATTAACCTGCGATAGTGCCAGAGTCCGATCATGAAGACCCCTTAGATATCTGAACCGAGTCGATTGTTGTCTGTGGAAGTCGTTACAGGGCAAGTATGCCCTTTGTGGGCGGCATTGTAAAGAATTCTTGATGGTCCATCACGATCTGTCATGGTGCTCCGGGGGCACTGTTCATGAGGGATTTGCCCTTTGACGAACCGGAAAAGTGATAGTGCGTGTTGATGATCTTTCAGCCTGAATTGGATTGGATAGGGATGTTCCAATATTCATATATCATCAGTTGCGGCTTGATGAGGTCTTCATTCGTTCACAGACACTCGTTAAATTGCTTTCCGAACAGCCGTGCGTTTACGGCATGAAAGACGCATGCGGACAAGGAAATACATGGCGTACCTTTGAATGGGCTTGCAGAAGTCAACTTAAGTCGCTAGCATGAAAGTACCGTTCGATAACTTAGCCGACCATAATTTTTCTGACAGTCATGTAGGCATCAAGGCAGACAAGGAGAATGTGGTAACTGGATAAAGAAATAGCAGGCGTTCCAGGAGGCCCAAATCCAATCAAGACCCCGAGAGACATGCAGAGTGTGGAGGGGACTGCCATGAAGAATTTCTCTAGGTCATATACCGAAAAGATCAATTCATTGATGTCCGCATTTTCTGCGAGATCTGGTACGAGCTTGGAGGAAGAGCGGAAAATTCGCTTCTTCACCCTCGTCACGTTCCTAGCGATCCCAATATTCATTGGCTTCTTGATTCTGCACCTGAGTCAGGGGACCGCGGCTCATCCCGTTATCCTTCTGCTCGCTGGAGCCTGCCAAGTCCTCAGTTTATTAGCGCTTAAACGCCTGAAGAATCCGAAGGTCGCATTCCGAATTTGCGCCTCTGTTCTTGGGGTCTACTTTCTGTTTCTGATCGGTGAAGGCGGAGCACACGGAACAATGCTGTGGATGCTCATCATGCCTGCTTATTTCTTCTTCGTACTCGGAAAGGGGGAGGGACTTGTCTGGACAGCGGCAGGCTTCCTAGCTTCTCTTTTTATACTTTCCGATCCGACAGGGCTGTTCTCTACATATCACTACGAGCGCACTGTTGCGGCTCGCTTTTTGCTCACATACGGACTGATTGCCGCTATAGCCTATTTCGGTGAATCTACCAGAGAAAGATATGCTGAGCAGCTCCTCGATGTCCAGACTCAAAGATTTCAGACTCTTTGTGCGCACGCTCCCTTCGGCATGGTCATTATCGACAAGGATGGCGACTTCAGATATGCGAACCCCAAGTTCAAGGAAATTTTCGGTTATGACTTGAGCGATGTGCCCAACGGCCGAGAGTGGTTCCAAAAGGCGTATCCGGATAGCGCATATAGGCATAAGACAATTGCAGCCTGGAAAGAAGCACTAGAAGGGCTTTCTCCGGGAAAAACGCGATCCAAAATATTTGAAGTCACGTGCAAGGACGGAAGTCGAAAAATAATCCAATTCAGGCCTGTGAAATTGGTCACGGGCGAAGATTTGATGACCTGTGAGGATATTACGGACCGCATACGAGCTGAAGAGACGCTTCGGATACGAGACAGCGCTATGGCCTCCTCGATAACCGGTATATGGATTGCTGATTTTGCCGGAACTCTGACCTACGTGAATCCTGCTGCTCTCCGGCTATGGGGATATGATGATGAGAGGGAGGTTCTTGGAAGGCGTGCGGTTGAGCTCTTCGTAATGGATGAGAGGGCTAAAGAGGGATGGAAGACCGCTGCCAAAACAGGCTCCTGGCTCGGTGAGGTGGCTGCAAAGAGGAAAGACGGTTCGAATGTTGAGATCCAGGTCGTGGCCACTGTGGTGAGAGACAATGATGGAAAGGCTATTGCGATAATGGGATCGGCACTGGATATCACGGACCGTAAACGAGCCGAACAAGCCCTTCGTGAGAGCGAGGGAAGGTACCGTTCCCTCTTCGAGGAATCCAGAGATGCAGTCATCATGACCACACGCGACGGCGTGTTGGAGGACGCGAACCAAGCCTTTTTCGATCTTTTCGGTTTCACCCGAGAAGAGGCACAATGCATGGATATTCTGAACATATACCTTGGTCCTGCAGACCGGCTCCGGTTCCAGCGGGACATAGAACGAGCCGGATCCGTGAAAGACTATCCGGTCAAACGCCGCAAGAAAGACGGCACGGAAATCGACTGTCTGCTCACGGCAGCGGCGCGTCGGGGCAAAAATGGCACAATACTTGGCTACCAAGGTATCGTCAGGGACGTCACGGACTTGAACCGACTCACGAGACAACTTCTTCAAGCGCAGAAGATGGAGGCAATCGGGACTTTGGCCGGGGGTATTGCCCACGATTTCAACAACCTGCTTCAGGTCACCATGGGCTATTCAGAGGTGCTGCTTTCGCGAAAGGATAAGACGGACCCGGAATATGCACGCCTCCAGCAGATCCTTCAAGCCGGTCGGAGTGGAGCGGAACTGGTCCAAAGGCTGCTCACCTTGAGCCGGAAGACAGAGAGCAAGCAACGTCCAATTGACCTCAATCATCACATCAAGCAAGTACAAAAACTATTGGACCGAACAATCCCGAAAATGATAAAGATTGAATTGCACCTCGAAAATTCACTGGCAACCGTGAGCGCCGACCCCGTTCAGATAGACCAAATCATTATGAACCTGGCAGTCAACGCCCGAGACGCCATGCCGGAGGGAGGCAAGCTCACTCTCAGCACGGAAAATGTGACCATGGATGAGGAATATTGCAGAGTGCACCCTGGTGCGAAACCCGGCAAGTACTTGTTGCTGGCCATTTTGGATACTGGTACCGGAATGGACCAAGAAATCCTTGAGCACTTGTTCGAGCCTTTCTTTACCACCAAGGGAGCGGGAACGGGTACCGGCCTCGGGCTTGCGGTAGTATATGGCATAGTAAAGCAGCATGGAGGCTATATCACATGCGATAGCGAACCCGGCAAGGGCACTATGTTCAGAATCTATCTACCTGCCATCGAAGAACAGGAAATAGTTTCGGACAAAGCCGAAGAACAGCTAAGGCTGCCGGGTGGAACAGAAACTATACTTCTCGTGGATGACGAAGACGTTGTGAGACACCTCGGAGAGCTGATTCTCGGTGAAACCGGTTACAAAGTGCTCACAGCGAAAAATGGTAGAGAAGCGCTGGAAATGTACCGAAAGGAGGGACAAAGTATTTCCCTGGTGATAATGGACCTGATCATGCCGGAGATGGGCGGCATGGAATGTCTGAAGCAGCTCCTAAGGAATGATCCGCAGGTGAATGTCGTAGTGGCCAGCGGCTATTCGGCTGATGCTTCGGTGAAAGAGACTATTCGAATGGGTGCAAAAGGATTTGTCTCGAAACCGTTTCGGCTCAAAGAACTCCTCCGAGAGGTTCGTCGCGTTTTGGATGAGGGGACTCGATAGATCGCTTTCCGACCAGAGGTGCGTCTACGGCATGAAAGACGCCCAGGTACAATGAAATACATTTGTACCTGGAATTTTACCGATTCACGTTGCGTTTGAGACATGGCGGCCTGAGATTTCGCCTGCACTCGAAAGAAACGAGAATCAAGTGCATGGGCTATGTTTTTGAGCCAATGTCGGCTGAACACAGAAAAGCGGTCATTGACATCCTGAACGCTTTTATTGCAAAAAGTTTTGCCGCCTATGGGAAAGAGCCTGTGGACTACGATTTCTTCGATGGGTTATTGGACGAGTCACGTGGCTATCCGTCACTTGTTGTAAGGGACAACTCAAGAGGAATTGTCGGGTTCGCATTCATGCATGCTCACCATGCTGCTATAGCTCTAAACAGCCAAGCGGAGATAACCTACTTCATCATGCCGGACCATACAAGAAAGGGACTTGGCACCAGCATCCTCGAAAGATTTGTCCGGGAAGCCAGAAAACAGGGACTGGAAAGTATATTGGCAAGCGTGTCATCGCGAAATCAACAAAGCGTTTGCTTTCACCTGAAAAACGGATTTCGAGAGTGCGGACGGTTCTGTAACATCGGGATGAAATTCGGCCAGTGCTACGATGCCATTTGGATGCAATTGCACATTTAGATCGTTGCGGTCAGTCACAAGGCCCGGGACTCGTTTCCGAACCGAAGAAGACTCCGGGAATGATTTCCGGACCGAAAAGAGACCGGGAACCCGTTTCCTGACTCTCCTGGTGACCCCTTAGTTACAGGCGGCCAAACAATGTCATTGCGAGGGGAGCGAAGCAATCTACCAAAGCTTCGGAGATTGCCACGGCCTGACGGCCTCGCAATGACAAATCCATGCCGCTCCTTACCGAGGGGGTAGAGGTGTCATTGCGAGCGTAGCGAAGCAATCTCTAATCCCGGACAATGGCAGAACGAAATCTGGGATTGCTTTCCCGCGGAACGCGGGATTTCACTCCACGCAATGACAGAGGGGTTGCCTTTTCCCATACGGAAATGCTTGACAACAACGACTGGGGTACTCAAGATCATGGACAATTCGAATAGGACTGGTACAAACGAAAATAACTGTGGAGACTTACCGATGACGATTGACGCTGATTTTCTAGCTATGGTCCCACTCTTCTCGGGATTGAAACGAGAAGAGTTGATGAGTCTTGCCGAACGTGTTCGCCATCATACCTTTAATGAGGGGGAAGAAATCATAACCGAAGGAGACCACGACCGTCGTCTCTTCATTGTTGTCAATGGCACTGTCGACGTAATACAGGGGCGGGGTAATAGAAACGAACGACGGCTCTGTACTTTCGGGCCGCGAGATTATTTCGGCGAGATGGCGCTCATCGATGCTCTCGCCCGGTCTGCTTCGGTAGTGGCAAAGGAAACCACGGAGATCTTGTCCCTGGATCAGCCGGAGTTTCATAAAGAGGTAGAGCGTAATCCCGCGATTGCTTTTGAATTATTGACCGTTTTGAGTCACCGTGTTCGAGTATTGGAAAAAATTATTATGAATAGCCTGGGAGGGCTGGTCCCTATCTGCATGCACTGTAAGAACATCCGGGATGAATCAGAGGCCTGGGTACGCCTTGAAGAATACATAACTGACCGTTCAGAGGCAGAGTTCAGTCACGGTATTTGTCCGGACTGCCTGCGAAAGCTTTACCCCCAACATTTCGGACAAGACCGCCAAAAGTCATGAGCCGGATTTCATAATGCTCAATTATGTGTTGTGTCCCCGGAATTACGCATTCAATGAGCCTCTTGGGCTCATTGCTAACGAACTAATACTACACCATTTTTACCTAGATCTTTAAATTGAGAGACGACTTGCGGGTCACTTCGGCTCGCCCGCATGCATAACTCTCGATTCCGGCAAATTCTGCATGACGCTACCCAATTAATATTATAGGCTATTCTAATATGTTGTCGCGGACCAAGCGATGGCACTAAAAATGCTGGTGAATATAGTTAGTGGTAGATATAGTCAGGGGTGATCAAAGTCGGGCAGATCAATTTTTCATTGCGTTCAAATTTAAGGAGGGGGCCATGAGGAAACACTGTACCAGGTCGATCATTGCTTTGATTCTCAGCTTTGCATTTGTGCAGGCGGTGATGGCTCAGGACACGATTACGATCGGCGTCACCCAGCCACTTACCGGTCCGAAAGTTTTCGTTGATGAAGGTATCCCGCTCATAGCTGCTATGAAGGACTGTATCGCGATAACCAATTCAGAAGGAGGCATTAACGGCAAGAAGCTTCAGTATGCCCAGGAAGATGATCAATTCAATCCTGAGGTCGGAGTCAAGGCTTTTGAGACCCTTATGTCGAAATACAACCCGCTGTGTGTTTTTGGTTCAGGCACTGGGGTGGCATTGGCTGTGGCGCCCTTGATCCGTGAGCGTTACAATGTCCTTTACTCTTCTACCTCCTTCTCGGCCAAAATCATGACTAGTGGCGCTCCCTCGATGTTCATGATGGGACCGACCTATGGCGATCAGTTTGCCGTTGCTCTCAAGCATGCAGCTCTGCAAAGAAAAGGTAAAAAAGTTGCCTTTTTCTACACAAAAGGACCATTGGGAGAAGACCCAATACCTTATGGTCGCATAATGTGCCAGAGACTGAGGCTGGAATTAGTTGGGGAAGTGACCGGAGACATGAAAGGCGGCGATCACACGGCCCAAATTAAGGAACTGAAGCTCAAAAATCCCGATTGGGTCATTTTGCACGGCTGGATTGGTCCGAATAACGGTCCTCTGATCAAACAATGTCACGAATTAGGACTCAATGCTCAAATAATAACCACTATCTGGGGGGCACAGAGAAGCGTGGTGCAGATGATTGGGCCCGATGGACCGAAATTCTTGGCTGTCAGTCCTTATGCCTACTGGTGGATGGAAGATGTGCCGATGATACGACAGCTCAGAGCTTACACCGCCACGAACTATTCGGACGTCACGGAACGGCCTCTGCCTTATATCGTTGCATTCACCGCTGGTAAACTTTTTGTGGAGTGCCTCAGAAAAGCAGACGCTGCGGGAGAGCTTAACGGAGAAGGGCTGACGAAGGCCCTCAAGTCCCTGAAGGATTTTGATACAGGGGGACTCACCCCGCCGTTGACCATTAAGGAAAACAGATTTCCTATTGCCCGGGTCCTGACATCGGATCCTGCTAAGGGAATATTCGAGCCCGTATCGGACTGGATAGCATTCTACTGAGGGCGTTCCGCGTTCAAATGGTCTTCGACGCAGCCGGAAGCCTCAAAGCCTCTAAAGGTAGACCGGTTTTGCATCTTCCTGAGTTTTGTGAGTGCCATCGAGGGGATCTTTTTGGAGTTTGAGGGAACCACCCGGCGACCGGTTGGCCGCCCCAACAACCCCTGCAATGGCAAGAACGCCGCTCACAAAATCCGAGGTTCCCCTCAGATCTCCGGCTGGCGTGGAGGAAGCCAAAGATTGGGTTGTTTCGGTTCATTCAGAACGAACAGGTAAGAAATCATAGTCCATCCAATTATCAAGAAAGCTTTCTCAATGCGGGGGACACCATACTTGGAAGGGCTCGATGATGCTTTGGGACCAGGCTCCCGGCACGGAATCGATCTGGCTAAGCCGTCTAAAGTTTCCAGAGAAAGTCATCGCTTCTTAACGGTCTGCCCGTTCGTTCATCCCCACTGTACGATCAGTTAGATGTGCTAATCCAGCCATAACCTGACAATAAAGCGGGCTGCCGTCCTATAGCGCAATTAAGTATGGTGTCCCCGGAATTGCGGCAATTCCGCGCAGAACGCGGGACTATATGGCTAGCAGTATATAAAAGGTGCATGCAAGTACGCTGGCATTGGTTAATAAAAAATATAGGAGTTTTCGGAAGGAGGGTCCAGGGGGAAAACCCTTTTG
>JBKQRG010000078.1:0-7246 GCA_052144015.1 Desulfomonilaceae bacterium
CAGCGGGCCGCGGATCAACGGAGGCATTCCAAATTACAAGTAATTTGCGGGTATGCCATCCGTCTTTACAACGATCAATGCGCGCTGCAAGTTCATCAGCTGACACATGCTCTATTGCTCGTGTTACTCTTGCCATCTCCACCTCCCCAAATCGGGGCTGGTGATAACATAAAACGCGAATCAACGCGAGATAAACTTACTCATGGGAACGGGTCTTGGTATTATCGCTTCTCCGCAACCGTATAGTCCTGCGTTTCGCGGGATTCGGAAAGAGGGTCCAGGGAGAAAACCGTTTTCCTTCGTCACCCCGTTGCGAAACGGGGTCTAGTCCCTATCATAACGCGGAGGGATGGCTGCGACAGCGGGTATAATCCTGGATTCCGGCTTTCGCCGGAATGACAGCAGTAAAAGAGTAGGATCTGGTGAGCGAAGTGAACCGCATCCTACGGGACCTACCGCCAGCATGATAAAAGTTTTTGCCGGAGGGGCCGGGAACCGGGTTTTTACAAAAACCGGGTTCCCGGAACTCTTTCCTCTTCCTTCCTCTTCCGTCCTCGCTCCTTGGTTATCGATGTTCTGGTAGATCGAGGTTGAATTTTGTACCTTTTGAGGTGGTAACAACTCCCACCAGTCGCCGGTCATCGGTTAATTTCCCCCGGAAATTGTGTCCATCACTGTGGGAGGCAACTATGTTCCCGCGGTCGTACGTGCCGTTAAAATGATATACATCTTCAATGCCTGCGCGACCCTCAACCCGGAGAACACCGTTTACATTGCGGCCTGACTGCTGAAATTGTATTTTCAACCTGGAACCCATGTATGAACCCTCCCATGTTCCGGACAATGCAGTTTTGTTAACGCCTGGTCCGACTCGGGCTATTCCGGAATCTTTTGGGAGTTCCACTGGAGGTTTTTCGCTGTCCGCTCTAGGGGTCCTTTCCGGCTCCATGTCGGGTTCTTCATTCTCTTCCGAAATGTCCGCCAAACGTGCTGAGTCTGTAACCGAAGGTAGATTCTTTATATATCCGGTAAGTTGGAGCTTCCATCTCGGATCCTGCTCGGTTTCGAGGGCTTCCTCAAAGCATTTCTTTGCTTCCACAGGCATGTTCGCAAGCATATAGGCCAAGCCGAGATTGACGAGTGCATCCGAATTGTGAGAATCCCGTTCCAGTAGAAAACGAAAATCTTTGATTGCCAAGCCGTATTGTTCCATGGTCAGGTAGGCTATTCCGCGTCCGGAGTGAGCTTGTACGGAAGGCGGATCAAGCTCAATAGCTCTGAGATAGTCCGGCAATGCCTTATCATGCTTTAGATTACTCATGTAAGCATCGCCACGGAGCACATAGCCTTCGGGATCCGAACTTTTCGCTGCTATGTAAGAGCTAAAATCGTTTATTGCCTTGTCAAAAGCCCCGACGGCATTCTGCGCTTGCCCCCGCAATTTCAGGGCTTCCGGGTCCGCACCTTTACTTATAGCCTCTGTGAGGACTCTTATTGACCTCAAATACGCGCCGCGAGCAAGCTCTCGCCTTCCTTCCTCTAGAAATGCCTGGCCGGACATCATGATCCGTTGCTGGCGGAACTGGTCAAGAGCGTCATTGGACCCCGGAGCCATTCCTTGGAAAGACAATACAGCTGCGCCGGCTATAACAATCATTTTGAAGTAGCGATTTGCCGGATTCAATATGTAACCACTATAGGTAAAATTATTCATGACTAATTTAAGGCCGGCTCTGTGACGGAAAATTCCTGGACCTTACGATCTATATTTGGTGTGAGAGCCTGCTTCGGCTTATAGCACATGAAAAGGATCTAAATCAAATGGGGACAAACCCGGGCAATAACCCTTCAGTTACAGGAGGCCAAAGAATGTCCTTGCGAGCGAAGCAATCTCGCGGCTTTGGGGATTGCGGTGGGGACCGTCCCGCGCAGAACGCGGGATTGCCGGTCATTTTAATGGACAAGGGAGACGACTGTCGCAACATAGACTTCTCGCAATGACAAGTTGGGGCCTGCCACTGCGGGCCTCTCACAAGAGTCTTGCTTACAGGCTGATTCTTTGTCAGAGGTACTATTCCGTTTTCAGATTGATCGTTCCTGTGAATGGGAACGATTCAGGCAGTAGTCCCTATTGATTTTTCAGCGCTTTGATTGCCTATAGCCTGAAGCGGCTTGTTCATGGGTCCATTCTTCTTGCACAATTTTGTATTCTGTTTCTTCATCACGGGTCAGGATCAACTTCTTCCATCCATTATCCTGATAATCGTCTCCCTGAAAAGACTGCATGAAATCCAGCACTATTTCATTCCCGACCTTTTGCGCTTGCAACTGACTGGTTTCGACTCGGATATTTCTGTACTTACGAAATAGATACTTTTTGTACTTCACGAACTGCTTGTAATCCATGTCTCCTTGCTGGAAATCGGGAACATACATACGGGCATAGGTGGCTATGTCCTTCCTTTCCCATGCCGACTTCCATTCATCCAGGAAACCCAGGACAGCTCTATTGGGCACGTTATGATTAGCATTGCGCTTCGAATGAGTTATCGTTGGATCCATATGCTGAGTGGCTGCGAGTTTCCCGCCCGATCCGGCCGGAATAGAATCCGTGTTTTGAAATATGTCCCAGGCATCCACCTTGTACGAGCAGGTAACTCGTTTTTTGTTGTCCTGGAGAAATTCGTCCACATTTGTATAACCGGGCTGCGGAATATTGGCAAAATAGCTGCCGGCGAATCGAGGATCCACTTCCTTGGCATGCGAAAAATCTTTAAACGAACCGTTGCTGTCACCGATGCTCAGGCGGGCATTGCCTCGGTTGCATAAAGCCAGAGCATATCGGGGATTGATTTGCAGTGCTCTATCAAAATCATTTATTGAGGCTTTGGTTTGTTTCTTTTGCAGCCTAATCCAGCCTCTATTGTTATAGGCGCTCGAGTTATCGGGGTTGATTCGGATAGATTGATTGTAGTCCGCTAGTGCACGGTCCAGATCTCCTGTCGTTCCATATACGTTTCCACGGTTGTAATAGACGAGCGCATAGCCGGGATTTAAATCAATAGCCTGAGAGAAGTCTTTGATGGCCTTGCGAAAATCACGTTGTCTGTAATAGACCACGCCACGATTATTAAGAGCGGTTTCCATGCCGGGTTTGATCTGAAGCGCCCTGGTGTAGGACTTGATGGCTTTTTCATTCTCGCCAAGTTTTTCGTACGCCAGACCTCGTTTAAAATACGCTTCAGCGTCTGTTATTTCGACCCCGGTCAATCTCTTGACGCCTTCCTGAGACTGTTTATATTGTTCCGTTTTGAAGCCGGGAGGGGTTGTTCTATGGTAGTTCTGAAATTGATCCAGGGCGATGGATTCGGTGCATAGCATGAGGCTCATTCCAAGGATTATGGGGGCCCATGCCATAGTTCTCATTATAAAGCCGCCTTCCAGTTCTAAGACTTAGCTTTATTAGCTTAGCACAACTTTAAGTAATTTGTCTATCATAATATTATCAGGATAGTTTTCTGCTAACATTTATAAATTATTGGAGCCTAACAATCGAGCGCTCTACCCCGTCTCATGCGACGGGAGTGATAGGAATCCACGCTGTGAATATGGTCCCCTTGTTGTCGCTTTTCACGGAAATCGATCCACGGTGGTCTTCGATGATCCGTTTCGCCAGGGTGAGGGTTAGTCCAACTCCATAGGCTTTAGTCGTTGAGAATGGATCGAAAATCTTTTGAATGTCTTCCGCGGAAATGACCGCCCCGGTGTTGTAAACACGCATCTGAAAATACCGTTGCGAGCCCAGCTTCGCGGCCTCTCGGGCCTTTTCACCGGGCAGCGATACTCCGGTGTCGATCTTGATCAATTCACCTTCCGGCGCAACCTCGATGGCGTTGGAAATCAGATTCCTGACCACTTGTTCGAATCGGTCAGGATCCACTGGAATTTCCCCTACTTCGTGACCGAGGTTCAATTGGATTCGGATATCTTTGGCATGGACTCTGTCGGCGCTCATCTGAACAATGTGCTCAATCAGCAAGTTGGGGTTGATGGGTTTCAAATTCAAGCTCTCTCGCTGTGTGAATTCGATGAGACCTGTAAGGATTTTTTCCAATCTCTGAACTTCCTGGATGACAATTCCAAGCCACTCTTTGTGGGATTCTATAGTGGACGAGGAATAATCGTCGATTTGTTTCAATATGCGTTGCGCAAAACCGCCTATGATAACCAGGGGTTGTCGTAACTCATGGGCTACCCTGGCCGTATGGTCGGCAAGGACCTGTGCCTTTCCGGTCTCGATTATGTGCTCGTATAGTTGGTCTATTATCGTGATCTTCTCTGCCAGTTCTGCTTCCACCCGGCGCCGCTCAGTCAAATGCATTTTGACGACGATAAGGATTCCGAGCCATGCCAGCGAGGACACCAATATGCTTGCACAGCCGAAGACCACTCCAAGAAACTGTCTGCTGCGGGTGGCCCGGACATCTTCGTCAATGCGTTTCTCCACGGCCCCGGCCATGGCCTGAATGCTTTGTTCGAAGGATCTCCTTGCGTCCTCGTAACGCTTCTCCGAGATGAGCTTGCGGGCCTCCCCAATCCTGTTGGTTCGGGCAAGCGCCATGGAAAGCTCATCTGTTTCGAGCAACTGTGAGTAAGCAGTTTTTGCCTGAGCTGCATAATTCGTTTCGTATGCAGACCGTGCCAGTAAGGCTACCTCAGCCAGGGCCGTGTCCAGCCGGGGTTGGGTTTTCTCGTACAGTTCTTGCCATTCCGGTGATCCGGTCGTCGACATCATAAGCACTGATTTGTGCAGCTCGTCATTGAGATGGGAGACTAATCCCACCAGTCGTTGAAGCCTCAGGTCTCTATTCACCAGTTCGGAATAGGACGCGTATGTGGTCCAGAGGATAGAGACGATGACCGGCATCAGCGCACAACTGATTATCCAGCCGACTGTTAACAGCCTTATGGGTCTGTCGTCCCCGCGTGAAAGAAAATTTGCGAGCTTTTTCGAAAGCATTTAGATTTCCAGCACTCCCTCAGCCCCTTTAGGATTCTGGCACACCGCCCGATAGCACGTTATCAAACGTTTGTTAAAAGTGTGTTAGTGCCGTTTCGCTCGACATCGAGCTTCGTTTTTTGTAATTGATCAAATATAACGGTGAGAACGTGTTGACCCCAATCATTATGGCTTTAAAGGAGTAAACATCAGTGCCTGAACTTTTTATTAATAACATTTGATCTCTTGTCTTCCGGAGAAGAAGTGCATGGGGAAACTCTCTAAGCTGCCAATTTTGTAGGTGAAATAGTGCCAACCTGATTTTGGTTGTGGCCGAAGGCAGCGTTTTGAAAAAACATCCATAAAGACTTTGGAGCTGGACAATCGAGCGGTTCGGAGCGCCACATGGTCCGGTGTTTGCGATCCGAAAGGATACATCACCGAAAAGGCCCAGGAATTCTACGGCAACCTTGCACAGGGCGGGGTAGGGCTCATTGTCACGGGCTTTCAGTTCGTGATGCCAAACTCGATCGCCATGCCATTTCAAATGGGCAATTATAGCGATGATCACTTGGAGGGCCTCAGCCGGCTGGTACAGACCATTCATTCCCGCGGCGGAAAAGTTGCGGCCCAGCTTGTGCATACCGGAAGTAAGGCAAACCCTGAGCTGTTTTTCGAGAAAGCAGAGGTATGGGGCCCTTCGGCAGTTCTTGATCCATGGTCCAACCAGATGCCGAAGGAAATGACCCAACAGGATATCAATGCGTGCATCAAAGCGTTCGGGTCGGCAGCGGCTCGTTCCAAGAAGGCCGGATTCGATGCAATACAGCTCCACGGTGCTCATGCGTACGGGATCAATCAGTTCCTCTCAGGAGCATCAAATCAACGGACCGATAAATATGGGGGCCCAATTGCCAAGCGATACCTTTTTCTGGCGGAAATCATGGAAGCGGTGAGAGGCGCAGTGGGCATGGATTACCCTGTGTTGATCAAATTGAGCGGAAACGATTATGTTGAAGCCGGTTTGACGACAGAGGAGTCGCTCTATGTGGCTCGCCGCCTGGTTGAAGATGGAATAGACTGCATTGAGGTGAGCGCTGGCAGCCGGGCTTCTAGCGATGACATGGTACCTTCCCGCCCGAATATTCGCACGGAAAAAGATGAAGCCTATTTGGGGCATTTGGCGGCTCAATTCAAGCAGGCGGTAACGGTCCCGATCATCACCGTGGGCGGTATACGGTCGCCGAAGGTGATTTCCGGAGTTCTGAGCGAAGGTATCGCGGACTATGTAGCTATGTGTCGTCCGTTCATTCGCGAGCCGCACCTGATCAACCGCTGGAAGAGCGGCGACCTGAAAAAATCCAAGTGCATATCGTGCAACGGATGCTTCGAAACCGCACGAGCCGGCCTGGCCGCAATCTGTAAGGTGGAACTGGACCGAAAGACGAAGCGGAAGGACTAAGCCGTGATTGTCTAACCCCGTTACACCACTGAAATGCTGCGCAGGTCATCCAATATGTCTATCCAGCGAACGGCCGTTCACTCACACACTGTAATACTTTTTGCTTGACAGGCAATCAAATTTCGTGCCAGAGTGTTATTTACTAATCTGAACAGGTTTGGTCAGTTTTATACATACGCGTGGGTCAGGCTAGTGAGCATGAGCCTGTTTGAAAGGGGAACCACGTGATTGGGACCTCCAATTATTTTTCACGCTGGCGATGGGGGGTCGAATCTCCTTGAGGACACAAATAGTAGGTCGATGACGGTGAAGGTGGTAAGAACCGACTTTCCTGTTTTGATTGACTCCAAAATGCAGGGGGGCTTCTGATCATGTCCAAAGACCTCAAACAACGGTGGCAAGAAATTGAAGAGAAGTCGGCTCCCATACTTCTCATCCGTTTGACTCGCAATTACCTCGTTTGGATAGAACCCCCTTGCGGGGTCCGATGGGAGACGGCGGACGATTACAAGTTCGGCGGCGAGACCGAGCTGGGTAAAGTGCTCTGTGGCGCTGCAGCGGTTATGGGCATTCCGTCCGATCATCTGGACGAAGAAGAGCGCCTCGTATTTAAGAAAATCGTTGGTGAAGGTGTCGCCGAGGGTTTCGAGAAACACTTCCCTAGCAGGAGTTTCCTAGTTACAGTTGGATAAACAGATAACTCCTGAGTTTTGCAGGTGTTTCCTGACGTCGAGACTATCCCCTAAACTACGAGGGCTGTAATAGAATGAAACAAGGCTTGACAA
>JBKQRG010000079.1:0-18286 GCA_052144015.1 Desulfomonilaceae bacterium
CGGTGACAATGTGTCACTCGAGGGTCATCTGATCACACCCATCGCTATGGAAAAGGAATTGAGGTTCGCCATCAGAGAAGGTGGTAGAACTGTCGGCGCCGGAGTCGTCTCTGAAATTATTGAGTAATCAATCATACTAGGCCGCATCTGATTCGAGGTTTCGGAATGGAAACACACACGCTTAAAATTAGAATTCGATTAAAGGCTTACGATCATAAGCTTCTTGATCAGTCAGCGGCTGAGATAGTAGATACAGCCTGGCGAACCGGTGCCAAAGTTGCTGGCCCTATACCTCTGCCAACGAGAATTCATAAATATACGGTTAATAGATCTCCGCATATCGACAAGAAGTCTCGTGAGCAATTCGAGATAAGAGTCCACAAAAGACTTGTAGATATCCTGGAACCGACTCAACAAACGTTGGACGCTTTGATGAAGCTGGATTTGTCTCCCGGAGTAGATGTTGAAATAAAGGCCTAGCCGCAACAAGGAGCTGGAAATGATCAATGGCATGATTGGAAAAAAGCTGGGGATGGGCCAGATGTTTGACGATTCCGGGCGGGCGATCGGCGTTACGGTTGTGGAGGTAGGCCCTTGTTTTGTGGTTCGAAAGAAAGGGGACTCCACAGTCCAGGTCGGTTATGGACCCGCGAAAGAAAATAGGGTTTCAAAACCCCTAATGGGGCAATTCAAAAAAGCCGGCCTGAGTCCGTTCCGAGTGCTAAGGGATTTCCAAGTCGAGGATCCTGGATCGGTGGAAGTGGGCCAAGAAATACGGGTGGATATTTTCAATCCGGGAGAAAAAGTCAAAGTGATCGGGACCAGTAAAGGCAAGGGATTCGCCGGGGTTATGAAGAGATGGAATTTCGGCGGAGGCAAAGAGACTCACGGTTCTAGATCTCACAGGATTCCCGGCTCAGTCGGCCAGTGCGCATGGCCCAGCAGAGTTTTTAAAGGCAAAAAGCTACCGGGAAGACTAGGTGGTGTTAGAGTTACGGCTCCTCGGGTCGAAGTGATCGAGGTTCGCAGTGATGAGAACGTGATTCTTCTCAAGGGCCCGATTCCAGGTTCCAAGGGTGGAATTGTATTCATAAGGAAGAGCTGATGGCGTTGATAGATGTAGTCAACCAAAGGGGCGAAAAGGTCGACTCTGTAGAGCTGGATGAAAAGATTTTCAATTCGGAAATCCGTGAGAATCTGGTTCAAAATGTAGTGGTATGGCAATTAGCCAAACGACGAGCTGGAAACGCGTCTACCAAAACCAGAAGCGAAGTGCGAGGTGGCGGGAAGAAGCCGTGGCGTCAAAAGGGCACGGGCCGCGCACGAGCGGGAACCAACCGATCTCCGATATGGACGGGCGGTGGAACAATCTTCGGGCCGAAACCACGCTCATATGAATTTTCATTAAATAAAAAAGCTCGGAAAGCGGCTCTGCGGTCTGTCTTAACTGCCAAACTCAGAGACAATCATTTAACTGTCGTAGACAAAATCGAGCTTGAGGCTCCGAAGACTAAGTTGTTTTTTGAAACCATGAAAGCATTGGGCTTGGAAAATGGAAAAACAGTCTTTGTGATTCCTGAAAAAGATGAAATTCTGAGCCGATCGTCACGGAACTTATATCATGTCCTTGTGCTTCCCACCGAGGGAATCAATGTTTACGACCTCTTGCGATTCGAAAATCTCGTTCTCCTCCAAGGGGCCATACCGACGATTCATGAGAGGCTGGGCTGATGTTGGAAGAATACCAAATACTCCGACGACCCATAATCACTGAAAAAAGTTCGACTCTTAAGGATAATAACAATCAAGTGATTTTTGAAGTCGGATGCGGAGCAAACAAATCGGAAATCGCTAAAGCGGTTGAGAAGCTCTTCAAAGTTACGGTCCTTTCAGTGAAGACGCAAAACCGCATGGGTAAGCGCAAAAGATTAGGCCGACACATGGGACGTCGTAAAGACTGGAAAAGAGCAATTGTCACCTTGAAGGAAGGTGACCGTGTAGATTTCTTCGAAGGAGTTTAGTAAGAGCGCCTTTAACGCATTGGCAGCCGAAAATGTCGTTTGATAATTAGACGGAGTTTTATCGAGGATTAAATTTATGGCTATCAAGAAATACAAGCCCACTTCTCCGGGAATGAGGTTCCGAACCGGGTTTACTTTCGAAGAAATAACCACTGATGAACCTCTCAAGTCCCTTGTCTCCGGTATCCGCAAGGGTGGAGGACGTAATAACTACGGACGTATAACTCTGCGTCATAGAGGCGGTGGGCACAAGAGAAGATTCAGATTAATCGATTTCAAAAGAGATAATTTCGATGTTCCCGGCAAAGTTGTTACTATCGAGTACGATCCGAACCGCGGCGCACGTCTAGCTCTGATTAGTTTTGCGGATGGGGATAAGCGTTACGTTCTTCAGCCTGTCGGGTTAAAAATTGGAGATACCATTGTTTCCGGCGACAAAGTGGACATCAAGCCCGGCAATTGCATGCCGCTGAAGAACATTCCACTGGGGACCATGGTTCATAATGTCGAGATGAAGATCGGCAAAGGTGGCCAGATGATTCGTGCTGCTGGAACGTACGGTCAGGTGATGGCCAAAGAGAAAGGGTACGCGCAGATTAAACTCCCGTCCGGAGAGGTTCGCATGGTGTTGGACCGTTGCAGGGCCACAGTGGGCCAGCTAAGTAATCCGGACCATGAAAAGATTTCTCTGGGGAAAGCAGGTAGAAAAAGGCACTTGGGCCTGCGACCAAAAGTGCGCGGGGTGGCTATGAACCCAGTGGACCATCCTCATGGAGGCGGCGAGGGGAAAACGTCCGGCGGTCGTAATCCAGTTACACCTTGGGGGGTGCCAACCAAGGGGTACAAGACCAGAGAGCGGAAGAAAGCTTCCGATAAACTCATCGTCAAACGCAGAAAGTAAGTATCATGCCCCGTTCGACACATAAAGGCGCCTTTGTGGACGATCACGTGCTGAAGAAAGTCAATGAGGCTCGTGAGTCCGGTTCTCGAAAAGTTATTCAGACATGGTCGCGCAGATCAACAATCATTCCCGATATGGTGGGTCTCACTTTCGCAGTCCATAACGGCAAAAAATTCATACCTGTCTTCGTTTCGGAGAATATGGTCGGACATAAGCTGGGTGAATTCTCTCCGACCCGCACTTTCCACGGACATGCCGGCGACAGAAAGGCTAAGAAAGGGAAGAAATAATGGAGTGGGAAGCCAAGCTAAAATACGCTCACATTTCCGCCCGTAAAGCTCGACTAGTCGCAGATCTTGTCCGGGGAATGCCTGTCGCATCAGCTATTTCTCTACTAAAGTTTACGCCGAAAAAGGCTGCGGATCTGATCAGGAAAGTTGTCGAATCAGCGCTCGGTAATGCCTCCCAATCCAGCGGCGTGGATCAAGACAAGCTCTATATCAGCACGATTACAGTAGATGAAGGACCAATCGCAAAAAGATGGAGTCCACGTGCCATGGGTCGAGCCACAAGAGTGAGAAAGAGAATGAGTCATATTCGCGTCGCAGTGACGGAAGATTAATTGCCATCTCCCGAAGGATTCCGAGATCTTGAATAGGAATCGTCGGGCAACCCTGAGGAGGGGTATTTTGGGACAAAAGGTACATCCAAACGGATTTCGTCTCGGGATTACAAAAACCTGGGATTCTCGCTGGTTTTCGCAAAGAGATTTCGGAGACTTTCTAATTGAGGATCTCAAATTAAGAGATTTCGTCAAAAAACGACTATCTCAGGCCAGTATTTCAAAAATTGAGATCGAGAGGGCAGCCGGTAAAATTCGACTTGTGATCCACACGGCACGACCTGGTATCGTCATCGGCCCGAAAGGAAGCGAAATTGAGAAGCTCCGGAGGGAAGTGCTTGGTATGACGAAAAAAGACGTGATTATCGACGTCAAAGAAATCCGAAAACCCGAAATTGATGCACAATTAGTGGCTGAAAATGTCGCTCAGCAGCTTGAGAGACGCATAGCATTTCGGCGGGCCATGAAAAAGGCCGTTACAAGCTCATTGAAATCCGGAGCCAAAGGCATTCGAATTGCCACCGCCGGCCGCCTCGGTGGAGCGGAAATGGCTAGGCGCGAATGGTACAGGGAGGGGCGAGTCCCACTACATACCTTAAGAGCAGATATCGACTATGGCTTTGCGGAAGCCCGAACTACCTACGGCGTCATTGGGATAAAAGTCTGGGTTTTCAAGGGCGAAATTATTTCTGCCACTTCCACGGAGAGTTGATATGCTGGCGCCAAAGAAAGTCAAACACCGGAAGATGCAAAAAGGCCGAATGAGAGGCCACCCCTTGAGTGGTGCGACTATTGCCTTCGGCCAGTTCGGGCTTATGGCATTGGAGCCTGCTCATATCACCGCTCGGCAGATAGAAGCAGGCCGAATAGCGATGACGCGCCATGTGAAAAGGGGCGGCAAAATATGGATACGCATGTTCCCGGACAAACCCATAACCAAAAAACCTGCAGAAACCAGAATGGGTAAAGGAAAAGGAGCCCCGGAGGATTGGGTGGCTGTGGTGAAACCCGGGCGAATTCTCTATGAAATGGAAGGTGTCGGGATTGAAGTGGCCAAGGAAGCATTCAGACTAGCCGCCATGAAGCTACCAATTAAGACTCGGTTCGTTATGCGTGAGGAGCAGATATGAAGGCCAAAGAATTGAAAGATCTCTCGCCTGAAGAGCTGCAGGCCAAAGAAAAGGAATTCCGTGAAGAAGAATTCAAGCTTCGTTTTAGGCATGCAACCGGTCAGTTGGAAAAAACCGATCGCCTTAGAAAGCTCCGTAAGGATATTGCGCGGGTCAAAACTATTATTAGAGAAAAGGAGGCGTCTACATGACGAACTCCTCTGAAGTGACAAGCAGACGTAAAATTCGAACCGGTGTCGTCATTAGTGACAAAATGAATAAGACAGTGGTGGTCGAAGTAACCAGGACTGTAATACATCCTGTTTACAAAAAGTACGTGCACCGCCGGAAGCGTTTCATGGCGCATGATGAGGAAAACCGTTGCCGCATCGGCGATGAAGTCATGATCGTCGAGACCAAGCCGTTAAGCAGACATAAACGCTGGCGTGTCCGGAAGGTCATCAAGGAGGCGGCGTTGCCGGGAGGTGCCTGATGATTCAGCAACAAACCCGTATGGATGTAGCCGACAATTCCGGTGCCAAGGAACTTTTTTGTATAAAGGTACTTGGTGGAACTCGTAGGAAGTACGCAAGCATCGGAGATGTCGTTGTAGTTTCAGTGAAAGAGGCTATTCCTAATTCCAAAGTGAAAAAGGGAGAAGTCCACAAAGCGGTGGTGGTTCGGACTCGAAGAGCTGTCCGTCGCCCGGACGGATCCTATATCCGTTTTGATGATAACTCCGCAGTGCTGATAAATAATCAGCTTGAACCCATCGGGACTCGTATTTTCGGCCCGGTCGCTCGCGAGCTTCGAGCCAAAAAATTCATGAAAATAGTGTCCTTGGCTCCGGAGGTCCTTTGATGTCTAGTATTAAGAAGAATGACAAGATCGAAGTCCTCTCGGGCAGGGAAAAGGGACGACAAGGAAAAATTCTCAAGATTTTTAAAGAAAAGGACACCGCTCTGGTTGAACGAGTCAATATGGTTAAACGGCACACTAAGCCGGGAGGAAAAGCCGGCCAGCAGGGCGGTATTGTGGAGAAGGAAGCTCCACTGAAACTATCAAAAGTCATACTTGTCTGTCCCAAATGTTCCAAAACAACAAGAATCGGCTATCGATTTTTAGATAGCGGTGACAAAGTCAGATTTTGCAAAAAGTGTTCAGAACAATTAGACAGCTAAAGGTAATAGTGTGATGGCTTCTCGACTGAGTGAATATTATAAAAAATCCGTTTCTCCAGCACTTGTTGAGCGTTTCAAATACAAGAACCTCATGCAAGTCCCTGCCATTACCAAGATAGTCGTGAACATGGGATTAGGCGAGGCAATTCAGAACCCCAAAGTAGTAGATAGCGCCCGAGACGAGATCGCATCCATTACAGGTCAATTGCCCTTGCTGAGAAAGGCTCGAAAATCAATAGCTTCTTTCAAGCTTCGTGAGGGAATGACTATAGGATGCAAGGTGACTCTAAGACGAGGCAATATGTATCATTTTCTTGACAAACTGATTAATGTGGCCCTTCCACGTGTACGAGACTTTCGGGGCGTAAGCCCGAAGGGTTTTGACGGTCGTGGAAATTACTCCATGGGTATCAGAGAACAGATTATTTTTCCTGAGATTAACTACGACAAAGTCGACAAAATTCGAGGCATGAATGTCACAATAGTAACTTCCGCGAGGACTGACGAAGAAGCCCGGGAACTTTTGGGACAGCTGGGAATGCCTTTTAGAAAATGAACTAGTTGTCTTCCGAGGAGGAAGCGTGGCTAAGAAATCGATGATTGTGAAAGCGGCAAGGCCTCAAAAGTTTATGGTGCGACATTACAATCGTTGCGCGATTTGCGGCCGGCCCAGGGCTTACTATCGGAAGTTCCATTTGTGCCGGATTTGCCTTCGTACTCAGGCCCTCAAGGGCAATATCCCCGGTATGATCAAATCGAGTTGGTAGGAGATTCGTCGATGAGTATGACTGACCCGATTGCGGACATGCTGACACGTATCCGCAACGCAAAACACGCACGTAAGGAACAGGTGAATATCCCTGCCTCGAATCTGAAAATCAGCATCGCTCAGATCATGAAAGAAGAGGGATATATTAAAAAATATAAGGTGATCCGATCGGCAAAGAACAAACAAGGTGTGTTGAAGCTGACTCTCCGGTTTGATGATGAGACGCAATGCGTGATAGATGGTCTCACCAGAGTGTCAAAACCAGGCCTAAGGGTATATGTGGGCCGCGATCATAATCTCAAAAGCCATGGCGGTATCGGATCTTTAATTGTCTCAACGTCTCAGGGCGTGATGACTGATAAGGAAGCGAGGCGCCGCGGTATCGGTGGTGAAGTTCTTTGCAGTATCTGGTAAGCCTCACAGTTCAGGAGCGTTATTAATGTCCAGAATAGGCAAGGCCCCCATTTTTAGACCCGAAAATGTTAAAGTAACCTTTTCCCCACCCAACTTGACTGTCGAGGGGCCCAAGGGTTCGCTCCAAATGTCCGTTCTTGATGCCGTCAAGGTGGAGCAGGAGGAGTCTCAGATCCGCGTGTCGGCTGTTGGTATGAGCCGCAAAAGTCGTGCATTTCAAGGGCTGACAAGGAGTCTTATTCAGAATATGGTTACCGGTGTGACAGAAGGTTTTACAAAATCGTTGGAAATTCAAGGGGTCGGATACAGAGCAGAATCGAATCCAAAGACCCTCACATTAAATGTAGGCTATTCAAACCCGGTCGTAGTATCTATTCCCGAAGGCTTAACTATCGAGGTAGAAAGAAATACCATCATTCATGTTCGGGGAATTGATAAACAGAAGGTCGGCGAAATGGCGGCAACCATCCGTAGACTGAGAAAACCGGAACCCTACAGGGGTAAAGGCATTCGTTATCTCGGCGAGGAGATTCGTCGCAAAGTTGGAAAGGCAGGCACCAAGTAATTTGGTTGCATATTTTTAATGCATTTTGTCCAGCCCTTTGGTGGAGAATTTTAGATGTCCGGAGAAGTAGAAAAATTTATTGCGCGAAAAAAACGTGCAAAAAGAGTACGATTTGACATCAAACGTTCCGGCGAAAGACCGCGGCTCACTGTTTTTAGATCAAATCGCCACATTTACGCCCAAATCATAGATGATCGGCAAGGGGCAACTTTGGTCCAGGCTTGCACTTTGGACAAGGATTCCCGAAAAAAACCGGGAGAGCCCTTCAATATTGAAACTGCCCGCGAAGTGGGTAAGCGTCTGGCGAGTCGAGCACAGGAACGAAAGATATCCAAAGTGATTTTTGATCGAGGCCCTTATCTGTATCATGGAAAAGTTAAAGCGCTGGCTGACGGCGCCCGGGAAGGCGGACTTGAGTTCTAGCCGATTAGAAGGAGGAAGCGCTTGTTGATTAGATCCGAAATGGCTGCTGAAGGTGAATTACGAGATCGCGTAGTCCATTTGAGTCGTGTCGCCAAAGTGGTCAAAGGTGGGAGAAGATTCTCCTTCAGCGCAATTGTCGTCGTGGGTGACGGTAAGGGCCGTGTAGGATATGGTCTCGGCAAAGCCAATGAAGTCCCTGAGGCGATCCGTAAAGGGGTAGAAAGGGCTAGAGCTTCGATGGTAGAAATTCCGATTCTCAAGGGCACAATCCCCCATGAAGTACTGGGCCGATACGGAGCGGCAAGAGTTCTGCTTAAACCAGCTGGATCCGGAACAGGGGTCATCGCAGGTGGCGCTGTACGAGCTGTCATTGAAGCAGCTGGGATCAATGATATTTTGACAAAATGTATTGGAACCAACAATCCTCACAATGTGGTGAAGGCAACTTTTGAAGGTTTGAAAAGCCTCCGGACTCAGAATCAGATTTCCAAGAAATTAGGAAAATTTGATGTGTCACCGGACGAGGAAATAGAAAAAACAGAGGAGTACCTGCCGAATGCTTAAGGTGACTCTAAAGAAAAGTCCTATAAAAGCGCCCAAACGTCAAAGAGAAACGGTCCGCGGTCTCGGTCTGAGAAAGTTACACCAGAGCCGTATTGTTCCGGATACACCCGAGGTCCGCGGGATGATCAAAAAAGTAGGTCATCTACTTGAAAATGAGGAAGTTGCAGAATAATTTTTCGCCCCCGGAAGGGGAGGAGTCTATGAATCTTTCAAATCTAAGAGGTCCTGAAAAGAATAAAAGACGTAAGAGAGTCGGCCGAGGAGAATCCTCAGGTTGGGGAAAAACAGCGGGAAAAGGCCATAAAGGACAAAAAGCTCGCTCCGGGGCTGTCATCTCACCGGGATTTGAAGGCGGGCAGATGCCTCTCCAGAGGAGGCTTCCAAAGAAGGGTTTCACAAATATATTTAAAATCCAATATAACATCATTAGAATTAAAGACCTGTCTCGTTTTGATTCTGGAACTGAAATTACAGGAGACCTATTACGAGAAAAGGGACTCATCAAAAGGAAAGGTCCGATTAAACTACTCTCCGACGGAGAAATTACGTCAGCTTACAATATAAAGCTGGACAGGGTAAGTGCTGCTGCGAAATCCAAGATTGAGGCCGCCGGAGGCACAATAGAGGAGCTGTGACCGCTCGGCAAATATTCTTATAATTGCGCTGGCGGGGCAACAGGAGAATTGATTCGTGATAAGTTCGTTGGGAAATATTGCCAGAATACCCGAACTGAAGCGGAGGGTGATCTTTACTCTTCTCATGCTATTGGTTTATCGCTTGGGTGTGCATATTCCTACACCTGGGGTAAATACGGCCGTACTCAAGGATTGGTTCGAAAGAGCCGCGCAGACCCTTTTCGGTGTTGTGGACATGTTCACTGGTGGCGCAATGGAGCATTTCTCCGTTTTTTCTCTCGGTATTATGCCGTACATTAGTGCTTCTATTATATTGCAGCTCCTTACGGTTGTGGTTCCGCACCTTGAGCGTTTATCCAAAGAAGGCGAAGCGGGGCGCAAGAAAATTACCCAGTACACGCGCTACGGAACCGTCGGCCTCTCTTTAATTCAGGGAATGGGGATCAGTATAGGCTTAGCCCATGCAGAGAACATGGTCTATATTCCGAAAACTTCTTTTATCATTCTGTCTATGATCACTCTAACTGCGGGCACCTGCTTCATTATGTGGCTCGGCGAGCAGATTACCGAACGGGGAATCGGAAACGGGATTTCATTAATTATTTTCGCAGGAATCGTCGCCAGAATGCCGCAGGCGCTTGGTAATACTGTCCAGCTGGTGAAGACGGGAGATATGGGGTTCCTCATTCTTCTGCTACTCATAGTGATCATGATAGGTGTCATAGCGCTAATTGTGTTCGTCGAGACAGGTCAACGACGTATACCGGTTCAATATGCCAAACGAATTGTGGGCCGGCGGGTTTATGGCGGACAGAGCACCCATCTGCCACTTAAGGTAAATACAGCGGGGGTTATTCCTCCGATTTTCGCGTCATCTCTGATCATTTTTCCGGCCACGATAGCCCAATTCCTTAACATTCCTTTTTTGACAGCTATGACGAGTTGGCTGAGGCCGGCGACAGGAGTGTATGAACTTCTTTACGTCGCTCTCATTATCTTTTTCTGCTATTTTTACACTGCCGTGACCTTTAATCCTGTGGATGTAGCTGAAAATATGAAAAAATACGGAGGTTACATTCCTGGAATACGGCCCGGAAAGAAGACATCTCAGTACATAGACAAAGTGCTTACGAGATTAACCTTTGGGGGAGCGGTTTACGTTTCATTGGTATGTGTGCTCCCCTCGATTTTGATCGCCCGTTTTAATGCGCCCTTTTATTTCGGCGGAACCTCGCTGCTGATTGTCGTGGGGGTCGCCTTGGACACTATACGTCAAATCGAAACCCATATGATTCAGAGACATTATGAAGGATTCATCCGAACGGGCCGAATCAAAGGGAGGCGTTAGTCGCTTGCCCTGAAAACAGGAAGGTAGCATGAGAATCGTACTATTGGGAGGACCTGGCTCGGGTAAGGGTACGCAGGCCAAAAGGCTTGTCGATAAGCTCGGGATCCCGCAGATCTCTACAGGAGACATTTTCCGGGCGGCTCTCAAAGAAGGCACCCCTATGGGGCTTAAAGCCAAAACATATATGGACAAAGGCGAACTGGTCCCGGATGAGGTGGTTATAGGAGTTGTCGAGGAGCGCCTTGCCAAACCTGACCTCAATAAGGGTTTTATGTTAGATGGGTTCCCAAGAACTTTGCCGCAGGCTCAGGCACTGGATAAGATGCTTCAGGCACAAGGAAAGCCTCTTGATCACGCGGTGTTGGTTGATGTTCCGGAAGAAGAGCTGGTTATCAGGTTGTCAGGAAGAAGAACTTGCAAAAACTCTGATTGCGGCATGATGTACCATGTCAAGTTCAATCCTGCTAAAAAAGAGGGAGTTTGCGACGCGTGTGGTAAAGAACTCTATCAGAGGGATGACGATAGTGAAGCGACTGTCAGAGAACGGCTAACGGTGTACAATAAACAAACTGCTCCCTTAATCGATTATTACGGTAAAAAAAGTATATTACGTCGGGTAAAGGGAGTTGGCCCCATAGACCAGATTTTCGCGTCCATAGAAAAGGTCCTAGCATAGGACAGGAGGCGAGCCCATGAAAGTCAGGGCGTCCGTAAAAAAAATTTGCGACAAATGCAAGATTATCAAGCGAAAAGGAATAGTCCGGGTGATCTGTGAAAACCCGAAACACAAACAGCGTCAGGGTTAGGCCTGCTGCATTCCGCGTATCACAGGAGGAAGACTGTGGCCCGAATTGCAGGGATTGATCTCCCTAAAAATAAAAGAATAGAAGTGGCTCTGACTTACATTTACGGCATAGGCCGTACCACCTCCCGCAAGATAATGGAAGAAGTCGGACTCGATCCGAACATGAATTCGGATCTATTAACCGAGGTGGACGTAGCCAAAATTCGTGAGGTCCTGGATCACAAATACAAAGTAGAAGGTGATCTGCGCCGCGAAATCAGTATGAATATAAAACGACTCATGGATCTTGGATCTTATCGTGGTCTGCGGCATAGGCGCGGTCTTCCCGTTCATGGCCAGCGGACTCACACAAATGCCAGAACTCGCAAGGGCCCAAGAAAGATGCAAATAGGCCGACGCAAGTAGGCTCTTGCTTGGGACGACGGAATAATGCTGTAGAGGATTTTAGATCGGGAGAAGTAGATGCCAAAAAGGCGTGCGGCTCGTAAGAAAAAGGAAAAAAAGAATGTCCCCAGAGGGGTAGCTCACATTCAGGCTACATTCAATAACACGATTATTTCCATAACAGATCCGGAGGGCAATGTTGTTGCCTGGTCATCTGCTGGTACCCAGGGATTTAAAGGTTCCAGGAAATCGACGCCGTTTGCAGCGCAACTCGCTGCTGAGGATGCCGCCCGAAAAGCTATGGAACAAGGAATGAGATCTGTCGAAGTATTGATCAAAGGACCGGGGGCTGGTCGTGAAGCTGCTCTTAGATCTTTGCAGGCAGCGGGATTTCAGATTACTCTTATTCGGGATGTAACCCCAATACCCCATAATGGATGTCGGCCGCCGAAAAGAAGACGAGTATAGTTAAAGAATAATTGCTTTTTCAAAGTCTAAGGAGATCCATTGGCACGTTATAGAGAATCCGTTTGCAGATTTTGTCGCAGGGAAGGAACAAAGCTGTTTCTGAAGGGAGATCGTTGTTTTTCAGATAAATGCGCTGTAGAGCGACGGAACTACCCTCCAGGTCAGCACGCGCAAAGCCGTCCGAAACCTACAGACTATGGAACGCAGCTCCGGGAAAAACAGAAAGTCAGGCGGATTTACGGTATTCTGGAGAAACAATTTCGTAAGTACGCGCACTTGGCCGAGAAAAAAAAGGGAGTCACCGGCGAGAATCTCCTTCTCCTATTGGAGTCTCGCCTGGACAATCTGGTTTTTCGAATGGGATTTGCTTCTTCGAGAGCTCAGGCTCGGCAACTCGTCACGCATGGGCATGTTCTAGTGAACGGCCGTAAGGTAAATGTGGCCTCATTCCAAGTAAAACCCGGCATGGTCATAGAGGTTAAGGAAAAGAGCCGAAGCATAAGTCATATCGATGACTCTCTTAAGACCGTAAGTCGTCGCGGTATTCCACATTGGCTGGAAGTGGAGGTAGACAATTTTCGTGGCGTAATGAAAGAGTTGCCTGCACGAGACGATCTGCCCCCGACTATCAGGGAGCAGTTAATTGTTGAATACTATTCCAGGTAGACGTGAACGTCCTTTTGGGTTGCGCCGATATAACGAAAACAATGTTTTCAGATGGTGATTTTGGTACTTTTCCGTTTCGGATCCTGAGGTCTAGCAAGTGAACCAGGAAAAATGTCCGGATACGGTCATTTACAAAATTTTTAGGAAGAAACGAGGGAACCCATGAAAGAAGCAGGGCAGCCCCTTATAAGCCGAAATTGGACTGAGCTGATTCGGCCTCGACGAATGGAAGTCGACGAGAGTACACATACCCCTTTTTATGGAAAGTTCGTTTGCGAGCCCCTGGAACGGGGGTTCGGCATCACTCTCGGGAATTCTTTGCGGCGGGTCATTCTCTCGTCTTTACAGGGAGCGGCCATAACCAGCGTGAAAGTGGATGGCGTGCTTCACGAATTTTCAACTATACCCGGGGTGAAAGAAGACGTCACTGATCTGATTCTAAATCTTAAACAAATTCGACTGAAATTGTACTCCGAACAGCCAAAAACCATCAGGCTCGAAGCTGTTGGGGAAGGCGAGGTGCATGCAGGCGACATTCTCAGTGACGACACTGTGCATATTATAAATCCGGAGCAAATCCTGGCCACGCTTTCTAAAGAAGCGCACTTATCGATGAATATGAAGGTGGAGTGGGGAAAAGGTTATGTTCCGGCCGAATTGAATAAGCGCGAAGACGATCCCATAGGAACGTTGGCGTTGGATGCTGTTTTTTCGCCGGTGCGAAAAGTAAGTTACAATATCACCAATGCCCGTGTCGGGAGACGAACTGATTACGACAGACTTACGATGGAGATCTGGACAAACGGCACAATTTACCCCGAGGATGCACTAGCTCAAGCTTCTAAAATTTTAAGGGAACAGTTCCTGGTTTTTCTCAATTTCGAGGAAGAAGAAAAAATTGTACACGAAGAAAAGCCCCAACTTCAGCCTCAGATTAATGAAAACCTCTTCAGAAGCGTTAGCGAACTTGAACTTAGCGTGCGCTCGGCGAACTGCTTGAAAAATGCGGACATCAAATACATCGGCGAATTGGTCCAAAGGAGCGAAGCCGAAATGCTCAAGACAAAGAATTTTGGCCGAAAATCGCTTAACGAAATCAAAGAAATATTGTCCGATATGGACCTTCACCTGGGCATGGCCATTCCCAATTTTCCTAGCAGAGAAGAATTGGACAGGATGCATCAGGAAAGACAAAGTTACATAGTGGAATGAGTGGGGAATTTCTTATGCGCCATAGAAGATCAAGATATAAGCTTGGAATGAGAACTGATCACCGACAAGCCACTCTTAGGAACATGGTCACCTCGCTTTTGGAGCATGAGCGCATTATCACTACCGATGCTCGTGCCAAAGCGCTGAGAGGACTAGCGGACCAGATGATAACATTGGGTAAGAAAGGCGATCTTCATGCTCGGCGCCAAGCGTTGCAGGTAATTCGCTCAAAGGAAGTGATTCGGACTTTGTTCGAGGATATCGCGCCTCGTTACGCCGGACGTGATGGTGGATATGTGCGTGTAATTAAAAAGGGATTTCGAGCCGGGGATAGGGCGGCCATCTCGGTAGTGGAACTTGTAGAAAAGAAGCCGGAATCCGGCAAGAGCAAGGGCAAGAGCCTTAAGGAAAAGATCGTTGGTGGTTTAAAGTCAAAGGAAACCCCGTCCAAGGCCTGAATGTAACCTATTCTTCTTTATTATGATCCTTTTGGACCATATTTCTTTTTCTTATCCCGGTACCAATAATCCGGTACTTCAAAGAATCAGTCTTAAAATCAATCCGTTCTCCTGGGTAATTCTTACCGGCCCCGATGGGTCCGGTAAGACTACTTTGGGAAAAATTATTTCAGGTCTCCTCAAGCCGACTTCAGGGTCTATAATTTTTGAAGATGTCTGCGCCGGTAATTGCGGCCCGAATATCGGTTATATTTCCGGGAATCCAATTGAGTTCTTGATTGGAACGACGGTAGAAGAGGACATTGTGTTCGGTCTTGAAACTCTTCGACTTCCTGCGCCCGTCATTGAATATCGCCTGCGACAGTCTCTTGATTGGGTAGATTTAGTGGGAATGGAAAAAAGATTGACACGCACCCTTTCTGGAGGTGAACAGCAGAAGCTTGCCCTGGCCTCGGTTCTCGCCACAGGAGCCCGAATTATCATTATGGATGAAGCTTTTTCTATGCTCGACCGACCTACAGCCAAGACCATTCGCTCGATTATCAAACGCTTACAAATCGAGCACGGTCTAACATTGATTGAAATGACATATAAATCATGTGATATAATCAATGCCAACAGAATTGTCTTCTTGCATAATCACAAAGTTGAATTCGACGGAGCGCCTTTGGACTTCTTTCGCACTCGGACTGGCCACGAGTGGGTATCACTCACGGGAGGCGTCGCTGCACTAAAGGCGTCCTTTCCCGGACAATTTTTTCCGAAGAACTTGTGCAAAAGCTCTTATTAGCTGATTATTTGAATGTTAATATTGGTGCTTTAACAAATAAGTTGATAATTCAAAGCTTTCAGGCTATAAACATTAAATAAAGCTGGATAAGTTTGATCTGCAACTTTATGCGCTTATTTGGAGAGCTATCAAATTCAATAAAATAGAGATATAATACAAAGGTCGAGCTATGAAACTTTCCGCGATACGAGCTGTCAGGTACGCTCAGTTTGTGATTACGATCATAGTCGCGGTTTCCGTGGGAGTTTTAATCACCGAGAGGGGGCTCACAGAAAAGCAAAAGCTCGAGGCAAAAGGAGATTTCTTCGAGCGTGAAAATGAACGGCTTATTGGTGAGATTAAGTCCCTTGAGCGCAAAATAGACCTTCTACGCGATGATTCCAAAACCATAGAAAAAGTTGCCGAGAGAAAACTCGGGATGGCGCGGCCGGCGGACACGATTTACGTCTTTACTCGCAAAAATTTGAGGCCTGCAGGCAATAAGCTAGAATTTGGTTTAACTTCTAAATCTAACAGTCCCTAATTGTATGTTTTTTATTGACAACTTTCTGATTAATTTATATCATGTGTCCTAGCCCATACGTGCCCCCGGGAACGCCAAGGAAATAAAGGAATGGCACTTCAGAAAGTAATAGGATTAGATATCGGCTCCAGTGCCGTCAAAATGATCGAAATCGATCGATCCAAAAAATATACCTTGGATTTTGCGGGAATTGCGCCATTACCAGATGGCGTTGTTGTAGACAAATCAATTAAGAAACCTGATATAATACGGAACGCCATCAATAGCCTATATAAGAATTCTAGAACCAGCAGTAAAAAGGTAGCGACTTCGCTCGCCGGAAAATCGGTGATAATTAAGCAGGTATCGATGAGCTCCATGGGCGATACCCAACTGGAGAAACAAATTCAGTTAGAAGCTGAGCCGTACATTCCATTTGACATAAAAGATGTCAATTTAGATTGGTATATAATGGGAGAGAGGCCCGAGAGAGAAGGAACTATGGATGTAGTTCTCGTGGCCGCGAAAAAGGACTACATGGCCGAATACCTGGATCTGATAAGTTCTTTGGGTTTGGGTCCGATCGTAGTGGATGTGGATCCGTTCGCGCTCGAAGTTATGTACGAGTTTTCTTATCCGAATGTTCAGGAAGAGGTTGTCGCTCTGGTTAACGTAGGCGCGTCCACAATCAACATTAATATACTTAAATCCGGGGCCTCCCAATACACCAGAGATCTTCCCATTGGCGGCGATTCAATAACAAGAGAAATTATGCGGCTGTTGGATGTGGATTTCAACTGGGCCGAAAACATAAAGCAAGGAGCGCGCCTGGAAGGCATAAATTCAAGGAACCTGCGCAAAATCTTTCAACGATCGGTGGACTATTTTGTTTCGGAATTGCAGAAAATTTTTGAATTCTTCTCCACCAATGTTTCGTATGATCCTATTCAGAAGATTTTTTTATCAGGCGGCGCGGCATTGACTTATGGTCTTGTTAGTACGATGGAGTCGGAATTGAACATTCCGATTGAAATCGTGGATCCATTTCGTGGATTGAGACCCGCGGATCAGCTTTTTGATTTGGATTACCTGAACCATATCGGCCCTTCCATGGCTGTAGCTGTTGGTTTGGCTCTCCGGGAAGAAAAGGACAAGCAAATCTGAGATGGTCAAGATTAATCTTCTTCCAATTCGCGAGATTCTACGCAAACGTGAGCTCAAGCAATTTGCTCTTTTCGCCGGCGCTGCTGTAGCGTCAGTTGTCGCCCTGAGCATAGTCGCATATCTTTCTTTGTCATGGACTATAAGCGGCTATCAGAAAAGACAAGCAACTCTGCAATCTGAATTAGCCCAGCTTAAACAAAAAAACAAAGAGATCGAAGATCTGAAGAGCAGGATTACAAGGTTGCAAAAGCAGGTTGATACAATTGAGCGATTGACCAAAACGCGAGATACTCCTGCCCCGTTCATGGCAGCACTCTCTATGGCCATTCCTGATGAGGTTTGGGTGACAGGCATTACGAAATCGGGTAGAAATTTTGCACTTGATGGAACAGGGGTTGATAACACTGCTGTTGTGCATTTCGTAGAAAGGCTTCAGAAGATCAAGCAAGGTTTTACTGCAAGGCAGCCGTACACAAATCCTGCGGAACCCAATGATAAGAGCTTTTTTTCCGATGTGAATCTTGTTCAAGTGTTGGCCGGCACCACCACTGGACCCACAGCGGGACTGGGTTCCATGAGTTTCAAAATCACAGGTAACATCAGATAGGTCCAGAAATGTCGCCCGAAGAAGTATTTTTTAAAATCAGCACGTTACAACGAAGATTGATCGTTGCAGGAATTTGTGTGCTTTTACTTGTGCTTTTCTACTGGCTAGTGATTTCGGATATGAGGTCGCAAATTGACAAATTGCAGGCAGCAATCCGCAGTACCGAAATAGAAATTAGGAACCAAAAAAATGTTCTTGCGGAAGGTCCAAAATTGCTTTTACGAATCAAGGAATTAGAGCAGAGACTGCAGGCAATGGTGGCTTCTTTGCCGGAACAACAGGAAATTGAAGGTTTATTAAAACAAATAACTGATTTATTAAGTGAAAGCAATCTCGTGTCTAAAAAATTTGCACCTGGAAAAGAACAAATAAACGAGGAGCTATTCTACGCCACTATACCGATTCAGCTTAATGTTCGCGGTGACTACCAAAAACAAGGGTCTTTTCTAATGAGTTTGAACGATCTCCCCCGAATTGTGAACGTTCCCACCATTAGGCTGTTCAAATCCGGAGCATTGACCGGTCGAGAGGGTGATCTTGCCAAAAAGCTTGATGTGGTGTCGCTCGACGCGGATATCAATGGAGTTACTTATCGCCGATTGTCTCAGGAAGAAATTAAAGCAATATCAGCCAAAAAAGCGGCAGTGCGTCCAGGAGCAGGTCGCAGCAAGGGCGCCA
>JBKQRG010000080.1:0-5958 GCA_052144015.1 Desulfomonilaceae bacterium
CCCCTCAGTAGAAGCTTGGGAGATTGCTTCGTCGCTTTCACTCCTCGCAATGACACGAAGAATTGATCCAGTATCGTCTCAGATCGCGCCAAGGCAAATCGGACAGAATTTTGGACAAACGCTATAATAGAGCGTGCTCAACTTCTCGCAGAGATTTGAAGACTTTGTTTGGACATGCTTTTACCCTTAGCACTTCCCAGATATCTTCTACCGGATTGAGTTCGAGGCTGTGTGACGGTTTGAGGGAGTAGAGGTTGGAAATAGGCGTTAGATTCCTATTTTGACCGCCAGCTTACTCAATCGGTAAGGCAGTAGTCAGGATGCGGTCCCCGGTGTTCACGCATCCTGACTACTCAGCGAGATCATTTATGCAAAGCTAAACTAGCCGTCCAGACCTGCAGCCTTCACAACCAGTCGTGCGATGTCGATGGCCTGGAGCTTCTCCGAAAGTTCCAGCTCCTTGATACCGTCGGAAATCATGGTATAGCAGAAGGGACACGCTGTACATACGGTTTTGGCCCCTGCCGCTTCCGCCTCTCGGGTGCGCTTCTGATTGATTCTCGTGCCAAGGCTCTCCTCCATCCACATCCTGCCGCCGCCTGCACCGCAGCAGAAACTTTTTTCATGGTGACTAGACATTTCAATCAGGCTGTCCGGACGTAAGGATTTGAGGATCTCCCTCGGCTGGTCGTAAACATTGTTGTATCTGCCCAAATAGCAGGAATCATGGTATGTCGTGACGCCCAGATCGGGGATAGGCTGCGTCAGCTTGAGCTTGCCTTCTTTGATGATCTGGTCGAGGAACTCGGTGTAGTGGTACACCTCAAAATCGCCGCCAAGCTCTTTATAATCGTGTTTCAGAGTATTATACCCGTGGGGGCACATGGTAATAATCTTTTTTACATTGTAAGCTTTGAATGTTTCTATATTTCCCGTAGCAAGTGCCTGGTAAAGGTATTCGTTTCCAATTTTCTTGGCCGAATCACCGCAGCATCCTTCCTCCGTGCCAAGAATTGCAAAATCGAGGTCGACAGCTTTAAAGATTTTTGCCAAAGACACTGCAACTTTCTGGTTCAGATCGTCGAACGATCCGGCGCAGCCGACATAGAAGAGGTACTCCGCCCCGCCCTTTTCGGACATGAGAGGGACATCATGCCCCTTAGCCCAGTCCGCCCTGGCATGGGAACCGATGTTCCATGGGTTGGAGTTGTTCTCTGACCCTTTGAAGACATCAGTGACCTCGGAGGGGAAATCTGATTCCATCATGACCAAGTAGCGTCTAAGGTCGATGAGTTTGGGAAACTGGAGGATGTAAGCCGGGCAAGCTTCGACGCAGGCCATACAAGTGGTACAGGACCAGATCGTGTCTTTGGCGATGGCGTCTCCGATCAATGCAGGACCGGTATAGTCCTCATCAGAAATGATATGGTAATTGCCTTTCTCATCGAGGAGGAATTTCGCCTTCTGTTCCAGATGGGTGCGGATATCCTGAATCACATCGCGGGGTTTCAATGGCTTATCGGTATTGAATGCCGGGCAAACTTCCACGCAACGTCCGCAGCGCATACATGCTTCGGTATCGAACAGGTCTTTCCAGGAATATTCCTCTAGCTTGTGGATCCCGAACGTCTCTGCGTTCTCAAACATTTCGGGCGGCATCGCCTTGATCGGCGGTTGGTCGACAATAGGCCGCATGAAGATGTTTGCCGGCACCATGAAAATGTGGATCAGCTTTGAATATGCTATGAATGCGAGAAATCCCAGGGCGCCAACACCATGGATCCACCATAGCGCCGCGTGGGTCGATTTTATGCTCGCTACACTCATCCCTGAGAACAGATATGCAATGATGCGGCCTCCGGGCGAGAACCAGATATACGGATTCATAGGGCTCTGAGGATTGATTTCCGTTGCCTGCATTCGTAAGGCTTCGACAATGAAGCCTGTTACCAGAATGCCCAGAAGGAACCACAGAATAAGCTTGTCTTCCGGCTTTTCGTCTAGCCAGTTGGGCTTCATAATATATCGGCGGATCAGGGCCATGAGTGTGCCGATGATCGCAAGGATGCCAAAAACGTTTGCAAACAGTTTTAATCCAAGATAGACGCCGTCTTTCAGGAACAATACTTTCCAGATCGGTCCGATGACATCAGCCTGGAGAAAGACGACGGCCGTCATGATGGTGAGAGCAACAAATCCCCAGAAAATGAATAAATGAGCAATTCCCGGGTATGTCTCTCTCAAAATCTTCCTGTGCGCGAATACATCAACGAACGCGTACCAGAATCTGTGCCATGGGTCGTTTACCCTTTCTACGTCAGAGCCCGTAGCATTGGCAATTAACTTAAATCTTGCGAAAAGCCCGGTCCTGTAAAGGCCGAGCACGAACAGGACAACCGCAACCGCAGCGAAGACGTAGAGGATAACCTGTTCAGTGGGGAATCCGGGTCCAACGATATTCCAAAAAAACTCTCGAGATATTGCAGCGCCTGATGTGTGCATAGACATGACCTTCCTATCTTCGTTGGACAAGAGAAGGGTACCTGAAAGCCGATGAAACAACGCCTACGGTACGCTATTCTGTGTCCTGCTCCCAAACGGAGAAATGGAGGCCAACCTTTGACTCGAAAAAGCGGGGGCAATTCTGACTGGTACGGGTGTCGGTAAAATCTTTCCGACAAGCAGATCTACTATATGCATTCACGCGCCTCTGCGTCAACAAACTTCGTAACCCTTCAGTTGCCGGTGATCAAAGAATGTCATTGCGAGCGGAGCGAAGCAATCTCCCAAAGCTTTGGGGATTGCCACGGCCTTACGGCCTCGCAATGCCGAATCATCTGCACGGAATAATTGTTATCGAAGACAATACTGTAGGGGCGACCGGCGGTCGCCCTCTGTCGGCCGGATGATCCCGAAAACCCCGAATCATTCGGACGATTGTGGGGCACCCATCGCGATATGTTAACCAAACGACGGCCCGGCCAATGCAAAAGGGCGACCGCCGGTCGCCCCTACAAGACATAAAAACCTGACCGCAACCACCTGATGCCTTCGGATTCTTGTGTTAAACGACCAGGCCGCGGTAGGGGCAGGGCTTGCCCTGCCCGAAAAGGGCCCAGCAAGCAGCCGCGCCGTACAAAGAGATCAATGAGCTGACCGCAAACCCTATTTTCCTTGACAGAGGGCCTCTTAATGGGTGACCCCTTTTGACTCCTTTTTGTGCTTGACTTGATTGAGGCGCGCTGGCGATAATTAGTAGTTGTATAACTTACCTGGGGAGGGAGCACAAAATGAGTTGGAACAAAGTGGACGATAAGCTCAAGAAAGATACAGACGCAAGATTCGTGTCATGTGAGGAAGATTACGAACTTGATTATGTCCGTGACGTCATTGAGAAGAGCTTTCCGGGGAAATATACTAAAGTCAAAATTGATGCGGCAATAGCCCACTGTTGTAAAAGCATAAAAGCCCCGAGACCCAGAAAAGATTTTGTGGAGTGTCTGAGAAAACAACTCAGCTAACACTCGGGGGTCAGGTCTTGAAATGAGAAGGCCTCGGTCACTGGAATAGAGCAATCGGGGATCACCTGAAAATTCACTATAGTACTATCGGTAAAGTGATTTCGGGAACAGCCAATGGTGAGAACTGTCATTTCAAGACCTGATCCCATATATTGTAAGCTCATGCAGCAGGACCATGACTCTTTATGAAGAAAAATGGCGGGAATTTTTTCAATGATCACCGCGCAGGAGTTCAGACAGAGAATAACGAGCATTACCTCAAGGGAAATCGTTCAGACTTTGATTCTGGATGGACATCCTTATTGCTTCGAGCATAATCTTCAACTGTATTACGACTTTCGGTCAAAAATTTGTGATGAGTTCGGTATCCACCCTCAAAATTTTGTTGTTGTTGGTAGTGCAAAAATGGGCTTCAGTCTTGCTCCCGATAAATATGGTAGAAAATTCTCCCATAATTCTGACATAGACGTGGTTCTAGTCTCTGAAGATTTATTTCGAGAGTTGTGGCTGTCGCTGCTGGATTTTAGAGGCAGAGTACTTGGTACATTGGACAAACGATATCGTGATAGATTCAATGATCTTCAGCACCAATTTTTCTACGGTATGATAAGATTCGACAAGATTACCGACCACTTCCCTTACGCGAAGAAATGGTGGTCGTTCTTTAATACTTTATCGAGAGATGCCAAATTTGGCCCGCGCCGCGTGAGAGGGACTGTTTTTCAAAGTTGGCACTATGTGACCAAATACTACGAATATTCCATCGAAAAGCTGCACTCTACAATTTCATGGGAGACAACATGAGAGCATTGGCCTCGAATCAAACTTTGAACTGGTTTTTCCAAAGGTTCAAAGAAGATTCATTGGAGCTCAGTCCAGAGTTTCAACGGAAACCTGTGTGGCTGCTACCAGCAAAGAGGTCTCTCATAGAGACCATACTGCTGGAGCTCCCCATACCTGAAATCTATTTGGTGAACCGAATCAGCGCCGAAGGTGAGGCAAAGTACGTAATTGTGGACGGGCAACAAAGACTGAGATCCATATTGGAGTTTATTTCGAAAGAAATCACGTTTAAGGATGGCCTGGAGAAATTCCCGTACATAAAATCGTTTTCGGAATTGACTGAAGATGACAAGAAAAGATTTTGGCGGTATCCGATTGTCGTAAGAGATCTTGAGGATTCTACTGATAACGAAATTCGCAATCTCTTTGAAAGACTGAACAGATACTCAGTGCAATTGAATGAGCAGGAGATTCGCAATGCACGATTCAAAGGCGAGTTCATCAAGACAGTTCAAGAGTTGTCCGATCATGACTTCTGGACTAGCTCTGGTATCTTTTCTGCAGCCGATATTCGAAGGATGTTAGATCTGGAATTTATTAGCGTATTATTGGCTACTCTTCTCGGTGGGATTTTTCATCGGAAGGATCGCTTGGATGAATTCTATGTCAATTATGAGGATGAATTTGAGGAATCTAATTATTACAAGAACAAGTTTTTCGAGATCTTGCAGTTAATAGATCTGATGGTCCCGAACATGAAGAAGACGCGGTGGAGGAAAAAAGCAGACTTCTATACGCTGTTCATTGTGATAGATTCACTCATTCCAGAGCTAGACTCAGATCTGGTAACGAGACTAGGTAGCACTTTACAGGATTTTGAGAATCAAGTAGAAGCCGCTCGTGAGACAGAGGACCCCGCTAGCGCATTTTATGCCTACTGGCAAGCTTCGTACCAGGGGACAAATGATAAGGAAAGTCGCTGGATAAGGTTCAGAATACTCCGCAGTTTTATCAAGGAAGATCTCAAGCCAGTTCAGGTGGAGAGTGACGTCATTTAAGCCAGTGATGTAGCTGGTTGGATGGGTTAAGCGGCGCAGTGTGTGCCGGTGGGGTAAGGCCTACTCTTGGCTCATCTGGAGCGCCCGCTCAATCCCCTCTTTTCGCCTCCGCAGGCTCGCATCTTCCCTGATCTCGTTGCTCATGCGAAAAACCACGCTCGCCAGGAGAAGTATTCTCCTTGACAGAGGACCTCTTAATGGGTGACCCCTTTCCTAAATTTCCCAAGAGGGGGAGGAGGCACTGTAGGCCGTGGCGGATCTGTTCTGGATTTGACTTTGACCGACCCCTTTGACTCAGGTAATAGGCCGATTCTTACTCCTGGCTCCTCTGGATTGCAGGGCACCGTTACGTTTTCCGCTGCAGGAGTCGAAACCATGGCAGTCCAGATCGTCCAGTAACGATAATTCGCAGCGGGGAAACTGTGTGCGGAGTGGGCCGGTTTCAGGTCTCTTGCCGCAGCTGCACTAGTCAGAAGTTCGCGATGATTTTATTGTGAGTTGTAGTGATGTCGGGGCATTAGGGCGTTTTGGGGCCGGATATGTAGCCACTAAAGTGGTATCTTTTTGCTTGACTTCCGTTTCAGTCTGTGTAAACT
>JBKQRG010000081.1:0-25729 GCA_052144015.1 Desulfomonilaceae bacterium
GCGACTTGTCTGCCTATCATTCCGGTACCGCCGGTTACGAGAGCTGTTTTTCCATGAAAACTTTCCAGGACTTCATCCCTGATCATGAGGATACTCCATGAATGCTGTTAGATTGGTCTCCAAACTATGAGGGAAGCTTCATGAACAACACCGCCCAAGTACGGCCTTCGAGCTTCTAATATTTCTACCTGACCCTCGTCAGCCAGTCTTTGCAAAGTGGGCAAGTAGCCCGACAAATAGCCGCGCTTGCGGCTGTAGAGAAGGGCCAGAAAATCCCAGAGATTGTTCGGATCGTAGAACTCCAGGACCGGCTCGTAATTCACTACAATAGAGGGCTTGGTCTGCATGAGTAAGTCGAGCCATGGTCCGAAACGATCACCCAATTGTTCCAGGGCATGAATGGTCAGGACGGCCGCGCCGGATTCCAGGACAAATTCCGACCGCGGATGAAAGAAGTCGAAATGCTCACCTCGAATCCTCAGTTTTCCCTTTCGCGCCAGGAAATTAGCAATATCCTGAGATGCATTGCTCCAGTCGAGACCCACCAAATGCTTATCAGGGAAGAGTTCGGCCAGCATGAGGAGATTCGCACAACTCCCGCAGCCGAATTCGTAGATGACGGGGTGTTTCTGGAGATATTTCGAGAAAATGGCCATTCTCGCCAGCACAAACAAATCGTATTCAAGCTGCAGATTTTCGGAAACAATCAACGTCCTATCATATCTCAAATACTTTGTCTCTCTGAAGTAGCGTGGCCTGAGGCTTTCTCTGGTACCCCCCCTGATGAGGGCTTCTTCCAGATTCTGGGTCCACCCCTTTTCAAATGCCTCCAGGTTTTCATCCCGGGACCGTGGTCCAGGGAAGTCATGGACTTTCGTCAGAATGTCGAGCAGGTATTCTTCGATTTCTGCGCGCGTAGGAACTCGCCATGCCGAGTCAATTGCTCGCCAATACCCTTCAAATGCGGGAGGAAGAGATTCGAGAGCAATATCAAACATCCTACAAAAGTCTGGAGGCCCTATGCGGTTCGGTAGTATAGGTAGCAGCTCACTTTCCGTGCACATATTCACACAACCCGAAAACGACATTAGCAGCCACAGGGTCAGACTTACGGCTTGATCATATACCCACCAGGATTAGAGCACCAGTCGAAGCGTCGAATACTGATTTCTTGGCTTCTGAAGAACTCATCTATCGCCCGACTTTCTCCTTCCCAGGGACGAATACCATACTCGTCGAAGAGGACTACTCCACCGGGCACGACGAGAGGCCAGAGATATTCCAAACCTACTTTCGTCGGCGTGTACATGTCGCAGTCAAAGTGCAGAAGGCAAATGCGTAAGCCCGGATTTTCGTCAACGAATTTCGGGATTGTCTCCTCAATGTTTCCCTTTACAAGTTTCACCCGAGGCTTGTACGGAATGAAACGATCCTGATCGAATATCGAAATGGCATCCTCGATGATGCTCTCAAACACCGCACTGTCAAAACCACCCGCGACTTTCATGGTCTTGTCATCTATTCTTCCATCTTTCTCGGTGAGACCCGTGAACCCCGAGAAATTGTCGAATCCGAAAACCTGTTTCTGCCGATCACCCATGTTTCTGATTTCAAGAAAGTTCGCCCAGGTCATCAAGCTTGTGCCTCTGTATACACCGAGTTCCACGATGTCGCCAGGTAGGTCCACCACCATTCGGAACAATTCATAGTGAGCCAGGAAGCGTTTGAGAAAGAGCCTTCTGGTATATATTTGGAAGTTCTTGCAAATTTCTTGCTTCGTGACGTTGAATTTCTCAAAATGGGCGTCGAGTAGCGTCTCTACGCAGTCATCCGCCTGGAAATTTGCCCGCCCGTCGAAATGTCGCTCGTCCATAGGGGTCTCCCTTTCGCTGTTTTCTGAAATCTCCTCACTTATGAGCTTACGTTGATTCGCGTGAGGCGCTCCGTGATAGCACGCCCTCCTTCGGCACTGCAAAGGATTCCAGCTCTTTTCAGCTCTCGTTCGACGTAGTCGAGACGTTCCTGCACTGTCTGTGAATCCACTTTTCCCGGCAACCTCGCCGAGGGCGCTTTAGATGTTTCCATATACTTGCTGGCCAGGACGTACTTCACTTTTTGACGGATCAGAAAGGCGATGGTTTCCCGGACATCCTCTTCCCTTTCCCCCGGGAATCCCACTATGATGTGCGTGTCAAAATCTTTGAAATTGATTTCTTTAAGTGAGGCGAACGCTCTGTCAAGGTCGGCGCGGGAGTAAGGACGGTTCATCAGGCTAAGGATCATATCAGACGCAGACTGTATGGGAAGATTCAGGTGGCTGCAGATGCCATTCTCTAAAAACACCCTGATAGCACTCCAGTCGCGGATAAGATCCACAACATTATAGTTGTTCAAGGCAACTCTCAATTCCGGATCAATTTCGCTGAGCCTATTGATCAATTCGCTCAGAGAGGACCCAATGTCACGACCGTATTCTCCGACGCAGTCCGCAATGAGTACCACTCGCTTGTACCTCTTGCGAACCATCTCACGGCAAGCCTGAACCAGATCGTCGACGGGAAAGCTCCTCGGGGGAGGAAAGGCCAGTCTTTCAGAGCAGTACGAACACTTGTTGGTGCAGCCTTCCGATACCACCAGTTTTATGAATTGATCGTGGAAACACGCGTCCTTGCCCGGATTGTCTTCCCTGAACCTTGTTGCATCTTCACAGAACTGGGCTTCAACAAATACTTGCGGTACATCCTTCAGGCTAGCCGCTCCTGTTCCGAAGTACAGCTCCATGAATCTCTCATCATCCCTCCACTTGACCAGACGTGTGCCCGATTTCCCACTCACCAACTCTGGACAAATGTCCGGCAAGCAGCCCGTGACAATAAGCTCAGCGGAATAGGCTCTTCGGTAGTTTTCAATCTGAGACACACTGTTGTCGCGTACATCGCCGCGGAAGCCGCACGTCCACACTAGTATCGCGTCACAGGCGTCCGGGGAATCAACGAGCTCATGACCGTTTGCGACCAAGAAACGCCTGTACTGGGAGAGCTTTTGCTTGCGCTGTATACAGGTGTTGAAACCTTTCACGAAAACCCTCATTACTGATGTCTCCTCTCCCCGCAAACGTTCAGATAGAGCCGAGTTTCGGGTCCAACTCTCTGGTCACAAAGTAGAGGTCACCATAGTACCTCTGAAATCCAGGATCTTCTTCAAAGACCAGCTTAAACCCGTTTTCTCTTAGCCGCAACACAAGCTCTTTGCGCAGTTTCCGGCTGTGTCGTTCGACGACGATCTTTTGGATACGATCCCAAGGGATAAGGAAATCACTGATCACTCCATGTTCCTCTCCCTCGACATCGATCTTGAGTATCCCGATGGTGTCCACGCATGAAGCCTGTATCAGTTTCGACAAGGTCCAGAATTCGATCTCCACCGTTTCTACGAAATCACTACGGATCCAGCGTCGCTCCGTCTGGGCGATGCCGCGTCCAGAAATGCTTGGTATTTGGCGAACCAGATCGAATGACCTTCGACTGTTGTCCTTACCGACGGCCACGCTAAAGCAAACCGCATCTCTGGCTCCGTTTACCTGCAAGTTCTTTTTCAAGTATGGGAACACGTACGGGTTTGGTTCCACACACACAATGGCCAGAGACGGGTTTTCCGATTTCATTCTCAACGCGTAGAAGCCGAAGTTTGCCCCCAGGTCTACCAGCGTGCAGGCGTCCGAGCCGAGAAATCCGGGAGCGAGACGGTGGCCATTTTGTCTGAATATCTCCAGGAATACTTCCAATGCGTTGAACGCTGCACAGGCCTCAACATGCACCTCGTATCCTCCCAGGCTCAAGGTTATCTCTGAGCGATCCTGGGGCAGGTCATTGTGTTCTAGGGCTTTTTTGCGCCATCCATGAAGGGTAGTTATCCAGTTTCGACTCACAGGGTCGTCAGCTTGTTCCATCAACCAATCAATGTCCCAGTTTTCCTGTCCGACCTGTTCGGATTTCCAGGCCACGCGCTTCATGATCTGCTTCCTGCGCATCCTTGCGTAGCACAGTACCACTGAACAGTATCAGCAAGCCCGGCCTCCAAACTCACTTCCGGTCGGAAACCGAGGAGCCTAGCAGCCTTGGAGGTGTGTACGACTCTCATGGGAATCGTGGTCGGTTTCGAGGAGTCGAAAACCACGGTTGCGTCCGAGTGGCCCGTTGCCTCAAGGATAGTCGTCACGACTTCCCTTATGGAAAAGGCTTGTCCGTAGCCGATGTTCACTGGATCACAGATTGCGTGCTTTTCAAGGAGGAGAAGGCAACCACGCACAAGGTCGGTCACGTGGAGGAAGTCACGCTTTTCGTCACCAGTCCCCCAAACCACGTACGGATTTTCTCTGTCGAGCGCCCGACGAATCAGCGCGGGTATGACGTGACTCGTTTTGGGATCGAAATCGTCGTATCTTCCATAGGTGGCCGTGGGTCTGCAAATCGCGATGCCCATCTCGGATTTGGACGCGACAAATTCCCCCAAGAGCTCCAAGTACCGTCTCATCCAACCGTAGCCGAAATAGACCGGCGGTGGAGGGGCTTGCCACATCTCCTCTTCTTTCACCGGGTGGTCGGTCAAAGGGTACGCAGTCGTGCCGCTGGAAAAAATGAGGATTCTCTTGACGTTCGCAGACCACGCGGCCTCGAGTACTCGTACCGTGAGAACCAGGTTTGCAGAAATCGCTGACATAGGATTGCTCACCGTAACGCCTGCGGCAGCGACAGCGCCCGCCGCGTGAATCACGAAGTCAGCGCCGTCACATGCGCGAAGGCAATCCTGCAGGTTGTTGAGATCAGCGTTAACCACTTGTACATCGTGGTTGGGCACGATGAGTGGTCTCTTGTGGATCGGCACTTTGACACGCGCCCCTTGTTCCAGCAACGCCTGGACGAAGTGTGTACCTACGAAGCCCGATCCTCCGGTGACGAGAACCGTCTTATTGGAATAGAACATATGCGGTCCACCTAACCGATCTTCTAATAGTTCGCCGGTCTGGATTCCCAGCTGTGGCGTTCATCCCGGCACGCTTAACCAATCTTTTCCTTCAGAAACTCTCGGATACCTTGGACGTCCAGACCGATACACTCTCGGATCTGCGTCAGATTACCGTACCAGCAGCAGAAGTAGTCGCCTAGACCATGGAACGCCGCGCTGACCCCCGGAACCTGGCTTATTGCCTCGTGCAACCCGAATGCATCGTGGACAACAACTATTTCAGTCTCCTTGAAACGATCAATGATCGCTTCGTCTATGGGTTTAATCGTGTGGAAGTAGACCAGGTTCACCTGAAGGTCTCTGCACGCCTCCACGACGTTCTGTAGGATGGGGCCCGCGGTCATTACGGTGACTTTGGCGCCGACATCCCGAATGACCACTCCTTTTCCGAATTGCACGGGCAGGTCCAGCTGATGCGGATGATCCGAGAGGCGGTAGTACGTGACATTGTCACTCCTGTATCTCTGCCTCAGAAGGATGTCCAATTCTTTGGTGGAGCCGGGCTGAAGGACTTCTATGTTCGGCAGGAGCCTTAGGATGGCGAGATCCGTATAACAATGGTGCGTCGCTCCATCCCACGCGTAGTCGAACGACGCGCCGCACGTCACGATGTTGCCTGAAAAGTGATTGTAACAGAAGTCCAGCTTTATTTGTTCGTAACTCCTCTCCGTGAGGAATGGAGCTATGGTATGCACGAAGGGGACAAAACCTTGGGAGCTCATGCCTGCTGCTATACTAACCAAGGCGTTCTCGCAGATGCCCATGTTATAGAAGCGCTCGGGGTACCTGTCCTGGAACTCCTTGAACAAATAAACACTAACGTCCCCGAAAATGAGGACCATGGAATCGTCATTCCGGGCCAAGTCTAAAATCGTGTCTCTAAATTGACGCCGCATTCAATTCCTCCTGAAGAATAGTCAGAAGCTCCTTGTCGGGCGACTTGCGATGCCATTCGTAATGGTTTTCCGTGAGAGTGCGGCATCCATAACCTTTCACGGTGTTCGCGACGATGGCGTTAACTCGCTCCGAAGGGGTCTGTAGCACGTCTCTCAAAGCATCAACGTCGTGACCGTCGACTTGCTTGACATCACATCCGAAGGCTTCCAGTTTTTTTTCAGGCACTCCAACCTGCAGCCCGCGTGAGTGCGACAGGTTGTTATCATAGATTATGGTCAGGTTTCCGAGACCGAGACTGTCGGCCACTTGAATGGCCTCCCAGACCGTGCCTTCATTAGCTTCTCCATCCCCGATCACCGTGTAGACCCTGCGACCAGACTGTTTCAGCCTGAATGCCAGCGCGATGCCCACTGCCAATGCGATCCCGTGTCCAAGCGAACCGGTCGATGCTTCTACTCCCGGAATCTTGAACCGGTCGGCATGGCACCCGAAGTTGGACTGAAAGCCCCCGAATGAGTACACCTGCTCAATCGGGAAATAGCCGAAGCGGGCCAGAGTACAGTACTGCGCCAGCGAAGCATGCCCTTTGCTAAGGATGAATACATCGCGCTCGTCCCATGAGGGGTTGCCGGGATCGTGCTTCATGGAACCGTACACCGCATACAAGATCTCAACGACTGAGAAACAGGACGGAATATGACCGTGCCCGCTTTTGTACGAGATCTTGAGAATGTCCTCCCTAACTGTCTTGCACTGCGGTATCATTCGATCACCACATAAGAAACTCGGGCTGTCATCTGGAGACGCCGGATGCGGAGCTTTCCGACTCCCATGGTTTCCATCAAAGCCACCGTTTCACCCGGGAAAATGTCGTCACACAGTTCATCGAAAACCAGGACGCTCCCCTTGAACAACCGGGGCTGAACAGCCTCTAATGCCGCCTTGGTCGGGGCATAAATATCGAAATCGAAAATGGCCAGACTTATCAGCGACTCAGGATTATCTGAAAAGTACCGGGGAATGGTCTCAATCGCGTCGCCTCTGACCAGCTCATACTTTTTGAGATGCGAAATGGGATTGAGCCGTTCCTGGATATGAAGGACCGAGTCAAGTGTTGCCTGATAATCTGTAGGCAAGGAGAAGGAGCCATCCGCGCACTTGCTTCTCTTCCCATCCTTTTCGGACATCCCGAGAAAACCCTGAAAGGTGTCAAAACCAACAATCTTTCGATGACGGTTAAAGGGCTCGAATATGCCGCGCATGGCGCTCAAAAGCGAAAGGGTTTGCCCCCATCTGACGCCGAATTCCGCGATGATTCCATGGGTGTTCACGATCTTCTTGTAGATCTCGTAGAAGAACAGGATGCGCGACAGATTCTTGGAACTTATGAAAAGTCCTATGTTGGCGAGCAGTTCGTCATCAGGAATAGGCGTGGTCTTCAACAGATCGGCGAACTGCCGCTGGTAATCCCGCTCGGACAAGCTTGACAAGACGATCGCGTCATGCTTTTCCGTCTTTATTTCTTCCATACCTGCCTGTTCTCCTTCCACCATTTGGTCGTGCTCGCGATCCCCTCCTCAACGCTGCATTTCGGCGTCCAAGAAAGGGCATTTCTGATCTTGGAACAGTCCAGCGCACGGGTTTCGATGGCTGTGGGCGTTCCTGGCACGTACTTCACCTCGGACGGCGCATGTCCTGCAGTCTTAAGAACATAGCTCACCATTTCGCCTACTGTCGTCCCGCTTCCCATCCCAACGTTGAAGATGTCGAACTTGATGCTCTCATGCGAAAGGAGTCCGACCACCGCACATGCAAAGTCCTCGGAATATATGACATCCCTCACCACAGAGGGGCTTCCCCAGACCTCAAAGGGATCCATTCTGTCAACCGACTTGCGGATCAAAGCCGGAATAACATTGGACACCTGGGGGTCAAAAGCCGCAAACGGCCCAAACACGTTGGCCGCTCGCACGATTATCGCTTCCATGCCTGTTGCCTCGTGCCAGAATCTGCACAGTTTTTCCGAAAACCTCATTGCCCAACCTACCCCAAAATGAGCATAATGAGGATCTTTATTCCAGTCCAGTTGATCTTCGCGGATCAGCCCCGACACCTCCTGATAAACGGAGGCAGTGCTGATGAATACTACCCGGTGGACTCCGGTAAAGTGTAATGTTTCCAGGAGGCGGGTGTTCATGATGGCATTTTCATCTAAAGCTTTCCATGGTTCCGCCGACATTCCCCGACTGCCGCTAGTTCGAGCGGCTGCCATGATAGCCCAGTCGCAACCAGCTGAAACGCGCTCACAGTCTTCGGAACAGAGTAGATCGGCCCTGACCCACTCTATTCGAGGATCCTGCTGCAAGGAGCTGTCGTTTCGGAAATGCACGGCACGAATGCGGGCCTGTGGGAAGCGGGTCAGAAGGGCACCGACCACCGCTCTGCCGACCATGCCACTCGCACCAGTGACCAGAATGCTCTTGCCGTTCGGTGGTGCCAAGATCTTGCTCCATGCTCTGATGTTGAATTTAATGTCCAGAAAGCCTATCTCGCTCCGGCACCTTTGCCTCAGGGCATCCTATGGGACGCTCTTGACCAATTTCTGGTCCGTCTCAAGCATGAAACGGGCCAAGAGTGCCAGAGGAAGGCACAGGTAGATCTCCCCAAGGACCATCTTGTTGGCAACTTCGCTAATGCTCAACAGTTCCACCCTCGTGACCTCGTCGTCATGTTCTCCGCGCGCATCATATTCACTGGCACTCAACTCTATTTGGAATGTGTGAATGAGACATGGAATTCGCGGTGTTGCACAGACAGGCCGACACTCCTTGAAACGGTCGAGATTCGTTATCGCGATCCCGGTCTCTTCAGTGAGTTCTCTTCTCGCCGCTTCAGCCGGGGATTCCTCTCTGACGACCCCACCGGCCGGCAATTCGAGCGGCGCATCGGATATCAGAGGCCGCCTGACACGAACCATAACGACCTTCTGTCCATCTACAACGGGCAATATGGCAACCTGGGGTTCCTTGTATTCAACCGAATAGAATCCGCCACGGTAGCGTACGCTAAACCAAGGATTCTCATGCACTGTTTTTACTGGCTTGAGATTCGAGCACTCTGGAACAATCAGCCTTGGATCATCTATTGATGGCGACATATCTATCGGGTAAGAAATACTCTGCCGCAACGTATACGATCACGCCAGTAATCAAGGAGATCCTGCATGGTCTTTTCGAACGAAATTTCAGGGTTCCATCCCGTGTGTTGCTGGAACTTAGTTACGTCAGGAAGCTGCAAGTCAGCATCAAGTGGCCTAAGTCGGCTCTCCTCCTTTTCGATCCTGATGTCCATACAAGTGGAAATCGAAATCAGATAGTGGAGCATTTCTCCGACTGTGCACGAGTAGCTTCCGCCGATGTTGTAGTACTCGCCCGGAATCGGGTTCACGGTGACAAGGAGGTAGTAGGCCCTCACTGCATCCCTGACATCCGACCATGTCCTTAGGGAATTGAGATTACCCATCCGTACAACTGGGGCGATCATGCCCGCTTCCATCATCGCTATTTGTTTCGCGAAGGAGGACTCGGCAAATACATCGCCTCTCCGCGGACCGGTGTGGGTGAACATTCTCGTCACAAGACATTTCTGTCCGTACGCTTCCGCATGGAATCGGCCCAGCAAGTCTGTGCCGATCTTTGAAATCGCGTAAGGGGACGCTGGATGAAACGAACACTCCTCATGAATGGGGAGCTTCTCTCGTGTCACCCTACCGAAAACTTCCGATGACGAGCATACGTGGATCACCGGATCGATTTTTGTGCACTTTCTCAGAGCCTCAAGCAATCGTTCGGTTCCATTGATGTTGACATCAAGGGTCTGAATAGGGGAGGTGAAGCTCTGGGTGGGATAGCTCTGAGCCGCAAGATGAAAGACGTAGTCGGGTCGGCATTCCTCCACAGCGTTTTGGAGTGAGATGTAATCACACAAGTCACCTGTGAGGAAATTGAGCCTGTCTTTTCTGTTAGCTCGATCCAGTAAGTGTTCGACATTGTCCAACGGACTGCGCCAACGGCACATACCGTATATGTCCCAGTCAGTGCGCCCAAGCAGGTAATCTGCCAGGTGCGAGCCCACCATCCCTGTTATTCCTGTTATAAGTGCCTTCTGCCTACCCACATTCTCTCCTCCACGCTGCCAAGCAAAGCAAGAACTGCTGAACCTTTTTGTTCTCCAGCCGACCTATGACTGCGAAACCCGACGTCAACATTTTCTTACTCTCACATGGCAACCGAAACTCGGCACCTCGCCTGATCCACCATCTTGTCTTGAGAACTTTCCCAGCATCGACATGAGTAATCGAACCGACAAGAGCCCCATAAATGTCATTCTGGCATTCCAATATCGAGCAGCCACTGACCGAAGCCGCCGCAGTTCCTGCGCCAAGTACTCGAAGTTGTTCCCGTTGCCCCGGAAATCCGCTATATCGAAGCCGTGCGCGGCCAGGTGGTGTTCATAGCAGCCCCCGTTTAAGCCAGAATAGAAATGGTAAGGGGCAAAATGGCTGAGACTGCAAAAAGGAGCGGTTATGACAAGATACCGCCGGTCCTGAGCAAACGGGAGAATTCCCGTATGGCTTCAATCGATTCGGGAAAATGCTCTAATACCTCAACACATATTATGGCATCAAAGGTAAAAGTCCATCAGATAGTTAGGAATAAGTCATGCCGTACTCACTCTTCCCGTGAGTGACAGTCCCGGAACTTTCATCGCGAACTTCTTGACTTTTGCAAGCGCCATCCGGCCCTGGCTACCTCCAACGGGACTTGTTCCACGCTCGCTTGTCCACGAAAATTGGATTGATCCATGTATCGGCAAACAAGAAATAGTCGCTACTGGTCATCAGCTCCAACGTATCAGGCGGCTTGCTCGTGATTCGCTCGTCCGTGTATGTGAGAGGTTCCACACAGACCATCTCCGGCCTGAACCGATCAAAAACAAAAGTTGCCAATACTTCTCGCTCCGCTCCCTCAGTGTTCAAGGTAATGAGATTTGGAGAATCGAAGATATGATCTCGGATTATGTCGTTAATCGTGAGCAGGGGTCCTTTGACTACCCTAACCAGGCTTGCTCCCTCGTTAGTCAGATAATACTCAGCGGTTTGTTTGGAAAAAGTACTTAGCGTATCCGGGCTGAGCACATAGAATTCAGCCTCTTTTTCATTCGCGGTCCCAACTCCCACGTTCAAGCAGGTGTCCCTTTTCCGTTCTCAGGCGAGTCTCTGAAACAAGGCCTGTACCAGCTCTACCAAAACCCCAGAGCTACCGCGGGCGTACAATGAGTACGTCTTATTCAAGACGACCGAATCGTGTGCGCCAATGCCCAGGCAGGTCGGCTTCGCAATTTCCAGACCAGTCAATATCAGATCAACAATGAGGTCGTCGCTGCATTGCGAGTAACTCTTTTTCCACTTGCGGCCGCATGGCTTTGATAGAATTCTCATTGTTCGACGTACCACTTCATGACGGGCCCCAACATGCCTTGTCTCTTCTCCATCCAGTGGGGGGAATCGCTCAGGCCCCCTTTTATTGTAAGCGTGACACATGGAGCGCTGTTCATGGGCTCCGATAGCCAGTGACTGGTGTGTATGAAGGCTAATAGTTCGAGGCGGTAAGAACCTTCATTGAGAACTCTCTTGGGGAGGGGAGATTTGAAGGTGCATCGCCCAGTCCAGGCGGTTGGCCACGAATCCTCCGGTCCGTCCGTGGAGAAGGACCAGTAGAGCAATTGCCCGTCTTCTACGTAAATTCCGTAACCAACTGTGAATCTTGCATCGCTCCGTTTAAGCTCTCCCTCGATCTGTACCCACATGTCGGCATCGTTTCGCAAGGGCATTCGTTGCTTTTGGCCGCTCTTGTCTGCGACAAAAAAACGAAGCGGTTTGAACCACTCGTTGTCCAGCAGGTTTCCGGGGTTCACCCATTCGCTGAATGCCGTCTCCTCGCCAGAATCAAAGAGGTAAGAACGAATCACAGACCGAACATCGTGGGAATTCTCCTTGACTGCACCCGCTTCAAGCAATATCGCCGACCGACATAGCTTTTCCACCGCGTTCATATTGTGGCTGACGAACAGTATGGTTCGTCCGCGGTATGCAGCGGTCTCCATCTTCCCCAGGCATTTCTTCTGGAAATCTGCGTCTCCGACAGCAAGGACTTCATCCACGAGGAGGATTTCCGGTTCAAGATGAGCTGCAACAGCAAAGGCCAAGCGAACATACATGCCGCTGGAATAATGTTTCACGGGTGTTTCCAGGAACTGCTCGATGCCCGAGAAATCGACTATCTCATCAAATTTTCCGGTAATCTCTGCCTTCCTCATGCCCAGGACCGCGCCGCTCAGATATATGTTTTCCCGCCCGGTCAGTTCTGGATGAAACCCTGTGCCCACTTCCAGCAAACTGCCTACGCGCCCATACACATCCGCGAAGCCCTTCGTCGGCCTACTAACTCGACAGAGTATTTTGAGCAAGGTGCTCTTGCCCGCGCCGTTTCGCCCAATAATGCCTAACACGTCACCCTGCTTGACTTCAAGTGAGACGTCTCTGAGTGCCCAGAACATCTCTCCGTCCCCTCCGGACTTGCCGCTAAGTCTCCGAAAACGGCGGAACGGCGCCTTGGCCGCCCCGATCAGGGCATCCCTAAGAGTGTAATATCGTTCCCTTTGAACTCCGATGCGGTACTGCTTGCCAATACCCTTCGTTCGAATAGCTACATTGCCCATTTAGGTAATTTTGTCCTTACCGGAAATTTCTTCGGTGAGTTTGTCGTTAGGCAGGTCAGTATTTCCTCTGGTCAAATTAAGTCTGCAAAGAATTCCTCGGTTCGCTGGAAATACACCACACCCAGGGAAAGAATTACAGCCGCGGACATCGCGCTTACTGCCACCAGAGGCCAAAGATTCGTTTGGGTACCGAGAAGCGCCCAGCGAAATCCTTCGATCGGCCCAGTCATAGGATTGAGGGCATATAGGAGTCGCCACCTATCCGGTACCATGCCGGACGGGTAAACTACAGGGCTCACGAACATCCAGAATTGAGTTAGGAAAGGCACTACGTAGCGAAAATCACGGTATTTCACATTTAGGGCGGCCAGCCAGATGCCGACTCCCAGCGCAGCCATCAGGGCCAAGAAGATGAATATAGGCAGCGCCCAGATGTTCGCCGAAGGAAAGACTCCGTAATATGGCATTAGCAGCAACAGAAGGCCAAAAGCGATGGCCATGTCAAGAAGGCCCGCCATGATGGGAGCAGCAGGCATAATGATTCTCGGAAAGTAAACCTTTGTTACAAGATTGGATGCTACTATCAAGCTATTGGAGGCCTGATTTATGCTGTTTGCGAAGAAACTCCATACTAGGAGGGCCGAATAGGAGAACAGCGGATACGGCAAGCCGTCTGACGGTATCTTAGCCAGCGTGCCGAAAAATATGGTGAAAACAATCATTGTCATCAAGGGCTGAAGGAGAGCCCATGCCACTCCAAGGACAGTCTGCTTATACCTTACGAGAATATCTCGCCAAACTAGGAGATAGCAAAGGTCGCTATACCGCAGGAGTTCCATCAGATCCAGTTCAAACCAGCCTTTGCGGGGCTGTATTTTCAAAAATGGTTTTTCCATCGGGTATTGCTTAGTCTCACATATTGTGGTGTTCAATGACGTTAGTGATGATTGCGCGTTGTTTTCACAGGCTTCGCCTTCTAAGAAAAGTGCCAACACCTTGATATAACGGCACGTTTCAGACCAACGAGTCTCCAAAATATGTTGGAGAATGAAGTACTAAGACCCAGGATAGCAGATCAATCTTCTCGTATCGATCTGCTCCTCAAACTCGGCAGGCAAATTCCCCATGAGCACCAAGACCTCGCAATCGCCCTGGAACTCTGAAACGGGCAGAAGAGGAATTCTATTCAAGAATGGCCCCTCACCTTCAAGTGAGTCCACGTACACTGCGGTCACTTGAATACCTTCAGAGACAAGGTAGAGCACAGCGCCTTCCGTGAAAGGAGTCCTCCCGTACACGGCTACTCTATGGACGCCCTCCTCAGCCAGACCTTTGAGCTTCCCCAGCACATCCCTGCGAACCTCTTCATAAAGAGCGCTTTGCCGCTTCAGAAAGTTGTACGCGAGGATAGATTTCTGCAAAATGCCCGTGGAAGTGACGTCATAGCGCAGGTTGCGAGGGTTGGATCCAGAGATCTTTATGTACCCTTTTACCGCCAGCAGCCTGAGCGCAAAGTTCACCGAGGAAACACTACAACCGATCTTCTGCGAGATGTCACGCTGGGTCAGGCGTCCCTCGTCAGCATGAACCCCTTCAAGAATTCTATATTCGAGAACTGGATCTTCCATGTGTACGGTTCTTTGTTGTTGCTGCATTTTCGTATAACAAACAAGGAGATTAGTTGTCAATAGTTCTTTGGCCTGACTTGCCCCTCAAAACCTGGTCCACTGCGGGCCTGCGGCCTGGTCGTGCCAGTGTGCTTGTTTATGGCAGCCCCTTTTTTGTCATGGTGACAAGATTTCTTCGTCCGAACCAGACGATAAGATTTTTGATCCGAGTACACTTCTAACCTAAGTGTGGTATATATTGCCGGGAAAATAGTGAATACCCCAGAGGAAGGCGTACGCCAAAAGTTTCTATTCGGGATTCTAATCGCTGAGGGCGTTTAAAGATGGTGTCACACATTGCAGTATAATATTAAAGAAGGGTTCAAGTCTGAGACCGTCTTCGGGCCGCGTCTCCAAAGGGGTCGGTCCTTAATGAAAAGAATTGCGTCAAGGCCGTTGTTTCTTGCGAATGTCGCAATCCTGTTGATCTCATTGTGCGCTGGTGGATGGTTATATTCGGGAGCACTGGGCTGGGTTGATGCATTAAACATGTGCTGCCCTTATCAGTTGATTGGTGGAGGGAACGAGTCCCTCACAGCTTGGGACTATGTCCGCGACTGGTACACCGGGGTGAGCGGAAAAGTTTTCTTTGCTTTTCTGGGCAGCCTCAGTTGTACGTACTCGCGTCATTTTGCGCCGACACCCGAGTCTTTCCCGTGGTGGATGCTTCGGTCTCTCTCGCTCTTCTGCATCATTGCCGTACCCGTAAACTTCATCTACGCGAGTCGTTTGTTTGGGCGAGAACAGGTGGCGATCGGTGCGCTCGCGCTTGCCTCGCTGTGGGCGTTATGGACCATCAACAACAACACTTACTCATATTCAGTCTGGTTCGACATGCTCTTTGCCGACAAATGCCTGCCAATGTATCTGCTTTCGTTGATGGCCTGCGGCGTCTCCAGTGGCTGGTTTGACCGGAACTGGATGCGTTGGTCAATCTTTGCAATCATCTATGTCCTGATATCCTATGAACACTTGCTGCCGAGTGTTCCTCTCATCCTCCTCGCTTACTCTATACAGGCGGCTCCGACCACAGGGTTCATGCGCTCATTGGCGAAAAGACTTGCCACTTACACCCTTCTTTCACTGTGCGCCGCGCTCATGTACTTTATGTCGCCGGGGCAGCAGCTGCGCATGACGATGCTTCCCCATCGGCCTCTGCGTGATCTCACTCTTACTAGGTTGTGGTGGTGGTACAAGGACAGCGTTCCGCTGGGCTATGACGTCTTGCTCGCACCCCATGAGAATACTTTGGTGGCAGGTATCGGCTTTGACGAAGTTTGGTCCGCAAAGGCTTATGTGCTGTTCTGGGTATTACACACCGTCGTCCTCTTTACGGTCCTTGGCATGACAATCATTTCTTACTACATGTATCGAAAAGCAGAACGCCTGGCCTTGCCTCATAAGGATAAAATATGGGAACTTTTTGCAGCCGGACTTCTGGCATCTTCTTTCATGATCGCATATCCTGCGAGCCTTACAACCCTCATCTTAACAAGCTACTTCCCTCAATACGCAATACATGTCCCGGCCTTGTTGCTGGCAATAGGGCTCTTCTGTTGCGTCGCATTCGTAATTCGCTTCTTCGGTTCGGAAACCTTTTGCGTCATTCACCACAATGGCGCAGGTTTGGTTGATCCGAGAAATGAAGTTATGAAAAACCGACGCAGTCGGAGAGCTGCCATTATCGTATTCGCTGTCATGCTGACATTAATATTTGTGTTGGTCACCATTCCAAATATAGGCAAAATTCAGGCCAGTTACAGGGAAGTGATGAAACAAAACGCTCTCAGGCGGAGCATTTACGAGGACCTTCTCGATCGTAACCAAAGAACCGGTGACACACACTTCATTCTCGGAGGTTTTCCGCTGAACTCGTTGGGAGTCTCGTTAGACGCACCGTGGGGCCTGGCCGCATATTTTCGGTGGCATCATAGACCCGAGATAACTGTATACATTGATAATAATTATGATTACCCTACCCGTCCCCTCGATAAAAGGTACGTAACAGTAAATTACGCGGAGTTCTTGCGGCCATGAACATAATCGTTTTTTTTGACGCATGGGGGCACGGCACATAAATTTCGCCGCGTTTCGTCGGATCGAAGACTTGAGAATGAGGAGATGAGCCTGCCCCACGAACCAATCACTCGGCAAAAAGGGGTAAGAAAATGCAGAGAAGAATTTCCAGGTATCCTCACAGATTGGCACTTGACCACCGTCCTGCATTTTTGTGCATTACGACATGTTGAGAGAATACGGAGGAGCAGTGTATCCTATAAACGCCATCAACTTCGCATTATCCAATGCGTGCACAGCGCGGTGCGTTTATTGCCCCAAGGACAGAGGGGATGCGTGCGATGCAAAACACATGTCACTCGACGTGATGGATTCGGTGCTGGATTCCGTGCAAAATGCACCGAAACATCTGAAGGCGACCTCTCTCCGGATTCGCCTCGGGGAAAACGGCGACATGTTTCTCAATCCCGACGTGATCGAGATCATGCGGAGAATACGGAAACGCTTTGCTAATGCCACTATCGAGATGTACAATCATTTCTATCTCGTTGAACCGGCTGTGACTGAAGTAGTGTTGAAAGAGAATCTGGTCAACGCCGTATATCTGAACATCGACGGAACACATGACAATTACAGGAAGACAAAAAATATCAGACTCGACAAGCCTCTCGCTAACCTGACTCATTTTATTGGGCGCCGGGACGCTCTGGGACTGAGAATTCCCGTTAGCGTCAGAGCGCTCACTCTTGCTGACTATCTGGCCACGGTGTCTGCCAACTACAATAGGCACCCCAAATGGGTGAAGCCTGAAAACGTGGACGCGGAATCAGATTACAAGGAGCTGGCTGCGCTGATGAGCACCGTTCTTAAGTCCGGCCTGGACAGTTTCAAGAAAAGCGTCATATCCTTGTGGGGAGAACGGGACTCCCTTGGCGAACTTAGGCTGGATGCAAGGAAGTTTGCTTGTCCGCTGCTCTTTCGCATTAGGCATGAACTTTGTGTCAGGCCTGACGGAGGGTGCTACCTATGTTGCGCGGACAGCAAACAGGAACTGTTGATCGGAAATCTCACCAAAGAATCTTTCCAAGAGGTGGTGGGCGGAGAAACTAGACGTTCCTTTATCGAAAGTCTGATTCGCCGAGACTTCCATGATATTGGTGGACCTTGTATGACTGTGTACTGCTGCCAAGTCCATCACAAGAGCAGACTGATCACCCATTTATTCAGGTTCGCTACTCAATACGCCTGGTTGCTACGAACGGCGTACGAATTGTGGAGACGGAAGTGGGGTGTTTTGCGCAGCCAATGAGCAAGATGGAACGGGTCGTAGACCCAGCGACAATCAACAGTTCATTGACAACTGAACTGTAGGTTGCCGAATTGATTTGCTTCTTGAGCGTTGGCCGCCCGCCTGACGTTACTCATACCGATTCGCCGTCAAAAAGTGAATTTGAATTGAAATTCATTCCAAGACTGACCTGGTTCCCACATCAGTCGAGCCCAAGAACTTCATTATTTCACAATGCCGGGCCCTACGGACGTGCCCACGCAGGCCCGTAATTTTTCATGCCGGTCTTACGTTTGATTGCGGCTCGGTATCAACCCGAGCCTCGGTATCCAATTCCTTCAGTAGTCTTACTGACAGCCCGTGGCGATGAGCCGATTCTAGGGTCTCTTGGAGAACATTTTCCACTCTATTGGTAGCTAAAGAGAAGAGCAATTGGCATATTCTTTTCAATCCGACAAGGTAGTACCCATTCATGGTTGTCGGCCCCAAGACCAGATAGACTTGGTGTAGCGCCTACAGGTGATCCGCCCATAGTCTTCCCTTAATTCGGGCGAAACCGTCGCTAACTAGCACTGCCCTTTCCATGCCTGATCGAAATGCATCTTTGAAGGCTGTATGCGGGTCTACGCCCATATTCCAGCCTAAAGGCATTGGATGAACGCACTGTCTCAACTGATGCTTATACTCGTTCGAAATAACCTGACGGCCACACCCGCATTACGTTCCTGCAATCCGGACAGCTGTACCATTGCAAAAAGACCTGTGGAGTAAAGCCATCAAAAAAGGCGGTGATGAATCCATGACCCGTACCCGGTGCCCGTCAAAGAGGGCATACAGCAGGTCACGGCCAAGGAAAATCCTGTCGATTAGCAACAATCTCCTTGATGGAAACCCACAGAGACACTATCAAAAAAGCCCTTTTAGAGCCTTATGGCCCGTACGTGAATCGGCCGGTAGCTCCCCAAACCCACCGCCCTCTTCATCCCGTCGATCTATTTTGATATTCTTTCTCTCCAGGTCAACCTATTGTGAAAAATTCACCCGTTTTTCCGTCCATAGAATCTGAAAATCCTCACGTCCCCAAACGATAGGAATTCGGCCGGCGGTCGGGTCATTCGAAATTAAATTTGCCAGCAGTTGTTCGTTAATCGGCTGGGTTCGTTGGTCAAGAACACAGACCTCGTACCCAGCGCTGGCCAGAGGTGCGGCGATGGCCAAAAGAGCGTGAGGAGGTGCCACGGTGGACCCAAAGTCCATCCCTGTTTTGGGGTACAGCAGTATCACGTTTGGACTTGCCGGCCTTTTCATCGAATCACCTCTAGTGTCAATTAGAAATCTGCAAGCATTGGGATAGCGGCCCTGCTTTTCCATTTTTGAGTTGCCAGGTCGCACGGTGAGATTATCATCCTAAAGCGGCAGCGTCTAGGCGCAAGAGTAATTTGCTACCGTAAAAAATTAAACTCTGTACCTTATTTTCAGCAGTTCTGAGTATTTTTCTCTTGCGGAACTGCTGAAAACTTGTTATTCGATACTTGTTTACTTTTATAAGTTGTAATGGGGATATGGGGATAACAGTCCCGACCACTATACGCAGTCAGAGGATGCGAAAGGTTACCTGGACGCTATCATTGAGTTTGAGCGTCCAGTTTTAACGCACGAGCCGGAATACGTACTCTTGGGGTAAGGGTAGGATGTGGCCTGTCCGCCAAGTAGGAATATTCTTTGCCTCGTACCCATAGCGAGGGGCGTTCGGCATGGCGCGTTTCTTTAGATCTTGGGGCAGAGAAAGGTAAATGCGATGACATCCTACTATGAACCGGCGGACCTTGCGAAATTCGGGGAAATCGGTAAAGAAGCTCCTGAACTGGCAAAGAAGTTCTTTGACTACTACAATGCAGTGTTTGCCCAGGGCGAACTGACTGAGAGAGAAAAAGCCCTTATTGCCTTGGCTGTGGCTCATGCAATCCAGTGTCCGTACTGCATAGACGCTTACACACAGGGCTGTTTAGAAAAGGGGGCTAGTGTAGCGGAGATGACTGAAGCCATTCACGTTGCATCTGCAATTCGCGGGGGCGCTTCTCTAGTACACGGAACTCAGATGAGGAAAGTGGCTGAGAAGCTATCTATGTGACGGGGAGGGAAGGTTTCATGGCCGGTCCCAAGTTGGCGCTTGTCTACGGGCCCAGGATGCTAGATTTCTACGAAGACGCTTTTTCTAGAGCCCTGAGCGTAAACAAACTGACGTTGAACAAAGGGGCAACCCATACTTTGCAGGTAAATACGGGGCTGCTCTGCAATCAGGCTTGCCGCCATTGTCACCTTGAAGCCGGGCCTAATCGTACGGAGGTTATGAGCCGGCAAACGATTGATGAGGTGGTGGGTTATGCCCGGCGTGCCCGGTTTCAGACGGTGGACATAACTGGTGGCGCTCCTGAAATGAACCCGCACCTCGGATATCTTATCCAAAATATTGCCCCTCTGGTCCCCCGACTTATGCTGCGATCGAATCTCACGGCGATCTCGAAACAGGAGAAGGATTACCTGCTGGGACTGTGTAAGGAGCATCGGGTGGTTCTGGTTGCTTCTCTTCCCTCGGTCAACGTTTCTCAAACCGATTCGCAGAGAGGAAAGGGTGTATGGGAAACGAGCATCGGCATGCTCAAGAAGCTCAACGAACTGGGCTACGGGCGTCCCGAAACCGGACTCGAACTGAACCTCGTGTCCAACCCCACGGGAGCTTTTCTCCCTGCCTGCCAATCTGATGTCGAAGACAAGGTTCGCCGCGACCTTGCACGAAGTCGGGATATAGTATTCAGCAATTTGTTTGTTCTTGCCAATGTCCCCTTGGGAAGATTCCGTACATGGCTTGACCAATCCGGCAATTTGCAAGGGTATTTGCAGAAGCTTAGAGCGAGCTTCAACCCACTTACGGTCGAGGGCCTTATGTGCCGAACCCTGGTATCTGTTTCGTGGAACGGCTTTCTTTTCGATTGCGATTTCAATCTAGCCCTGAATATCTATCTATCTGGCCGCAAGGTGCACGTCTCCCAGATGGAGGGCCTGCCCGAATCCGGCGCCAAAATTCCCACCGGAGATCATTGCTTCGCGTGTACGGCTGGGTCAGGGTTTACTTGAGGAGGCTCTATAAAAGACGCAGGTGTGGTCTAACAAATAGATTAAAACCTCCTTATGCCTCAGAGGACTTCTGGGACGGCACCCAACGGCCGATTGCTCAACTTAGCTAAAATTACTTCCGGATCAACAATGTAGTTGAATGTAATTCTTGGTACCAGGATGTCTGTTCATGCATCTATCAAGTGTGCGACTGAGAACCCTCTTTCATTGTGTCTTATGCTTTTTTTTGGCGGCCCTGTTCGCATCACCGGCAACCTGCCAGGGGTTGGCAATAGGAACCTGGAAAACTGCCCAGACCATTCAGCCATTTTTCTACGAAAAGTTCCTCGATTCAGATGAGAAGGTAACAGTACTTCCCTTCACTAACCCTGCTGACATGAAAACCGCCTTAACCGCGGGCAATGTCGTGATGTGCGGTACCACGCTGCCTTACGCAATAATCGCTTCGTCTCGGGGCGAGCCGGTAGTGCTCGTCGCATCCCTATGCAACAAGTGCTCAGCTTTGGTAGTGACCAAGAGCAGTACCATCCAGTCTGTGAAAGATCTGAGTGGTAAGAAAATCGGGTATGTTCCAGGCACCATGCACGAGGTCCTTCTCAGGGAAACCTTGACTCGAAACCGCCTTAATCCTCACAAAGATGTTACCCTCACGCGCATCGATTTTTTTGACATGGGTACGGCGCTAGCTAAAGGGAGCATCGACGCGTTTCTCTCAGGGGAGCCTTTTCCCAGCATAGCCGTTGTCAAAGGTTACGGCCGAATCATTTCGTACCCGTACTTCGAAGACACTATTGGCACTATCAACGCGGGCATGCTGGTCATGCGAGAAACAGTCGAAAGAAAAGCGGACCTTGTCGGCAGGCTGGTCAAGGCTCATGCAGCGGCAACAGATTACTTGGGACAACATCCTAAGGAATGGCTGACCAAGGCAGCTGAATTCGGTACGCCGCTCGATGTTTTGGAACAGGCAGCGCCTAACATGGAACTTGTCTGGGCCATGGACACTGCGTATGTAGGGCATGCCAAGGCTTTGGGCCAAAGGATGCAGGAACTGGGGATTATCGAGCATCAACCTGATTATGCAAGACTTTTTGATTTAAGATTCATCGAAAAGATCCGAGGCCGATCAGAATGAGGTGCAACGTCTTTGTGCAAAAACTCTGATGTGGCTTGTCATCTTTCTTGGGCCTCGGTTCTGCCGTTCTTGATTCCGGGTGGTCTGCTGGGAGTCTGGCTTGCTGCCACTCACACCGGAATGGTCCCTTCGTATCTGTTGCCCTCCCCATATGAGGTGTTGAGGACGGCTTTTGTCTACATCGTCCAGCCAGAGGGTTCCGGGCCCTTTGCCGGTCGTTTCGTGACTGACGCTTATGCTAGCCTAACTCGAGTGGCTTTGGGTTTCGGCTGTGCCGTTCTCGTCGGGCTGCCATTGGGCATCGTTTCAGGAAGGCTCTGGTGGGCCAGTGATCTCTTGAACGCCACGGTGAACGGTCTAAGAGCGATTCCAGGAATCACTTGGCTTCCAATGGCAATGGTGTGGTTTGGTGTGGGCACACAGACGACCGTGTTCCTCGTGGCACTTGCAGCATTTTTCCCCATTTACTTAAACGCTGCGGCGGGAGCGGCCCAGATCAGCCCACTTATTCTTCGGTCCGCTGCCATGATGGGGATAGGAGGCAGTCGGTTTGTCTTCAGTATTCTGATCCCTGCGTCCATGCCCCATATCCTGACCGGTTTGAGACTCGGGCTGGGGCTTGCGTGGGCTTATCTTGTCCTCGGGGAATTAACCGGAGTTCCCGATGGTCTTGGTGCGGTGATCATGGACGCGCGGATGCTTGGCCAAGTCAATGTAATTGTGGTAGGCATGATCCTCATTGGCGTTATCGGTCGGCTGTCGGACGTGCTATTGGTAAGGGGCCTTCGATTGACCATGAAGAGCGTGCGGAGGATGAATTAGGCTGCATGGACGCAAGTGAAGTCGATACTAATCGTGGTTTGAGGTCAGTTTTTTTGGAGGTCATCAATCTCGAGAAGAGATTTGCCATGAACGGGTCTGAAGTCCTGGTGCTACAGGACATTAATTTGAGCTGTTCACGCGAGGATCTCCTCTGCATCCTGGGACCTAGCGGTTGCGGAAAGACCACTTTGCTCAACCTGATTGCCGGCTTCACGGTGCCATCCGGAGGAGAGATCATACTTGAAGGCCACCCATTAGGACCTCCGGGCCCAGACCGCTGCGTTGTTTTTCAGGAAGATGCTCTCTTTCCGTGGCTCACCGTTTGGGAGAACGTGGCGTTTGGTCTGCAGAACAAACTCAAGGACCACAAAGCCTTGTCTCGAAGGGTGGATCGTTTCCTGTCTCTCGTAGGCCTTGATCGTTTCGGCTCGTATCTCCCGCGAGAGATATCCCTCGGCATGAAACAGCGGGTCTCCTTAGCAAGAGTCCTCATCTTGGAACCCATGATTCTTCTCATGGACGAACCGTTTGCCTCCCTGGATGCCCAGACGCGGCAAGAAATGAATGAGTTGCTTTTGAACATCTGGACAGAAACCTGTCAGACCATATTGTTTGTTACGCATGATGTGGAAGAAGCCTTGAGATTGGCTAACACGGTTTTCGTTTTTGACAGAAATCCGGGACGGATTCGGGAGTGCATTCGCATTCCGCTTGCAAGACCACGGCTCTCCGAGAGCCCGGATTTCCTAGCATTGAAGAGGAGCTTATGTGACACCATCTTCTCTTGTTGATTGAGGGCTTGCGAGGTTTTCCAATATGTTTGACTAACGTCGTCTAATCTGAAAAAGTATCATGCCTTGCGCTGCCAGCTCCTTTCCGCTAAGCTGACGGCTGGTGGAGTTTTTTGTCGGCTGTACTTTTTATAGGAGGAAAACATCTCGCTCGGAATCTCACAAAGGAGTGGAGTGCTTTTGCACTGCGGGGAGAGCGTTCTTCTTGCCATAGCACAGCACAAAGGCATTCAGTCTGACCACGTACCCGAGATTGCCACTGGCTTCTGTGGGAGAATGTCGCATACATGAGGAATGTGCGGACCCGTCAGCCGGGGCGTCATGGCGATCTGCCTCTCCAAAGGCGGGAGAAATGCTTAAGAATCCGTCATGCCCACGTACTATGCCGCGAAACGATTCTTGGAGGCGTTTGAAGCACAATTCGGATCGATCAATTGTCGAGAACTCAACGGCAGCGCCCGCGGAACATATGAAGGAGCAAACGGAGCCGTAAGTTTGGTTGTCCGTTTTTGAAGCAAACAAGGGATCCGGGGGACAAGCTTCTCGCAATCACTGTCGATTCCAAGGTTAAGATGGGGTGACGCATCTCGTGGCAAGACGGGCATTCCGATGGAACAATACACTGTCTAAAGTATCTGAACTAGGGAGTAGGCCGCCTTCTCTGTGGGCTCCATATGGCGACACCCCTTCGTGAATCCGGTTCGAAAGGATCACTGTAAATGCGATATGGCTCCACGGTGGCGGTCATAATTCCGGCGCTCAATGAGCAAGAATCAATCGGAAAAGTCATCTCAGATATCCCGGCTTGGGTGGACGACATCATCGTCGTTGACAACGGTTCCACTGACGGAACTGTTGGTGTGGCTAAGGAACACGGGGCGCGCGTGTTCTTGGAACACCGGCGAGGCTATGGTTCGGCTTGTCTTATGGGAATGGCGCAACTTGATCACCCTGACATTGTATTATTCTTGGACGGCGACTACAGCGACTATCCTGAAGAGGCTGATCTATTGGTGGATCCGATTGCTTCCGGGGACGCCGACATGGTTATTGGTTCACGGGTGTTAGGCAAAAGCGAACCGGGAGCTCTCACTCCGCAAGCAATATTTGGCAATTGGCTGGCTTGCCAGCTAATGCGTTTGTTTTGGGGAGCGCATTTCACGGACCTTGGCCCGTTTCGTGCCATAAAGTACGCTGTGCTCCGACGCCTCGAGATGAGAGATCCGGATTACGGCTGGACCGTAGAAATGCAGATAAAGGCTGCACGGGATGGCTTTAGGATCAGTGAAGTGCCTGTGTCATATCGGCGTCGAATCGGAAAGTCAAAAGTGTCAGGTACTGTGAGAGGAGTGGTCGGGGCTGGGACAAAGATTCTGGGATTGATTTTTCTGGCGGCCATAGGTGGCCTGCGTACCACAAGCCTCTGCAAAGAAAAGCTGATAATATTTACTCGCTATCCGACACCAGGGGAAACCAAGACGCGTCTCATTCCCGTGCTCGGAGAAGAAGGGGCGGCTGATTTGCACCGCAGGATGACCTTGCAGATAATGCAAGAGGCTAATAACCTTAAGGAAACACGTCAGGTGTCTTTGGAAATTGTTTATCACGGTGGGCCTGAAAGCTTGATGCGTCGCTGGCTCGGTCCCAATTATTCATACAAGGCTCAAAGAGGGGGCGATCTAGGTGATCGGATGTTTTACGCGTTTGAAGAAGAGTTCAGCACCGGGGCGCAAAGAGTTGTCCTTATCGGCACTGACATACCAAACTTATCTGCCGGCGTCATCGAAAAGGCCTTCCAAGAATTACGGAGTCGCGATCTGATACTCGGGCCAGCCACAGACGGAGGCTATTATTTAATCGGTCTTAACCGCCGCCCAAACCCGGCACTGTTCACTGGGATACCTTGGGGTAGCCGGGAGGTCCTGAAGTCCACGTTAAATATTGCGGAGGAGCAGGGACTTTCCGTTGCGTTGCTGGAGACGCTGAGAGATATAGATGAGCCCGAAGATCTCAAAGCTCTTGGCTAAGGCTTGACCGGGAAGCACGAAGGGGTCAGGTCTTGCTTCTTGCTTTCTCCCTTTCTCGCTGGACAATCCTGCTCACCGTAGAATAGTGGAGTCCGATATGCGCTGCAATTTCCGCTTGGGAATAACCATGCTCCAGATGAGCCTTG
>JBKQRG010000082.1:0-12823 GCA_052144015.1 Desulfomonilaceae bacterium
AAGTGTAACCAATTATTCTCCGGTTTGAGTCGAGTTGTGCGCGGAGGAAACGGATCATACTTAATTACTTGATCTCCGAGTAATAGTCGTGAACTGTCCTTTGATTCAGGGATTCGAAAATCGAAAAATGGGCTAAATTGTGCTTTTGCAGCCTAAAACAAACTGCGGCCCCCAGGACTCCAAGCCCGTATATCACCGATCTTTTGAAGTTTATTGAAGAGGCCTCTGGAAAGTAGCGTGTGGGACAGGAAATCTCACCGATTTTGAAATTAAAGAAAATGGCCTGAGTCAACATCTGATTGTCAAAAACAAAATCATCAGAGTTCTCATAAAGGGGCAGTTCTTCCAAAACCCGGCGGGAAAACGCCCGAAATCCGGTGTGAAATTCCGAAAGCTTGGATCCGAGTAGAAAATTTTCCACTAACGTCAAAATGCGGTTGGCAAAATACTTGTACGTAGGCATTCCACCTTGCTTAGCTCCTCCGCCAAGTATCCTTGAACCGAGCACAATATCGTATTCTTCGGATACCACCATAGCTGCCATAGCGGATACGAGCTTCGGTGAGTACTGGTAGTCAGGATGCAACATAACTATAACATCAGCACCGGATTTTAGAGCTTCGGTATAACAGGTTTTTTGATTTCGGCCGTACCCGTAGTTCTTATCATGTAAGAATGAGCGTATTCCGAGCTTCTTGGCCAATTGCACGGTCTCATCCGCGCTGAAATCATCCACCAGCAGGATGTCGTCCACGACAAGTCTATCAAGCTCTGAGACCGTTTTTTCCAAGGTCTTGGCCGCATTATATGCCGGCAGGACAACTATTATTCTTTTTCCATTCAGCATGTGAGGTTCTGATTATTAGCTACTTACTTCGGAAGTGCAGAACTTTTCTCCGGGTCCATTTGCCGAAGTGGCACCCAAATGCTTGAGCTGATCTTTACGGTTTCGGATCTGTATCATTTCCCCCACTATAGCAATTCCGATTTCCTCCGGAGTTTCTCCACCTATTGACAGACCAATCGGAGCGTGAACCCTTTCAATGTCTTCGCGGGTGAATCCATCGCCTAGAAGTCGTTCGAAGACAATTCTGTTCTTGCGCCGGGAGCCGATCATTCCTATATATCCAGCTGTTGTCCTAAGCGCTTGTGCAAGAACCGTCCGATCATGACTGTGACCGCGCGTCACAATTACTATAAAGCTTTCCTCATCAACCACGAGATCCGGAAAGGCATTATCGAAAGATTTCAGGATGATAACATGTTCCGCATCGGGAATTCTTTCTGTGCTCGCGAAATCCGCCCTATCGTCCAGCACTACGACCCTGAAATTCACATAAGATGCCAAATGCGCTACAGATACACCGACATGTCCAGCACCGAAGATAAATACTGTGCCTCTCGGGCGGAGCCATTCCAATAAAACTGGATATTTCAGCTCCTGCGCTTCCAATATTTGAGATGGTTTGAGCAGCCTACGATCAGGCATCATCTTGAGCAAGTGTTCCTCTTCCGGAATATTGCCAATTACAGCGCCATGCTCCTCAACCAGGAGATGCTCAACCGGGCCGGTAATTTGACCGCCGCTCGGCATAGAAATATACGTGAATAAATATCCGGGCGTTCGGTTTGTGCTCAGCGTCAGTACTCGTCCGATTATCTCCTCCAGGAGTTTATCGCCGGCGGGTACAAACTCGATTAGTACGTCGGCTTCACCGCCGCAGATCATTTCTGAGGAATGAGAATCTTTGCCGGTGAAGGAAAATACGGCCCTATGTGAGGTACCTGATTCCAGAGCCACACTGGCAAATCGTTGCACCTCAGCCTCGAACAGACCGCCTCCGATTGTTCCCACTATGGAACCATTTCTCCTCACCAGGAATCTTGTCCCGACGTGCCGTGGGGATGAACCACGAACGTCCAATATAGAAGCGAATACAAAATCTCTGCCGCGCTGGAACTCCTCCAGAGCGGCTCTCCAAACGGATATCATGATTATTTTTCTCTTCGACTTGGGATAATTTCCGTCCCTCTTCTAAAATTGGGATGGCTTGAGTCGCGGAATTTTAAAGTACGTATACAGGCCGAATTTGTCAAGATTCCTGAGCTGCATTAGATCACATTGAAAAACAATCGTAGTAGTGGAGCCTGCGTGCTAGACTATTCTAAGCTGAACCAATTTGTTGGGGAGGCCTTGGTCGCATGAAGCCGGAGTGCCTTTTTAAGTCGCTCATCTTCTTTCAAAGTATACATCAGACTCTTTTCGTCATTGACATCCTTCTCAATACGTTTTACGTACCTGAAAGGATTGGCTTTCAGAGCTTTTTCCAAACGCTGAAACACCTTCTCTTCATCATTTAACGCAAGATAGCACTGCGCCATAAGATAATATCCCAGGCCCTTTTCGTCATCTCGTTCGTATTTGTCCAGATTCTTATGAATTTCTTCAGCTGCTATAAGGACCTTGCGAGCGCGTTCGGGCTCACTGAGGTGAAGAAAAGTTCGGGCGATCAAAATCAAATAAAGAGGATTTTTTTCGAACTCCGCTGCCGCTTCCTTGTAGTAACCCAATGCAACCTGATGGGAATTGGCTGCGAAATACAAATTGCCCATATTGGCAAAGACTTTGGCCTTGTCTTCTTTTTCATCCGCAAACTCCAGCGCTCGCTCGAAATTTTGCATGGCTTTGGTGTGATCACCCAAATTTTTGTAACATATCGCTATAGCGTTAAAGCCGAAAAAACTCTCCGGCTCCTCAATGACATGCTTCGTAAACGCTTCTATAGCTGATTCAAATTTCCCTTCCTTCGCCTGCCGCACACCCTCTTCTTTCCAGGACTCCTTCAATGGAGTTTGTTTTCCGGTAAATACTTTGTCCAGATCAAAAGGGATCCCGTGCTTACTAATTCTTTTACCGCAGCCGCTCGCAATCAGGAGGATGCACATGCCTATCAGCATCGCGTGGATCAAATTGGATCTCGCCGACGGTCTATTCACCGGCGAAATCTGCTGTACAAACAATTGGCGCATTTTAGGCACGTTCATGGCAGGATTTGAGCAATAAAAGTAAGCTCTTGATTTGTTATCAACTGTTTTGCAGTATTATAACGTGAGGCCACGGCATACAATACTTAATCGGGTCTTTCGTGGCAAGAGCCAGGATGTTCTGCAATGTTGACAAATTAGCTTTCGATCTCTAACATTCGAACCGCGCGTGCGTTTGAAATTAATTGCATAATAGCGTCAGCGTTTTTGTTATCGATTGCCGGGGAGTATTAGATCAAGGAACTCCCGCCTCCTATCGAGACAGTCAAATGACGGATGAAGATAAGAAGGTTGTGAGCGTAGGATCTCGGGTGGCTTCGTACATAGGTTCGAAAGCCACACGAGAAAAGAAGATGCAAGCTGCTGCCATGCAGGTGGAATTCACTGTTCGGGACACACTGGTAATCCTCTGCTATCTCGCTAAAGATTCCGATCCTGAAATCAGTAATCAGGCTCGCAAGAATTTGATTGTAGCCGCTAGAAGTTGGTTTGGGCGACCGGATCGACCCGATCTCCCGCAACCCATTCACCAGGTGGTCATTCAGGTAATCGACAAAGTCGGATTGCCAAAAGAAACAGAATCGAAGTCAGAGAAAGAAGGAGTCACCGGAAATATAGGTCTGTTGGGGCTGGGAGAAATAATCCAAACCATTGATCACAACCATCGCACAGTCTGCATAATGCTCGATCAGGCCGGCGAGACGGTTACTGTCTACACCGATAGAGGAAAAGTCATAGGAGCAGTGGCGCATGATTTGGACGGGCTGGAAGCCTTATACAAAGCATTCGGCTGGATCGAGGCCGGTTTTTCCTATATGCACTCCGATCCAGGCCCGTTTCAAAATCGAATTAACGTCAATACACTTAATCTAGTAATGGACGCTCTTGAAAGAGGTACCGATCGCGATCCTTTTGAAGAGGAAGCCAGCCGAAGCTGGAGAGTCGTCGGAGATCTCCAGATTATGAATCTCTTCGAAATTGCCGAGATCTTCGAGATGAATTCAAAGCAGGCTGTGTGCCGGTTGAAGCAGAATGGTGAAGCGGGATATTTGTACTTCCGGAACAGCCGGATTATCAATGCCTCACTGGGAGACATGACGGGCATGGAAGCAGCCTGCCACCTCTTTGCGTGGCCCAACGCTCACTTCGAAATATTTCGTGGAGGTGAGGAGGCGCAAGAAGTAATTCATGTAGGAATGCAGAATCTAATCATCGAAGCCATGCGGCTATTGGACGAAGGTGTAACGGTAACCGACAGAATTGCTAACGAATTGGCGCTCATAAATGAGCTGTTTGACGGTCGAGATGTAATTACATTGCCGGTTCTGGAAAAAGTCCGCCTGGTCTTCAGTGAAGATGAGAGAGCACGAGAAGTTCTTGAAAATGATAGTAATCCGCTCGTGCGAAAGGCCTTGAAAGTAAGAATCTCCAAGACGGTATATAGGTACCTGAATCCGGCCACGGAGCATGATCAGAGACTAAAGGCCGCTCGCGGAATGGTTCCGCTTTCTACCACTGAAAAACTCGTTTTGCTCAGTTATCTTTCACATGATGAATCCCATGAAATCCGTGACCAAGCCAAAAAGACACTAGAATCATTGGATATTCCAACCTACCGCAGAGGCTTGGGAACCGATTTGCATCCGTCGGTAATGGATTTTCTAGTAAAGGAGACTATTCGTGACGAGTCCTTGATAAGAGTGGCTGTTTCTTCTGAAAACATTTTAGAGGAAACTGCTTTACACATTTTGGACAAATGGAAGAGCCCGGAATTATTCGCAGCAGTGCTGGATAACAAACAACTTCGGGAAAGAAGCCCTTCTATTATAGCCAAGCTAGCGAATGTATGTGCTGATGATCCTAAATTTATGGAACGTATAGAAGGACTGGAAGAATCAATATTGCTCGGGAGCACCGATATAAAAGTGGAAGGTCCCCTGAGCTATTTCGGTCTGGGCGGTTTACTGCGAGCGGCCAGACAAGGCGGCAGGTCTGGTACCATTATCCTGGAATCACCTGCCCGCACGGCTCGAGTTTACTTCAAGAAAGGTAAGACTATCGGAGCCTCCACCGGATCATTGGAGGGTATCTCTGCATTGAAGGTTCTATTAGAGACGCGAGATTTCCATTTTCGTTATCTTTTGAGGACATATTTTCACCAAGAAAACCTCGATCCTTTACAAGCAGATGAATTGTTGAGCACGACCGCTTCGGGACCCGATCAGGAGGCCGCACCTTCAGCCGGGTTTGTTCTAGTAACAGGTCACCCTGCTGCTATGGACGTGTTTGAAGTTCTATCAGGCTTGGAGGGAATCCCTGAACCGGTTGTCCTATCATTGATGTGCGAGGAGGGATCAGGCGAGATCTACAGAGATCGAAACCATATTCTCGACGTTCACATTGAAGGAATAAATGATCCTCAAGAAGCGATGGCAGCGCTGCTGTCATGGACTGGGGTTAGATTTATCATTCGTAAAGCTCCGACAGATGTTTCAGGCAGATTGGGCAAATCGCTACATGATTTTTACTCCGAAGCCCTGAAGTTGATCCCGGAAGATATGATTCGGATTACCAGCCCGGGGCAATTGCCGGAATGGGAGCTGTCCGAAGCCGAATTCGAAAGCCTATATCATAGAATTCTACAAATGGGCGTCGGGGACAAAATCAGGCTTGCACTTTTCGGTAATAAGGAGGCCAGAGACATTCTTATACGTGATTCAAACAAGATTGTTGCTTTATCCGTGATAAAATCCCCGAAGATTATGGATTCGGAGGTTGAAGCCATAAGCAAATCTCGGCATGTATGCGAGGATGTTTTGCGGCACATAGCAGGAACAAAGGAATGGATCAGGTCTTACACGATAAAAATGAACCTCGTTGCAAATGCTAAAACTCCCGTCCCCATCGCCATGAAAATACTGGGTCAAATCCGAGAACCTGACCTGAGGAGGCTTGCTAAAAATAAGAATGTCTCGCAAGTAATAGCTCTACAAGCCAGGCGGTTGGCGGATGCCAAATCGTTGAAGTGATGCGGTAAAACACGTCTATTTTGCCAGATTGACAGAAAATTGGATGATATGGTCTGATAAGATTCCAAAAAAACTTCGCAATGTGGTAATGTTTATGAGTGTTCACCGATAAACTTTTTGGGGGCGAATTCCCTCTGTAGGTCTATGTACCCCTTTTCAGGAGTAAATTCCTTTTTGTATTCTTCTTAAAAAATATTACTTTTAGGATACGGCGGTTCGAGCTTAAATCAAAGTTATTTGGCATAAAGGGCTAGTTCCGATGACTCAACAAAATGGTGTTTCTCGAGACATTTTCAGAGGAGCCGAAAAAATCGAAATCTTTGGAAAGTTACCTTCACTCCTTTGGTCCTACATTGATATAGCCCGAAATCTTGTTCAAGACCTTAAAACAAAGCCCACTTTAGATTCTCCCGCTATGCCGCAAATGAGAAAGATGCTGGAAATCCTAGATTCTGCCGCGGACCATCTGGAAAACCAAAAACTGAAGGACAGGTTAAATAAGCAGTTAAATATGCTGACCACATTGAATGCCGGGAAACTTTCCGGCGGCTTCATCGATTCATTCGAAGCAGAGTTGTCAACGCTGGCCGAACTTGCAGGTCAACGTGTTGACACGTCATCCAGCGGCTTACTGGATCCGGCATCTCTCGAATTGGAGATGCAAAAAGGCGAAAGAATAAAATCCGGACGCAGTGCAGATCTGATCGTAAACGTGGCGATATTGGATGACGTGAAGAACTATTTGACGCAAGAAATCTTGAGCGACGGGGTTTCATCCGTACTAATAATAGATAATGCAGGAACGTTGATCGTAAACATTGGCACCAAGCCTTCTCTCGACGCCACGTCTCTCGCTGCTGTTGCGGCTGCGAATTATGCTGCAACTCAACAGATTGCCCGTCTAATAGGAGAGCAGGATTTTGTCCTTCTCTTTTACAAAGGGCTTAACGAATCTTTTCATTTCTGTCGCGTCGGTGAAGAATTCATAATTGTTACAGTATTTGAAAATTCCCTTTCTTTAGGACTGCTCAGGTTAAAAATAGCTGAGGCCGCAGCTGTCCTGGAGAAAAAGCTTCCTAAAAGGCAGGCGTGACATGGCGTTCATAAACAAGAGCGCAAAAGAAATACAGGTGAAAATTGTTTATTATGGTCCTGGCAGATGTGGGAAAACGACCAATCTGCTCTATGTAAATCAAAAAATGAATGCCCGATTTATGGGAAAAATGATTTCGATTGACACACGCGGTGACAAAACGCTTTTCTTCGATTTCCTTCCACTGTCTCTGGGTTCGATTCGCGGATTTAATATCAGAGTTCAGCTTTATACGGTTCCGGGCCAGGTATTATATAATGAGAGCCGGAAAATGGTGCTAAAAGGAGTGGATGGGGTAGTATTTGTGGCGGATTCGATGGAAGTCCAGCAGCTACCGAATAAGGAAAGCCTCCAGAATTTAAGAGAAAATTTGCACGAAGACAATCTAAATCTCGACGAGCTTCCGCTGGTGATTCAGTACAATAAGCGGGATTTAGAGGGGAGTGTTATTCCGGTGCTGGACAAGGCCACTCTGGACCGGGATTTATTAGGAGTGTTTGAATCTTCTGTGCCTGCAGTAATGGCCAGCGCCCTCCAGGGAACAGGCGTTTTTGAAACTCTGCGAGAAATAAGCAAGATCACTCTTAAATCTGTCCATCAGAAGCTCATGGCGTGATGAATTTCGACAGGGAAGCTGATGGCCAAATCTGACGATATTGAAGATCTGGAAAAATTAATCGACAGAGCCGTCGATACCTTCTTTGTGGAGGTTTCCGAGGAAGACGAACGAGCCCTTCAGGATGCACCAGACGCAAAATCCCCTTCCATCTTGCCAAAAGCTTCTCCCCAATCTCATGTCCAACAGGCATCTTTAAGTCGCAGCGACGCTGATTCTGTAACATTTGAGTCATTTAGTGAGGGGAATATCTCGGACTCAACTGGAAAAATGACATCCGGTGACCCTGAGACCGATCGAGCAATCGATTTGGCAGTGGATACTCTTTTTATAGAAGAACCTGATTCAACCACTCCGGAAACAACTGAAATTGAACTAACTGAGACTGAATCCGTAGACGGAATGCTGACTGATATTGATGAAAAGGGCATAGAAGAAGTATTTATCGAAGATATCAGCAGAGGTGAAATTCAAAGTGGATTGAATGCGCGCCACCAGCAGTCCGCTGTTTCTACAAAACGACCAATTGAATCTCTGCAGCAGGGCATGCCTTTAAAGAAATTGCAGGAGGCCATTCTCACGCTTGAATGGGAAATCTCACCCAGATCGGTTAAGGTTCTTTCAAAGGAATTGACAAAATTGCGGGCCAAGTTTCAAGACGATGTCACCGTGGATTTCGCCGCGTTGGCAATGAGGCTCGTTCTTGATTATGTAATGAAACGAATGTCGCGCGCCCACCCCGAATCCATCCGTTTCTTATTGGTTGTTACGGGCTTTCTTCACAGGAACGCTGGTTCGGATGAAAAAGATCCACTGGCGGCCTTTCATCAAATTCTGACACGATACGAAAATTTCAAAACAGTGGTACGCAAAGCGGAAGGACTTCCGGATCGTGGCAAGTTTTCCGCAGATGATCTGGAGATAAAGGATCCGGAGGCTTTTTCCAAAATGGTGGAAGCCCAAGCGCTCAATCTGGTTAAGGCCGGGAAGTCGCTTGCGAAACAACTTGACCGAACGCGGGATTCCCGAAATCTCATTCGGTCTTTTAGATTTCTGGTGACAAGATCGGTGAATCGAATATTTGAGAATACTCACAAGAAGGTTATCTCAGGAGCGAGAAAAGGTTCAGGCGGGTCGGCTTGATACTAACTCACCACGTTGGTGAATCGTGAAGCAACCCGAAAACTCCAGGAGCTAAAAATGAATCACGATGAGTCAGAAGACCAGGAGAGTCGGAGAAAATTCAAACGAAAGTATACATTATTCAAGATTCCGGTATACGATGCCGAGACAAAGAGATTTCTGGGACTGGTGCAAGATCTGAGCGAAAAAGGGGTCCAACTACTTGGTGTCAATATGGATGTCAACTCTAAAAAGACACTCATAATACATGCGAACGATTACGTGAAAGGCTCCCCCATTTCTTTCGAAGCCGTATGTCGTTGGGTGCGGAAGGAAGACCCACAGGGATATTATATTTCGGGGTTTGAAATTACATACATACCGGAAGACACCCGAAGGAATCTGATGAGTCTTATGGAATATGTGACTCTGGAATAAAACTGAGCGTTGACATGTTTAGCTTTCTCATAATAAGGCCTGACGGTCAAGAGGTAGAACAGGCGTTCCGCACGGACAAGACGACACTAGGTCGGCACGAGAAAAGCGATCTGCGCCTCTTGGACAGCATGGTTTCACGACATCACTGCCTTTTGACAAAAGAAGGAGAAAAATTTGTCGTAAAGGATCTGGAAAGTCGCAATGGAACATGGATCAACGGCCGCAAAATAAAAAATAGAAGGCATATTAAGCACGGGGATGTTATCCAGATCGGCCCATTCCGATTGGTTTTTCGTGAGCGAGACACCGAGAACCCGGTCCACAGCCACACGCTTGAAATGACACAAATGGGAACCAAACCTTTTGTCCACAAGCACGAAACTGAGAAGGTTGTTAAACCTATCGGAATGATCAGTAATTATCTGCTGGAAACTTCCTCTACTCAACCAGTCCGCGCACGAGTAAGACGAGAGCGCCTGAACCGGAATCTCTTGTCTTTATATAGTATTACCGAGCAACTGGTCGTTACCCGTGACATTGATGAAATGTTGGATTATCTCGTGGATAAGATTTTTGAAATTTTTGCTCCTTCACAAACGACTATAATGCTCAAAGATTCCGGAGAGATGCCAGTTCCCAGGAAAGAAAGATCCGCAGACGGCAAAGGAGCTGTCAGGCCGATAAGCCACACGATTGTGAATCGCATTCTCGAGGATCGAGTGGCCATACTGACCGATAATGCTTTGGAAGATCCTCGATTTGATATGGGTGATAGTATTGTTATCGACGGAATTAGATCGGTCATGGCCGCCCCAATTTGGGAAGACAGAACTATTTTGGGCTTAATATATGTGGACAGTTTGGACGTGGTGGGCGGTTATCAGCCGGAAGACCTGGATCTTCTGACGGCTATAGGTCACCAGGCAGCACTCGCTCTTCAAAGATGGAAGCTAACCGAACGTTTACGAGAAGAGGCGATTAAGCGAGCGGTCATCCAACAAAACCTGGCTCGTTTTCATCCACCCCCCGTAGTAAATCTTATTCTTCAGGGAGCCGCAGACCTAGAGGTTAAAGAGACGCTCGGGACGGTATTCTTTTGCGACATAGTTGATTTTACCTCACTGTGTGAGTCAGCTAAGCCGAAGCAACTCCAAGCTATTCTTAATACGTTTTTTAGAACAGTAAACAAGATAGTGTTCGATGAACAGGGCACTTTGGACAAGTTTATCGGGGATGCTGCTATAGCCATCTACGGCGCGCCATTGCCTCAGGAAGATGCGCCGATACGGGCCATTCGGTCCGCGCTGCGAGCGCGCCACGAACTCGCAAAGGCCATAGCATCCATAGCCCCAGGTCTAAAATTCCAGGTGCGATATGGAATAAACACCGGTAACACTATAGTGGGGAACTTCGGATCGGACGAGAGAATGGATTACACCGTTCTAGGGCATGCAGTAAACATGGCATCCAGAATCTGCCAAACCGCTGAACCTGACCAGATCTTGATCGGACCGGAGACCTTCGAAAAGATCAAGGGGCAGAAGCTCTTCGCATTGAGGAAAATCGGAACACGTCAACTCAAAGGCCTCAAGGACAAAATTAAACTTTTTGAAATCAACGATTTTCTTTAGCATGTAGCTCACCATTGTTCCCGCCTGACTAAACAGGTAAGCAAGATCATGAATAGGACCTTGAATTTCAAACTCCTTGTTGATTACTGTCTGTTTTTGCTAGTTCGTCTATTTGAAGAGATTTTTTGTATGATCCCGGAATCATGGGCTCTAGCAACAGGGCGCTTCCTCGGCAGATGCGCTTTTGTTCTAATTGCCGACCGTCGTGAAGCGGCAGTGGAAAACCTGACAATCGCTTTCGGTAAGGAGCAATCTCATCAATGGATAATCAGGACCGCGCGGAAGAGTTTTGAACACCTCGGGATGCTAGGCATTGAGTTCTTCCGTATCCGCCGTTGGGACCAAGACGAGATGGACAGAAGAATCGTGTACGAAGGGCGGAATGCTTACAATCTTGCCATGCTACCCGGAAATCATGGCATCCTTCTTCTGAACTCGCATTTCGGGTGTTTTGAGGTCTCCGCTGCCACAGTGAAATTTATGGGCATGAAGCTTAACCTCATTATGTCTCCCTTGAAGAATCCTTTTCTTTCTCAGTATCTCTTCAGTCGGGGCGGTAAGGAGACCGGGGTTACGACTTATCGTGATAAGGGAGTGATCCCGGATATGATTCAAGGCCTGCGCGACGGCGAAATGCTCGCTGTCCTGGGTGACCAGAGAGGGGACGCAGAGAGGGGAATATTTGTGGATTACTTCGGAACCCCGGCTCCCGCAAATGAGGTGTTCGCGCGTCTCGCCATAGACGGACAAGCGCGGATTCTGCCGCTATGCACTTATCGCCGGGACGACGGTAGATACCAGAGCATTTTCTGGGATGAAATCCCAATTCAGGTTACCGGCGATAGAAAGCAAGACCTCATCACGGTTAGTCAGCAATTTCATAATATGTTCGAACAATGGCTGCGAATAAGACCGGAACAAGGGTTTTGGGTTCAGCGCAAATGGCGGAGGAAGCCCTCGCACAGGCGATCACGGCATCTTGCTGCAAAACCGGGCAAAACGGAAATCCAAAACTGATCGCTAAGCCCTACAATTCAGAGCAGACCAATTCTCATACTTTTTCAATCAAAGCAAATTAATCCAGGAGGCGATCCCGAATGAAGCTGAAAGACATAGGCGAATTCGGCTTCATTAATCGAATATCTCCCTTGGGAAACATCCGACCTGAAGGCGTAATCAAGGGAATCGGTGATGATTGCGCAGTGATACAGGTTCAAGATGACGAATACTTGCTCGTTACAACTGATTTATTGTTGGAGAAGGTTCATTTCTTAATGGATTGGGCAGCGCCGGAAATAATCGGCGCGAGGGCGCTCACAGCGAATCTCTCAGACATCGCGGCTTGCGGAGGTAATCCCCGTGACGTTTTCCTCAGTCTCGCGATACCCTATAAAATGGAAGTGGAATGGCTCGATGCATTCTATCGAGGATTGACCGAGCTTGCGCGCCAATACAAGGTGAATGTGCTTGGAGGCGACACGACGTCTTCAAAGACGGATTTTGTAATCAACATAGCTGTCACCGGTCTCGTCCCCTCAGACCAAGTTTTGTTACGACACACTGCCAAAGAAGGTGACATCATAATATTGACCGGCCCCACCGGCCTATCACGTGCAGGTTGCGATATTCTCATTGAAGGTCTGGACCTGAAAACAGAAGCTGCCATTGCCGCAATCGAAGCTCATCTCAAACCGAGGCCACACATCGCGGAAGGCCGCATGCTGGCATCGTCCGGCGCCTGCACCGCTGCCATCGACGTTTCGGACGGAATTTCATCGGATCTGGGGCATCTGTGCCAGGATTCCGGTCTAGGAGCGGTATTGTATGAAACAAAACTCCCTATCGCTCC
>JBKQRG010000083.1:0-40896 GCA_052144015.1 Desulfomonilaceae bacterium
CTGCGAAGGCGCAGCTTCAACGATTAGTCGCCGGGCCGTCATGCCACGATGAATTGGTCTGCCCTTCCCGTGCCGCGCATAAGTGAATGCTTACAATTTCGGTTAGTACAAGGAGGACGGATCATGAGAAATAGGGCGAAAATGTTGGTCGCGCTGGTCGGGGGCGCGTTTATCGCGGCAATCACACTGGCCTATGCAACCACCCGAGCCCCGGACCAGGCCGTCGTAATCTCAAGTGAGAGGGTATTCACGAAACCGATGACTTTTTCGCACTCCAAGCACAAAGAATATAAATGCACAGAATGCCATCACGACTATATGGACGCAAAGAATGTGTGGCAGGAAGGACAGGAAGTCAAATTATGCAATGTCTGCCACAAACTGCAGACAGTTGGCAAAATCATGAACCTGGAGAAGGCCTATCACGACAAGTGTCAGGGTTGCCACAAGAAATTGAAGAAAGAAAAGAAAAAGACCGGCCCCACATCCTGTAGCAAGTGTCATCTGGGCGCAGCCGATGAGGGTGAGGCCAAATAGCGTGCAATAATACCGCGGTCGGTCACGAAATCCTTTGCCGGCTCCAAGGAGTCTGGAATGAAATCAAGTAGTACCGGGTACTTAGCACTGTACGCTCTTTGGATTCCCATGTAATATCGGATTGTTAACTAATATCATCATTTCTCACCCCATACAAACCTTGGACTTCATGATCGAGCATCATAAAGATTGACACCATTACGGAATTGGAAAAATCACAAGATTGTGCCCGGCCTCCCGGGCAGCAATTTTCGCTGCTCACGGGTTTGCCGCCCAGGAACCGGGTAGACACCTGAAGCCGATCGCTGCATCAATAGACGAACGACCGACTCGGGTGGAAGGAGGGTGGAGGACGGAATTGTCAAGCGTAAACTAACGCGCCAGAGCGAATACCGGCCAAAGACCTTGACTGGAACAGAATTCCATGAACGGCCGACAATGAGCTTTGCCGGATTTTGCATCGTAATAAATATATAGAGGGCCACAAATGGGGTATGTACGGTTTTTCACCGTTTCCTCAGTGGGGGCCACGTGAATGTTACGATCGTTTTCCTTGATCGCCATGATTTTCACCATGCCTCTGGATTTGCCGCGAATCGCTTCAACAAACCGGGCATCCGCTACCGCGCCCTTTTGTTTCCACACAGCCCTGATGATGTCATAATCGCATACTCTCACGAGATTCTGGGCCGATGCCGGGCCTTTTAGGACCAATTCGCGGAAGAATGTCTCGGTACCGGAAATGGACTCATCCCGAGTCATCGGGACGATCGGTTCGTTAAGGCCACCGACCTGATTCCAATTTGTCAGCTCTCCCACGAACATTTTGCGTGCCTGATCCAGAGTAAGTTCGCCTACAGGATTATCGGGTTGAGTAATGATTGCGACCGCTCCATATCCAACCATTTGTTCCACGAGTTGAAGGCCGTGCTCGGATGCTTCGGCTTTTTCGTCCTCGTCAAGGATGCGGAATGACATGAGAACATCGATTTCACGATTCAAGAACTTGCGGAAACCAGTATCCGAATCAGCGGCCGAAACAGTGATATTCGCGTTGGGGTTTTTGTCTCCATAATACCTTGCAAGGTCTGTGACCGCGAAATACATGTACCTGGAGCCACTCACAAGAATGTTGTTGGCGTTTTGTGCGTGAGCACTGACAGTGCAAAACACGATAATCATGGCGAACAGCAGTATGGTTGTCGTCAAGCAACAACTATGCACATTTTTCATCACCTTTCCCTCCAATTCATGCTTCCGAAACAGGACAATTCAGATGGTCACCCGCCCCCGCGGTTACAGGGGCTTCAATTTTCAGATCGTCCCCACTCATAGGTTACAATTAATGTCAGTCGTCAGAATTAGACTGGTATTAGCAATGTGCTAATTATTCGCTTGCCAGCCAAATTCAATTGCTCATCGATTTCTCCTGGAAATTCCCATTCGTTCTATTCACAACTGCGTGCAGCACGGAACTGATCTCCTTAAGCCCATACGGCTTGGCGAGCACGCCGCTGAATCCGTACTGTTCAAAACTGGCCATAATCGGATCATTTGAATATCCGCTGGATACAATGGCCTTGACACCAGGGTCCACGTTCTGAAGCTGGCGAATCGTTTCCTTGCCTCCCATACCCCCGGGAATGGTCAAATCCAAAATCACAACATCGAAGGGAGTCCCTGAATCGTTTGCCTTGACGTACTGTTCTGTCGCTTGACTGCCGTCCGCAGCCAATTGAACCTCGTATCCAAGGGACTCGAGCAATTCCTGCGTCAGGCACCTCACTGCGTCATCATCGTCCATGAGCAAAATCTTTCCTTTGCCGAGAATCGGCACCGGTTCATGGTACGACTGCACTGGTGTCGGAGTGTGAGAAGCGGGGAGATAAAGTTGAAACGCGGTCCCTATGCCGACCTGTGATTCCACAGTGATCTGTCCGCCGTGACGTTTCATAATGCTGTATGACGTAGAGAGTCCTAGGCCCACGCCGGTAGGTTTGGTACTGAAGTAGGGATCGAAGATCCGATGCAAATGTTGCTTTGCAATACCTGTTCCTTCGTCTCGAACAGTGATTTGCACGTAATTGCCGGGTCCCAGAGGAGTTTCGTCTCCGGGTTTGACGGCAAGGTTGCAGACTGAGACTTGGATAATCCCTCCACAAGGCATAGCCTGGTCGGCATTTATGATGAGATTGTTGATTACTTGACCGATCTGTCCCTCGTCGATGTCGACAGACCACAACTCCTGCGAAACGTTGAGCTCGCATCGAACGTTGGAACCGCGAAGAGAAAAGCTTACCCAGTCAGCCAGAATGTCGTCGATTCTGGTCGACCTCTTGATAGGCGCACCTCCCTTGGAGAATGTTAGCAGCTGCTGAGTGAGATCTCTTGCTTTGTACGACGCCTTTTCCGCTTCAGTGAGCCTATCAAACGGATAACCATGCGAACGTAGGCCATTCTTGGCGAGTGAGATGTTGCCGATAATGGCCGTGAGCAAGTTGTTGAAATCATGAGCTATCCCACCAGCAAGTAAACCGACCGACTCGAGCTTTGCTGCCTTGAGGAGTTCTTCCTCCATTCGCACCTGGTCCGTGGTGTCACGGAAAACCAACACTGCTCCAACGACGTTTCCCCGTTGATCGAGGATCGGGGCGCCGCTGTCACTAATGATCCTTTCAATGCCGCCGCGAGAAATAAGAAGCGTGTGGTTTATGAGGTCAGAGACACGCCCAGTCTTCAGCGCTTTCTCCACCGGATTCCCGCGCCGCTCGCGTGTAGTTTCATTGACTATATGAAAGACCTCCTCCAGGTCTCTTCCCATGGCTTCGTTCAGCCACCAGCCGGTAAGTTCTTCCGCCACAGGATTCATCATCAGGACCTTGCCGTTGACATCGGTGGAGATTACTCCGTCTGCGATAGATCGGAGTGTTACTGAAAGACGGTCCTTCTCCGCGGCGAGAGCTTCTTCCGTTCGCTTCAGCTTCTTGAAATGTCTTTGCAAAAAGATGCAAATTCGACCCCAGACAAGGATGAGGGCTAATGCAGCGCAGGCGCCGAGGGAACTTACAAGCCAGAAGCGACTGCGCAGCCACCGGGTCTCCTCCTCGATTCGTTTCTGGATGGCTAATGTTAATTTGTTTATACCTTGAAAATAGCTATCTTTTTGTGCAGCATAATCCTGCCCTCTCAACAGATCTGATGCCTCCTTGGCTCTTCCTGCCCGAACAAGAGCGAAGGCAAGGGATTCCAGCTCGATCATTTTCGTGTAGGCCATCTTTGTCTGCGCGGCGTAATTTTTGTGATATTCTTCCCGGGCAAGCATAGCGACGTCTGCAAGCGCCTGATCGAGATCTCCTTCTTTGCCGCGATATCGACTCTCCCAGCCGGGATCCTCGGTGGCCGCGGCCATTTGAGCTGACATACTGAGGAATTCACTCAGGTGCGAGATCGTTCCAATGAGCCTCTGCAAGCCCATCTCATTCGTGGCGATCCGTGACAAAGATTGATACATGTTCCACGTTACCGCCCCCATGAGGGGGACGCAGAGAAAGCCCAGCAACAAAGCAAACGTGAGTGCGCTAACAGGGTTGAAGCGCCTCTCGAAAAAATCCCGCATACGGATACCTCCTGAAAATCGAAACACATGCCTACTGTAGAACTCTTTATGGGAGGGTTCGCCAATTTGTAGACGATAGTAGTTAGGGATAAATTAGGATCGAGTTCGGTGATTATTAAAAAACGTCATCTCTATTCGGCAATCGCGCCAAAGCTGACTTCAGGTACTTGGCAGCCGGTTTCGTAATATTCTCCGTTACGAAAATAGCTATTCCTCGCCTGGAGTGACCGGGCCCGTGCCATATATCCCATTACAACCGTTGCGGGTGAGAGTGAAAGGATTCTGATGGAAGATTTTGCCGACGAGGACCTCTCTGAACGGTCTGGAGGAGTTTGATCATCTTCCCATCATCGTGGCTCCTAGCATTCTCCCGGCCGGCTATAAGCAAACCGGCAGGCGCCATGATCTATTGTGACTACTAACAATTTATTAGCATTTCGGTAACCTGTGCTTAACATTCCCCATTAAGAATACCATGGCAGCATCTGCGTGCAGGACAAATCGGAGAAACAGGCTCAGACCTGAAACGAAATGCACGCTGACATAAGGTCAATGCCTGCTCTCAATCTACAGAAGCCTCTCAGCAGTTTCCTGTGACAACGTCAGAAGGTTTTTGATGGGACACACTCAGACCAAAATCAAGGTCCTGTTCTTGTGCACCGGCAATTCCTGTCGTAGCCAGATGGCTGAAGGCTGGACACGGCGCTTGAGAGGTGACCTGATAGAACCATTTTCGGCAGGCGTCGAGCCGCATGGTCTCGATCCCAGGGCCCTGAGCGTGATGGCCGAGGTTGGAGTGGACATTTCATTTCAGCATTCCAAGACGATCGATGAACTCGAGGAAAAGGAATTCGATTACGTGATTACTCTCTGTAACCATGCCAAGGAAAGTTGCCCTTTGTTCCTTGGTCGCGCAACTGTGCTGCACAAAGGATTCGAAGATCCCCCTGCGCTCGCAACGAACGAGGAGGACGAAGAGGCAAAGCTGGCCCATTATCGCCGAATCAGGGATGAAATCAGAGATTGGGTGGAAAGTCTACCGGCCGCGCTTAAGTAATCGGAGGTCTATCGTTGCTTGTCCCTCAAGCAAAGTTCATAGGAAAAGAGAAGATTCTTGTCGTTGATAACGAGGAAAATGTCGTCGAACAAGTTAAATACAATCTTACTAGAGAAGGCTATAGCGTCGACTGCGTACCGTCCGGCGAGGAGGCCTTAACTAGGGTGGAGGAAGAAAGACCGGACCTGATATTGCTCGACCGCATGCTGCCGGACCTGGATGGGATGGACGTTTGTCGAGAATTAAAGAGTAATCCTGCGACGAGGCAAATCCCCATTATTATGATTACTGCCAGGAACAAAGATGACGATATTATCAGTGGCCTGGAATCGGGAGCTGAGGACTATGTCACAAAACCGTTCAGCCCAAGGGTCCTGCTGGCCCGATTGAAGGCCGCGCTCCGTAGGGCCAGATACCTGGATGCTGATGAGATCGCCATTGTGAAACGGGGGCATTTGATCATAGACCTGAACCGGCACAAGGTCACGTCAGACGGGATTTTAATAATATTAACAGCAACGGAGTTCGAGATCCTACATCTTCTCGCGTCTAGTCCCGGTCGGGTATTCAGCCGCGAGCAAATAATTCGAGCGATTAAGGGATTTGACTACTCCGTAACCGAACGCTCTGTCGACGTGCAAATTGTGAGTTTAAGAAAGAAGCTCTATAATTCAGGCGAGGCGATACAGACGGTGAGAGGTATGGGTTACCGCTTCAAAGAATAGCGCTCATACGGGACACACCTTACTTATACTGCAAAAGCTTTTGACGAGGCTCGCTTCGATATTTAAACCGAAGTCGTGTAAATTGGGATTACTACACAGATGCTTCATCCTTTCGCCACGGAGACAGAATTGGCGCCATACTCTGCGCATTGCTCCCGACCATCTGACTAATTGTCGATGTTAGCGAATTTCCTAAACCATATCAGATGGTTTCGAAGAACATAACATTTTTGAACGTTGCCGCCAACTAATACAGATCCTTAGAAAAATACTATTAACCAAGTTCTCTTGATCTGCTAACTAGCTGCTAACATCACTATAGGATGAGAGCATAAGTGCTAACTGACCAACTTCCCCAAGGAAAGACACTCTCGCGGACGGAGGAACGGTGACTATTTTGAACGCAACGCACGCTGCCGAGCGAAGAAGAGGGGATACTTTTGTGATGGAGAATATTCGTGAGTCCCTGGGCATACCTGTTCCTCGATCTCATAGCTTCGCGGCGTCCCTACCATTCTCACTCAACGACGCGACAGCGGGATCCGAAACTGAACTGCAGGTGGCGGTTTGCGGAACGAAAGATGATGTAGATCTTCCATCCACCATTGCTAGTTCGAACTACTACGCAAACATTGTCAGGCGGGCATTGACTGGAGATGCGTCGAGACACGCTGTGGCAGAGCTGGAGAACTATCTCAACGGCAATTCTGAAGACGTATGGGAAAACAGTTGGTTCAGGTTTCCAATCAAGACTCTCAATCCATTCGCGCGAACAATTCTTGAGGCGGACTTCCTCTCGAACCGGCGAGATCTGAACAGTCCTCCCAGGACTGATGTCGCTAGGTTCATCGTGAGTGAAGACGGAAATGAATTTCTCCGCATCCCAATAAGTTATCTCATCAAGATATCTCTCGCGGACGTTCTCGGCGATCAGCCCGATCCCATTGGGCTTGTCCGGGCCACGGGCATGCGTATCATGGACCACCTGCTCAGTGACAACACTTCCCCTGAAACCGTTTCCTTTCACGTTGTTCCGTTGAGGCCCGACACCGGTTTGGGCAGAGCCCTAGCCAGGGAAACGGCCAAGAGATTCTTGCTCACACAACTGCTTGTCATGTACGCCAATGTGACTTTCACAAGGCCTGACTCGGCTCAGAAGGCTATGATCTACTTCTCGCCTCACCCGCCGATCAGACAGAAGCAGTTGAATGAGTGCATATCGGACGCGTTCTACCGCGAACTTTTCATGAGCCCATGCCTTTCCGGCTGGGACGACGGAGAGGCCAAACATCAGTACATGTGCCTGTGCCATCAGGTCCTGAGCCGAAGTCAGTTAAATGCCCTTTCCAAGCTGCGCGACGCGGGGATCATTACCAGAAATCTTGTTGTTCTTCCGAATGTCTCCAACATCAGCCTTGCCAATAATGGCACTCACGTCAGTCTAGGAAGCGTCAAGCTGACCAACCGTCTGGCAGATCACGCGTCGGGCTATGGCGCCGCTCACGAGAAACACCTAGGCGATCTGATCATCAAGATAGTCGAACATTTTCTTCCCTTGTTTGTAGACACCTACAGCGCAGCACCCTATAGGTTGGATTTCTCCGATTTTCATCCCGAACGGGTTCTAGGCTTTTTACCGCACGAGCTGGACTACACCAACCTCAGAATGATTTGGCGACGCTGGAAGAAAAAGGCTGGGTTGAAGATTTTCGGTCAGCCGTTGACTCCCTTCGGGCTCAAATTATTGGACCGAGTCATAAGTTTCCTTTTTCGATTGAGAGGAGATTTTGTTCCGGATTTTAGGCTGATAGACTATCTGGTCGCACTGATGAGCACGCCGAAGAGCCCGGCCTTGGACGGCCGACTCGACAGCGAATCCCGATTGAAAAAGGACCTCTCAGAGCTAGGCATTTTCGATACGAACATGTCCATATATCTGTTGTATAGATTGCGTGAGTTCGCGAAGAGCGGATTCTCCGGCTTTGAGGGACGTTACTACAGCTTGTTTCACAGCCTTGCGGACGATATGAGTGAAGCGGTGAATCTTCAGACGCTTGTCACGGCGCTAGCATTTAAGTATGCGCTCCAAGGAGCATTCAATCATGGACATATTCCGGACGATCCTTTAATCGAAAGCGAACGCCGCCAGATATTCTTCGGCTCTGCCATCGGGATTCCAACGTTCTTCGTTCGGAGCGACACCGGCAACATCTTTCTCAGGAAGATACTAGAGCGAACATGGGGAGTCCGTTACAGCAGGCGGTACAAGGGTTACCTTCGGATTTACAATCGGCAGTATCGCCTGGCGCTGGCCAATCTGATACGGTCGGATGCGGCTGACCTGATCGAGCTGCTAGGTCTTGAGGATACAATGGAGAGCCTTGTGAGGCGCCTCGAGGAGCCTCAACAGCACTCCGCTGCAGGCAAGATCACGCAGGGCATACTCGGGAAGCTCGGTGTTGATTCACCGTTGCGCGCGGATGCCACCGAGTTCAACATCGCGGCGGAAAGATACTATAGAAGCGCTCTCAGAAAAAAGCACATCGAAGAAGCCATTACATTTCTAGCTGAGGACTTCAAGACAATGGATTCGGCGTCCGGCGCGCTCGACCCGGCAGCGAAAGAGGCAGCTCGGTATCTGCTCCAAGATCGTAGCGCAGGTGAGTTCCTGGCGGGAATCCGAGACGACCTCATTGCCGAAACGCTCCCTCGGAATGCCCTTATTACGTTAATAAAACTATTTGTGATTGCGATACATAATGACACGATCAAATCGGAAAGGACTTTGGCGACAACTCAACGTGATGACACGGATCCAACACCAATACGTAGAGCGGGAAACTGGTAAGGTTCATACTGAGGCGCTGCGTTCGGACAAAGCCGTAAACATGCTGTACTCACTCGCAAGAGAGAAAGCTCCAACAATGTTTCGAGCCCTGACCAGTGCGAGAATGAGCCGCCTCCTTGCGCATCTCAATTATGATCTTTCAGGCGCCCCTTTGGGGAAGCGGTTTCTTGAGAAGTGTGGGGTGGATTTCAGGGAATGCGTCGAGCCTCTTGAGCGTATGGACACTCCTAGAAAGATTTTCGAGCGACAGATCCGGTATTGGGAACACAGACCCATGCCGGACAATCCTGAAGCAGTTGTTTCTCCAGCAGATTCAAGGGTGATACTTGGCTCGCTCAGTGAGACTTCCCTGTTTTTCATCAAGGACAAGTTCTTTGATTTAGACGAACTCCTCGGCATAGACAAGCCACACTTCATATCCGCCTTCAGGGAGGGGGATTTCGCCATATTCAGGCTAACTCCGGACAAATATCATTACAACCATACTCCGGTATCCGGCATAGTGCTGGATCTTTATGAGATTCCAGGCAGATACCACTCCTGCAATCCGGGTGCGGTAGTCCATGTGGTTACGCCATGCTCGAAAAACAAACGTGTAGTCACGGTAATAGATACGGATGTCCAGAACGGCGCCGGAGTCGGTCTTGTGGCCATGATAGAGATCGTGGCGCTCATGATAGGTGACATCGTCCAAGCCTACAGTGAAACTAAATACGAAAACCCTCGAAGCGTTACAACGGGCATGTTTCTGAGCAAGGGCGCTCCAAAGAGTCTCTATCGCCCTGGAAGTAGTACGGACTTGCTGCTGTTTCAAAAGGGAAGGATCACGTTTGCCGCCGATCTGGTCGCGAATATGCGGCGGTGTGATGTGCAAAGCCGGTTCTCTATGGGATTCAGCATCCCTATCGCTGAAACAGACCTGAAGGTTCGATCGCTGATAGCGACAGCGGTACGACCTAAATGAACCGAAGGTTCTTCCACACCCGGTCGCTTTTAAGATTCAATACATGTCAGCTGAACCAAGCATAGTCATGTTTCTCAAGGCTCCGTTTTAAAGCAAGAAAGATTAGCAGGATTCAATATGATAAACGTAACTTTTGTCGCAGTGATCGCAATGTTTCTCGGACTCCTCTTCCGCTGGTCTTTCAGTGCCCTGCTTCGCGAAGAGTGGCAGGTCATTGCGTCCATTCCTGTGTTCAAGAAAAGTCCGGATACCTGGCAAGGTCTAAATATCACTGCATACGGGCTAATATTGGGAGGGGCTACGCTAGCAGCAGTCACGGTCATCCTAATCTTGTTGGGCGCAGTTGGAATCCCGGTCCGAATGACTATTCCCGCGATCGGCTCGCTGCTCATGGTTTGCATCCCTGCCGCCAAAGTCATGGCCGCGCTGGTCGAGAAGAAGCCCGGCACTTTCACGGTGGCGGGTGCTACGTTTGTCGGCGTTCTTGCGGCTCCTCCCTTGGTTTGGGGCTTTGGCAAAATATTTGGACCGTTTCCCGATCTCAGAGTACCAATGCCGGCCCTAATGGCGGCGCCGGCAGTGGCATACGCCCTGGGAGAGGGAATCGGACGCCTGGCTTGCATAAGCTTCGGTTGCTGCTATGGAAAGCCGTTATCCGAGTGTTCCGAATTGACTCGGAAGCTGCTTGGCTCCTGGGCATTCGTCTTTTCTGGCAAGACCAAGAAGATCGCCTACGAAAGTGGATTCGATGGGGTTCCGGTCGTTCCTATTCAGGCCATGACCGCGGTTGTGAACACATCTGTGGGACTGGCGGGAATTCTATTGTTCCTCAACTCATACTATTCCGCAGCGCTCATTCTTACATTCGTTGTGACGCAGCTCTGGAGAGTCTGGTCCGAGACCTTACGAGCGGATTATAGAGGCGAAGGAAAGATTTCGCCGTATCAGATCATGTCTGCATTAAGCATCTTGCTTGTAATAGGAGTGGCTTACGTCCTCCCCACCGAACCGGGGTCCGGACCGCTTGCGCCACCTGATTTGACGGCCGGGCTGGTTTCCCTTTGGGATCCCGAGGTAATCTTGTTCGTCCAGGCGGTCGGGGTGGCTACATTCCTCTTCTACGGTCGCAGCACTGTCACAGGCTCAAATATGTCATTCCACGTTTTCCGGCATAGGATTTGATACGGGCAGAAAGCTATTTGACGGGATCATCTCCACGGGCGGACAGCAGCGCAAATCGTCGCTTGCCGCGCGCTTCACGGCTGGCCACTGCTTATCCGGCTGACGTGACACGGAACTTTCCTCGTAACTTCACCTTTCAGCCTGTTGTTTTCTTCCTCGCGACATTCTCGAATGTGTGGCGGAAAAGAACCAAAGCCTCATCGCCTTGACTGCAGAGTTGTTCGGCTTCAGGCGCCAAAGGCCCAGGCGGATGGAGCAGGCAACTTGGTCCGTCGAAATCCCACGAAACGTGAACAAAAGGTGAACACAGAAGACCCCATCGCCATGCACTGGTCAGCCTTCCTCCATCCCTCGGTTCATCCTTGAGTTTTCGCTTCTGATGGACACTATTCGGACACCCTCGGCGGGCCATCCTGCCACACCAGACAAGTCTCATCCGCAGGGGATTTTTGACAGTGAGTCAGGCTGATGACCACAACTCATCATCTATTGCATTTGATTTTTACGACTGGAACTTTCTCATTGACTTTTGAAGCGGCTCCTGTTTAATCGTACTGCTAAAATGAGGTATGTTCTTTGGCCTAGAGACCACCCACCACGACTGAACTCTTGGGCTGCGGGGTTACGGTGCGGCGTCCTCATGGGCTTTGTGGTTGGGGCTATTAGGATGAGGGCAGGCTCCTATAATGACAATGATCCCATTTTTGGCCCAGACTTCCTCTACGGGAAGCAAACCACTAACGCAAAGGGGTTGAGGAGATACGCTTTCGAGGTAAAGAGCGGCACCCACGTTGATTTGGTAAACAGGGCTTTTCTAGACGTTTGGGCAAAGTACTTGTACGTGTACATGAACGGATCGACCCCGGAAGTACAGTCGGAAAGCAGCAATTTCGGTTTCGGTGTTCTTCCGGCTTATTCTCAGGAAGCCGATCAGACTGTAAGTATGAACGTAAATTTCTGGGGCGTTGGAGGAGATCTGGTTCTGCCCTTCTAAAGCTCACCTGGGGCAAGACCACATTTTTTCAACCAATGCGATAATCACACTACACGTATACCTGGGGGGCTTAAATATTCTGCGGGGAATAGATCTGGAGGTGAAGCGAGGGGAGATTGTAGCCCTGATAGGAAGCAATGGTGCCGGAAAGACAACCCTGATCAACAGCCTTTCAGGGCTTATCCAGCTTGCGAAAGATCATTTTTGGCTGGACGGTAAATCCGTTGAAAAGCTTCCTCCCCATAAGCGGGTGCTATCGGGCCTGGTGCAGGTGCCGGAAGGCCGCCGCCTCTTCCCGGATATGACGGTTTTGGAAAACCTCGAAATGGGCGGATATAATATTACGGACCCGCAAGGATTTCAGCAATCTATTGAAACCATATATACCTATTTCCCAAGATTGAAGGACAGACTGAATCAGATGGCCAGGACCCTTTCCGGCGGAGAGCAGCAAATGCTGGCCATGGGTCGGAGCCTGATGAGCCAACCGAGAGTGTTGATGTTGGATGAGCCCTCTCTTGGCTTAGCTCCTCGGATCGTCAAAACCATTTTTAATATTTTAAGCAAGATTAACGAAGCGGGGGTTACCATCCTGCTGGTCGAGCAGAATGTTCGGCAGGCCCTGAACATCGCCAATCGAAGCTACGTTATGGAAAATGGCATAATCGTGGATCACGTGGACAGTAAAACGATTCTTCAGGACGCCCGCATCATGAAGACCTATCTCGGCATTTAACCCCGACTTACAACGATGAAATAAGACGGTATTGCGTCTGAAGTAGCCCTCGGCCCCACCTCCTGGATCGGGGGCATCTGGGTCATGATGTTGATAGTCGGACGTGTGCAATTCGTTGACTATTAAAGGGCAGGTTTTCACACGAATCCCTGCCAGTCGCAGTACACAGCAGTATTCTGATTCCTATAGTAGTCCAAAGTACTTGTGGCTGAACAGCCAGTCAACGTTTTTGTATTGTGGTACCGCAAGCCGATGGCCATTCCTTCCAGCAATTGTTTTCTCGCGAGACCGAGGTTGAACAACGGCCGTTTGATCCACCCGATGAAGCACACTAGATCATCATAATCCTGGATGAAATGTTAAGAAAGTACACAGGGGGACTTGTTCAATATGGTGAGAGCATGGGAAACGCTCGATCAGGACTGGCGCATATCGGGGGATGCAGAAGGAGTGGACTTAGAAAAAATTTGATTAATAGTGCGCTCTATCTCGCTCGTGTCGGTTTTTTTCGCAATGGAGAGTTCATTTATCAGTAGACTCCCGGCCTGATCTAGAAGTCTGCGCTCGCTGAAGGAGAGATCCTTGGCTTCTTTGAGGAGAGTTAAATCTCTGAATACTTCAGCCACATTAAGGATGATTCCGGTTCTTATTTTGTCTTGGTAATCGCGGAGCCTCCTGTTCCACGTTTGTGAATCGGTTTTCATCTCCCTCTTTCTCAGAATTTCAATTACCCCAGGAACTTCTTCTTCGTTAGTGACCGTCCGCATACCGCCGGCTTCAGCTTTTTCCAGAGGGAGTTTTATCAATGCTCCGTTCACCGTTTCCAGGATCAGGCACCGCTGATGGGAATCTCTTATCTTCTCCTCTCTTACATCGATAATTCGCGCTACGCCGGAGGATGAATAAACTACTGCGTCGCCGATCTTGAACATTTAGCCGTTCCCGTTCTTTGTAAGATTCAAGTTTCCCAATCAGCTCAAGCGGAGTTATTGACGCCGTCCCTAATCTACCGAATCAAAAAGGGATTTCTTCATTTAAGGAACCCTGCCTCCCTTTTCTCGGGTCAAAACCTAAATGGAATTCGCGTTTTCCCCACCGGCGCTCCGGTCGGGTTTCGACCCCCCAATGAGAGAACCCTATACTACATGTTGTGCTTTGTCAACTGCAAAACACTATATGCGGTAAGGGTGCGATTTTGCGCGGCAATGTCAGATCAGCGGGCGGGGGCAATCGCGGGCACCTGTTTGCCGCTATAAGCGTCGGGTCGTGATTGTCTGGTCAAGTTGTGCGGAATTCGCCGGCGCTGCTGTAGTCCGTGCCATTGCAGATCGGATACACAGAAGATTTTCCCGCACCCGGCAATAATAATTGATCACGGTGAAAGTCTGGTTTGCCATGTATGCTTCATGATTGCCGCGGTGGAAAATGGAGAATTTGATCAAATTTGCTTAACCTGCCAAGGACATAAAGGATTATCTCAAACAGATCAATGCGGTTCCAGTGCGGGAGTATCTGCCTGAAGTAAACGGTTCACCGGGCGGAACTATGCCGAGGGGATGACCCGAACTGGCACTGTGATGAACTCTTTGAGGATTCCGAAAGGAGCAATCATCACCATCTTCCGTATGGGAGCTGTCGGCCCTACCGCGGTCATCGCGGCTCGCATCGTCGGGACCAACCCGATAACATTCCAAGAGGACTTGCACCAGCCCGAGCGCAACGCACCGCATTGATCGATGCCATGTTTGAAGCAGACCCTTATAGTGCTACAGGAGACAGGCATCTTGCCCGGTGCCGGCAGGTGTATTGAATCCCATCGAAACGGCCTGATGTCTCCGCCGCTACGGCCCAACGAACCGTTCCAACGAGACAGCATTGGTACAGCTTTGAACTTGGGGGCGAACCTCAAAACCGTAAACAAGAAAGTAGCAAAGAACTCACGTATCAACAATCCTCTTTGCTTCCAGGGTGTCCATAATCTGCATCAGGGAGCGTTTTGGTTTGTGTGCGGCCCGAATGCTCTTAACGAGGGTGGTCCACTCGGCCATGCGATGAGTTTTCTGATAAATGTCCCGCATCTTGCGCAAGTATCTTGCCGCAACTTCATAGGCCGCGGGCTTGACCAGCTTTATCTGGTCCTCAGCCAGATTCTTCCATATTTCGAGAGATACATCTGGACGCGATTTCTTCACCGCTTCACCGACCTCATCGCGAATAGAGCCATCAAAGAACCTGGTGTTTTTGGACAGATCGTACCTTCGGATTACCGTGTCGGTGTCTTTCTCATGAATGGCGATTCTTGTCAGGGTGCCGGTGTCTGGAAAGTGGTGACGTGACGTCTTTTCTGAAGCCGCTGATATCTCCGTGGAGGGAAGTGGCCACGGCTCCTTGCTCTCGGGCGTCGTATTGCTCGTGGCGTTTGCTCCTTGCACATCGGGTCTGCTGCCGGTCTCAAGAAAGCGTATTGCGGCTTCTCGAACAGCAGGCCAGTGCCCCGCGACTTCTGCCGCTTCCTTGAGGGTCTTGTACGAGTCCAAAGATGGACGATGAAAGAATTCCAGGCTGCGATATGTAGCAACCAGCGGAAGGTCCTTGTCTTGTTCCGCTATCCTGAGCAGCTTGGCCTCAAGGTCCCATGCTATTCCGGGAGCACTGTCTATGGTCCGTCGAAAGCCGTCTACTGCAACCACTTTGGCCTCCGCCCTCCGTGTCGCGGAGAGAAGGTGTTCCACGAGAGTGCCGTAGCATTGCGTTATCGGGGCTTCTCGCTCCAACAGCGGGATAATGTCCTTGCGTCTCCCGCAGCGCTCTAGAGCCTCGATGGCCCAGTTCATAATCCTCTTCCTGCGGTAGCCTGACGAGAAGTCGGTTTTCTTGTGCCCCCCTGGCATGCCTTCAAGACGCCCCAGCAAGGAGTCGGCAACTTCACTCCAAGATTGCTTGTCCTTCAACTCTTCCAGGTAGTTTTCTGAGCCATCGAGCAGGCCGTACTCGTCTGAGAGATGAGTATCAATGATCCAAAGAATTTGGTCCCGAGGGGACAACGAAGATTTTGTCACAGCCTGCAGGACAACCTCCATGCACTCCGAAATCTGTGAGCCAGTTTCACCTTCATCGTCCGATGACCCGATCTGCTCATTACCCAAACGCCATAAGTCTCTGCCCAACTTGACTACCTCGTCGGCGTGACCTGAATTCAGCAGTGACTGTAAGCGCTCCCGTACCCGCGAATAGTCTGGGATACTGCTCTCGCCAGACCAGTAGTTAGCCCAAGCCGGTTCAGAAGTGAGCTCTTCTATCTCGGCCCTGATTGACCTGACGATTTTGGTGATGTGACCGGCCTTGAGTGCTTCCCCCTCTTCAATCTTGCGACCGATCTCGGGATATTCCTGAACCAGACTGGTCACGAATTCGAGGAGCTGATCCCGGCTCATGCCTTCGATTCTCTGGCGCACTACCTCCGCTCGATTGCTTTTTCTTGTCCGAGCCGAACGCGATCTCCCAACAGGCATGGTGTATTTCTCCGCCGTTCCTTGCCCCGATTCGTGGAAGTCCTCCTCGGCCTCGTCATCCCCATCCTCTTCCCAAAGTGCATCTGTGATTTCTTGACTTGAAAGGTCCGCGATCAACTTCAGCCGTCTGTCACTCTTCGCGACCTGCGGAACATCTTGCTTGTTCTTGACGCTATCCAGATAGGCGAGGACTACAGCAACACTGTGTTTACACGGACTCCAGGCGTACGGACACGAGCATACCGCCGAGAGGGTTCCGGAAGAGTCTCTCCTGGCCACGGTAACGTACCTCTTCGTTCCGTGAACCCAGGCAAGAATTCCCCCGTCATTTGTGCGACGTAGATCACTCACCTGCCGCTTGTAGGACTTGCCACGGGAAAGAATTTTGGCACCTGCCCACGAGGTGAGATCGTCCCATGTCAACTGCTCAAACCCTGCTCCGTGCTCAGCCATGATGACACCCTCCTGTGGTGGCTACACAGTAACATAAAGAATGTGTCCCGCCAACTCAGCTCTTGTCGGATTGGCTGTTCTTGAAATCACTTTGCTAACGGCACTATAGCGGATCTTCAGGTGATCCCCGATCTCTTTGAGAGTGTAGCCGTATTTCACGTCTCCTTCGTAAATACAGCGATCTCTGCTGATTTTTGAGTCATTCATTTGGAAGAGCTTTTCCAGACTTGGCCTGCCGAGGTAACTCTGTTGTCGCGGGATCTCCCTGAAGTTCTCTTTGTCCGAAATCAAGTTTTTGAACTTTTCGACAAAACCTTCTCCACCCAAGATTACTTGCCCCTGAAGCGCTTCGCAGGGTGATGCTGCAGGCACAACCTCTTGTAAGAAGTCCCGATATCTCGCCTGGGCTACATTGAGCTTGGGGCCAAGCAAACTGAGTATCTAGTCTACCGAAAGCCAAGCCGGTACCGATTCCAATCCAGCAGTGTCTAGATAGCTGCTCTATGGAAACTGCTCTGCCTTTTCGACTATCCTAGCCCGCACCGGGCTGAGAACGACAGATCGGCACAGTTCGAGAATTTAATTGTCCTTGTCAACAAGTATCGCTTTGAAATGTCCTTGAAAGATATGATCGCATCTTTTGTGCCTCCGGTTGCATTTCTGAGTAAAAGTGCCGTTTAGTTGCCTCATGCCAATGGAGCGGTTGGCATCAGGAGTTTCGATCAAAAGGTGGTAGTGGTTGTCCATAAGGCAATAAGCATGAGAGAGCCAGGTGTATCGTTTGACTACAGCGGCCAAGACGGAAAGGAAGTTCTAGCGGTCTTGAGCGTCCTGAAAAATCTTCGCTCGAGCATTTCGCCTGGGGGTAACATGATAGACCGCTCCAGGACATATAACGCGTAACGGTCTGCTCATAGTCTGAGAGTAATCGAGAATATCTGTCATTTCAAGACCTGACCCCACACATGACCCGCGCACGTCTTACAGCCACACCTGCCTCCGATTCGGACGTGTGTAATTCGTTGACTATCTGGAGGTTACCTTTGTTAAAGAATTCGTCATAGAAACGACGGACGATTGCCTTATTTTCTTCTGCTGACACCATGAACTCACCTCCATCCGTGTTGCAAATGGACCGGCCCTGTTTAACAGGCTGGAATTACGCGGTGTTATTGCCAATCTGCTAGTCTTCAAGCGAATACGAAGTCGGGTGTTGATACCTCCTCAGAAAAAGTCCAGCGTGGTCCCCCACGACACCCAGAGAGAAAAGACCTCCCTGATGCCAAAAAGCAGCGTGGTTTTTCTTAGTCTTCAACGTAGTCTACCGCATGGGTAAAATCAATTAGACTCCACAGACTGCGGCCCCTGGCAACTTCGCCATGAGGTCCATATGTCTGTCACGCCCGACCCCGCGACATCCCATGATGAGAATCGCAACAAACCATGTCTAATCTTACTCCAAATCCCGGACTCCCGCCATGGTCCGGTGCTTGTCAGGTCTCAGGACGAATGAAAGGCCCATCTGCGGAAACCAGCTCTATTGGTCGTGCCCTGAGATTCGTACGTTTAATTCGGGAGACATCATGCTTATTTTTGGGAGCGCTGGAATTCCGGAAAGCGCAGGACCAAGGGAAAAACCCCTGCGGTCACACTCATTACTGCTTTCACAGTATGCGCTAGTTGCATCAGTTCATTTCAGGTGGAAACTTTCTTGTCAGGGCGTGAAGATGCTGAAGGAAAGGAAAAGGTTCCTTTAGAGCGCAGAGAATCTTGAAGTGGACGGAGATTTTGACGGCGATTGTTGCACCGCATTCTCAGCAGTTTTTAGGCCGACAATTCGGTAGAGTGTCACTGGGCCCTCCACACCCTTGAGATGGGTCTCCCTGACAGTCCCCACCAACAATTCTTTGGCGAGTCTGTTGTAGATAGCCGGCGTTACAAGGATTTCTCCTCCAGCGGTCTGGGCCTCGACCCGAAAGGCCACATTGATCGGGCTTCCCACGGCACCATATTTCTTGCGCTTGCGCGAACCCATATTTCCCACGACCAGTTCGCCACAGTTGATGCCGATCCCCATCTGCAGTTGGGGTTGCCCCAACCGAAGACCCTCCTCGTTGAATTCCACCATAGCTGCCTGCATATCAATTGCACACCTGATCCCTCGCCTGAAGTGGTCGGGGAACGGCTGAGGTGCTCCAAAGAACACCAGAATTCCGTCTCCCATGAATTCGTCAATGGTACCCCCATGTCGCAGGACGATTTCAGTCATGGTTTCCAGGTACCGATTAATTATCTCTAAGACATGATGACACCCCAACGATTCGGTCATGGACGTGAAGCCTCGGAGATCCGATACCAAAATGGTAATTTCTCTCTCCTCACCCCCGAGATTGATTCCTTCGGGCGATTCGAGTATCTCAGTGACTACCTCCTCACTCAGATAAGAGCCAAAAGTCTCTCGTATGAACGCTCTGGCGGCCTGCTCCTGCGCCAAGCTTTGCTCGGCCTGCTTGCGTTCGGTGACGTCCAGTAGAATACCTTCATGGTGGGCAATCTGCCCTTTTTCATTCGGCATGATCCACATGCGCTCATCCACCCAGCGAGTCTCTTGCGCACCGGTAATAATGCGGTATTCCTGGCTAAATTCCCTTTGAGCCCTCTCTCGGGAGTATTCTCTCAGTTTTGTCATCACCATTTCGAGGTCTTCAGGGTGAATGATGTCCACAAAGGTTTTCCGGCCGGAGTAAAAATCGTCCGCCGAGTAGCCTAATTGTGTGACGTTTTCAGACACGTACTCAACAGGCCACGGCGGGGCAGACCCAAACCGGAAGGCTACTGATGGACTTCTCCTCACAATTTTTTCCAGCACACCTACGGGTCGCGTGATCAAGCGTACAAAGAGTGACGCCACCAACAGGGCAATCACAACTTCCGCAACCACTGCGACCCCGACCACGATCGTTGTAACCCGAAAAGACTTTTGCAGCTTTGAGTCGATGGCTTCTTGTTGAGTCTTGATCGATTCTCTTGCGCTTTCCACACTGTTGGATATCTTGGTCGCGTCGAACTCAAAAGATTCGTGTAGGTCCCGTCTTGCAAGTCCGTTGTCCTCAAGATCTGCCTTATCAGCAGCACCGGAACTTTGAATTTGAGTTCGTCGAGCATTCAATTCGCGGAGTTTATGGAAATTCCTTTCGGTTTTTTTGAGAGAGTCATCGACCTCATCCAGGATCGTTTTTATCTGGGCGGTGGCATTTGCATTGTTCACCTGTTTCACCACGCGGTTTGTCAGCGCCAACTGGTACTCAAAATCCCATATTGCCTGCTGGTCACCGTTGATGAAGTATTCGTCCACTGCGTTGTGGAGTAGAAGTATATGGGACTCCAGCTTCCCGGCAACGGACGTCTCGCGCGCTAGACTTCTGTACAGTGCCGCACCTTCGATTGCCGACGTGAGGCCAAGGTACCCTGCAACGCCGGTCACAATGATAAGTGCGACCATTAGAACAAACCCTAGCACAACTCTTGTTCTGATGGACACGTTCATCGGGACACACCCTGAGACAGCCTGCACACAGCCCTGTGAATCCTTTGTCCTGGCAACGGGAAGCACCGTGGAATATTAATATGGATACTCGGACATGTTTTCCTTGTCTGCGTCGATCCATCCAGTGCCGTAAAAGAGGTTAGGCTTCTTGTGGTCGACTCTCAAGTTTCTGTATCCGTTCACCCCGAGGTCCGTACCCTGCTCAATCTTTTCGCCTTGCAAGATTTTGACTGCAATTGTGTTCATGGCATATCCCGCATCCGCGGGATCCCAGAAACTGATCATCTTTAGAGAACCGCATTCCAGGTACGATTTGCATACCGAGACAAGCGAGACGCCGAGAATATCGATCCTGTCCTCGACTCCAGCAGTCTCCGCGGCTAATGCCGCTGCGGGGCATGAAGCCATGGTAAAGCACAAAATCCCTCTCAGATCGGGATACCGCGTGAGGAGTTCCTTCGTCTGGGCATATGCTCTGGCCGAATTGTCATGGTCCTCAATTCGCCCCGTCACGGTCTTCATGTTCGGATAGAATTTGTTTTGGTAGGAAATAGCGGCGTCGCTCCACTCCATGTGTGATCTTGACTGAGCACTCCCTACAATTACAGCGTATCCTCCCTGGTAGTTCATATACTTTGCGAGTTTGTCCATGAGGTGCTTACCCCAGGCTTGGTTGTCAAATGCCTCGAGGATACAGTCAGCGTTTTCTTGGTTAGATGCTTCGTGCGACACCACCACAATTCCCTTCTTGCGTGCCTGTTTCAGAATCGGTTCCACAGCAGAAACCGAAAACGGCACAACACAGATTGCGTCGAGGGGCTGATTAAGCAACTCCTCGATCATCCGTGCCTGCAGAGCGCCATCTCCTTTTGCCGGACCAAGAGTGAAAGCCTCATGGCCGGTCTTGTGGGCAAACCTCTTGACACCCTCTCTCATTCGGGCAAACCAGGGAATGCCGTCCACCTTTACAACCGTTGCGATCTTGTATTTCTTCTCTAAATCTCTCGCGGCAGAGCCACCTTGTTTAAGCTCTTCCGATCCACAGGCGGCCAGTGTCAACACGATCGTAAAAACCATCAGCATTTCTGTGGCAGTACTCAACACCTTCTTGATGCTTTCTTAATCCGCCATTATGAGGCGCTCCTGACATTTCCAGGGTCTTTGGGCTGATGACCGGTCCAAAGATTCCTCCCTTGACGCCGAAAGAACTCCCGTATCTCCTCCCACAAGACCCGACAGATACAAAACCGCCGTCACGTTGGTGAAGAAAACCCGCTTTTTCTTGTTGTTGACCGTACCGCACCACACAGCCCAGGTCAATTAGAATCTTCACCGTGGAACCGCTCTGGAAAGTAACCAGGTAGCTCATCAATGAGTTTCCCTTTGCAGACATGCCCTGAGATCCGAAAGCGCTCGACAGGAGAAAACGGTGTCATGAGTAACCTAAGGGGTTTTCCGGAGATTCCGAAATTAAGTTACAACTACGGTGAGCTATGGTCTGCAAAAGCACGTCTCACAGCCACACCTGCCTCCGGTGGGGTCTCCATATGCCTATATTACTGTACCCGCTAAAGCCAGGGCGACGCCGCGGCTGTGTCTGTTCTTGAGGCGTTTAGCTCTCAGTGAGACCCGACGAAGGAAAAGCACCGAGCTGTTTCAGCATTCCGAGGGCATCGAAGGGTTCCCACTCCTCGGCGATCCGTCCATCTGAGATCCGGCAGATGTGCATCGAGACAATAGTCACCGGTCTTCCTGTTGCCGGTATACCCGGTAGGTCTCCTGTTTGAGTGGCACGCACGGTGATACGGATCGCGACTTTATCGCCTTCGGCGACTTGATCCTCGATGGTCAGCTTACGATCAGGAAAGGCTTTCAAGAAGACGGTATTGCGTCTGATGTAGCCCTCGGCCCCGCCCCCCTGGAGCGGGGGCATCCGGGTCATGATGTTGATAGTCGGACGTGTGCAATTCGTTGACTATCTGGAGGTTCCCTTTGTTAACGAATTCGTCATAGAAACGACGGACGATTGCCTTATTTTCTTCTGCTGAAATCATCAAACGGCCCCGAAACCGGAGAAGGACATTGGCAGTGGGAAGTTGGAATAACAGGAAAAAGTTCTTGACACATCCTGGTAATACTTCGTATCATCACCCCAAGGGTAATACCTTATAATACCGCGGCGCAAATCATTCTTTTCAAGTGCTCGGGTTCATTGGGCAGCAGCAGTGGTCCGGGTTCCAAGAAATAGCTGTGCAACACCGTTGTGAATATTCGGTGTGATTAAAGGAGGATGGGTTATGGGGCGATTTTGGAGCATAGCATTGGGTATTGGTCTGTACATGTGCTTTGGCCTCGGAGGGACCTCAGCCCATGCGTGGGAACTTGCCGATTTGGACGTGTCCTTCAACTGGAAGTATGAATGGTACAACCAGACAGGCCACAATGGATTCTTTGGGCCTTACAATGTGGACAACGGTCCTGGTACGACCACAAACCTGAACTTTTGGAATGGCGCGCAGTTTGACACAAACATGACTACCAGCGCGGACGCGGGATGGTCTTATTTCTGGGTTGAATTCAATCCGAAATTCCTGATAAACCCCGCTATCAAGATTACCGGCAAGTACTGGCTCGGTACGTACGGGAACATCATAAACTCATATTATCATACTCAAGACGCTCCTGGTGTGAACAATGCCTTCAGCGATGGGCAGTGGACCATGTTCTGGGTTACGGCCCAGACTCCCTGGGGGATGTTCGGAATCGGTAAAAGGCCGTGGAAATGGGGGACGGGCCTTCAGTACGATTCGGATGCGCTTACGACCGAGTCCATTGTTCTTGCAGTTCCGTATGGGCCATTGGACATCGGGATCGGCTACTATCCATACAGGTTCGTCGGCACCTCCAGTATTCCTGCGTTGGCAGCCCTGGGAGATCCTTACGACTTGATAGCAGTCACGCCGGGAATATCCCGACAGTATTTTAGTCGCGCGGACAAAAGCGGGAGCACATCGACTGATGTTTTGGCCTTCGTGACTTACTCCAACGGTCCTCTCCACGCAGGAATTATTGGAAACTACGGCACCTTTCATATAGGGCCCGAGGCCCCGTTAAATCCGCTGATTAATCATCAACCTGTGGCTCAAGACTCGGAATACACTCACGGTTCAATTTTTGTGAAATACTTGAACGGGCGCTTCTTCTTTAACGCGGAAGCGGCTTGGTTGTATTGGACGGACCGGTATTCGGATCCAGCAGGGCTTTTTGTCCTAAACGGCATACCTGCCACTCAAAGGTACATCGAGCAGTGGCGGTACATGGTGGAACTTGGATGTGTGTGTGGTCCTGGGAAAGTTAGCTTTTTGTTCGGAACTGCCCCGGGTCCGGATCGGAGGAATGGTACCTTTATAGGGAAACAGCCCGCGGCTTTCGTCTGGCACCCCACTTTTGATGCTTATCTCGGCAGTTTCAGCGTGTCCCGACCTTACGCGTACATTTTGAGTTACGACTATGGATCAGGGCTCAACGCCTACAATCTCTCACGCGACGGTTACATGAGAGACGCCTATGTCTTAGCAGCGAGAATCGATTATGCAGTAGCCGCTAACCTCAATGTTTTCGGCACGTTTGCCTGGGCTGAAAGAAACTCCAATGGCTATAGCTGGGGCTGTATCGGTCCGAACGCGGGGGTGGCAGGCAGCAACTTTCCGGCCCCTGTGGACGGTAATCTGAACTTCAATTTCAATCGCTATCCAGGCTCACCGAACATTCCCGACCGGGGCCTCGGTTGTGAGATCGACGCGGGCTTCGATTGGAAGATCTTGGACCGGTGGACGGTCGGAATGGTCTTCGGCTATTGGCAACCTGGCAAGTGGTTCAATTACGCGTGCATAGACAGGTCCGTTCCGGGCTGGCAGACGGGAAACGCGGGAAATCTGTTTGGAACGCGGCCTGACAGGTCTCTTAACGGTGTTATAGGCGGCGAATTTTCCTCCAAGTTTGAATTCTAGGGGACCCATCCACCCAGCTTGATTTGAAGGAGGGTTGAAGATGAAGAAAGTTTTGACGATTCTCTTTTTTCTTTTGCTGCTGGCCACTGCCACCGCACATGGGTTCTCGTGGCTGAACGATAACGGGCGTTATCCAGTGGCCGATTATACCGGCGTTACCTTTCCACTAGAGTTTGCACCTATCGGGACCGTTGCCGCGGCCGACGGAAAAATCCTCGTAATCGCCGCGAGCGATGCAGACTCGGAAAATCAACACAAACGGAGTCACAACCACGACCGGAAGGCCACGAGCAAATATGATTTGAGGGACATTGACGGAAAGCAAAGGGGAGACGATCACAGCCATGTCCACCAACACAGTGATAAACGAGATAATAAGGCCAAAAGCAAATATGATTTGAGAGACCTCGATGGGAAGAAACGCGGGGACGCTCACAAGCACGGTCATGGTCACGATCACAAGGATGCCCATGTACACGATCACGGTCATGACCATGGCCATGGCCACGATCATAAGGATGCGCATGCACACGACCATGGGGATGGGCACAAACACGGGCATGGCGAAGCTCACCATGACCACGCGGATGACCATCACGACCACGCAGAGGCTGAGGGCCATGATCATGGGCACGACCATGGTGGGCATGACCACGGACACGAGCATGGGGGATGGGAACCACCAGAAGGTCTATATGACCGGCTGTGGGACGTGGTGACGCTGGGGTGAGTTCCGGTCAAATTTGCGTTTGGTTTTTCTCAGGCAACGATGCCTTGACGTGCCGGTGTTACAGGGTAATGATACTCTTGAGTCGAAAATCATCCATGTCTCGAAGGAACTGCCCATGAAAAAAGAGAAGCTCGACATGATCACATTCAAGGTCCCTGAATCGTTGAGAGAGGCTATGAAGGGTATCCCCAACAGGTCCGAATTCATCCGAGCTGCAGTAGTCGCTGCACTCGACAGCGTATGCCCCATGTGCAAGGGAACAGGAGTGATAATGCCCAGCCAGCGTCCGCACTGGGACTTGTTCACAAGCGATCATCATTTTGAGGAATGTGACACCTGTAATGCGGTCCATGTGGTGTGCGACCGTAGCCCCCATGAAGCTGCGCATGTTCATGAAACTGATTGAAACAGCGCTGTAATGTCTGGGACGTACTAAATCATGGAGGTAATGTTCGATGCGTAAATGCTTCGCTACTCTGATCCTGTTATTACTCGTAGCCTTATGGGTTGTTTTGCCTGCCAATGCAGCGGACAAACCGGCGGGCAAGGTCAAAACATTCGTGAGCATTTTGCCGGCAGCCTACTTCGTGGAACGTGTGGGAGGCCCCAACGTAGAAGTCAGCGTTCTGGTAGGGCCCGGGCAAGATCCTCATACCTTCGAGCCCACGCCCAGACTCATGGCCAAGATGGCTAATGCTCGGGTCCTTTTCAAAATGGGATTTCCCTTCGAGGAGACAATTATCAAAAAGATAGGATCAACATTCAAGAATGTGGAAGTGGTTGATCTCCAGCAGGGGATAAAGCTGAGAACCATGACCGAAGAAGAGGCTGAGGCCGAGGAAGCGGAACATGAAGCGGAACATGAACACGGCCACGGACATGGTCATGGAGAGGCGGAAGAGCATGAACACCACCATGATGCTGGCGATCTGGACCAGCACACGTGGCTCGATCCGCAACTTGTGAAGATCCAAGCCGGAACTATAGCGGATACATTGATCCAGATCGACCCTAGCCATAAGGACCAGTACGAAAAGAATCTGAAAGACTTTCAGGCGGATCTGGACGCGATCCATCAGGAATTGACCAAGGCCCTTGCCCCGGTGAAAGGCAAGAGTTTTTTTGTATTTCACCCCGCGTACGGTTATTTCGGAGACGCTTTTGGATTGAAACAAGTTCCCGTGCAAATAGGGGGTAAGGAACCCACTGTAAGACAGCTTGCACGCTTGATCCAGTTGGCCAAAGAGGACGGGGTCAGGGTTATATTCGTACAGCCTCAGTTCTCGAAGAAAAGCGCCGAGGTTCTGGCCAAGGGTATTGGTGCCGCTGTAGTGCCCATTGACCCTTTGGCTGCGGATTACCTCAAAAATTTGGATCAAATGGCGGCTAAACTCGAGTCCGCACTTCAGACCCAGAAGAAGTGAACTTCCATGACAACCGGTATTAGCCAACGAGATGCACGGACCATGAGCCGGGAAGATGCCTCAGCAATTCTCATAAACGATTTATGGTTTTCGTATGACGGGCACCCTGTTTTGGAAGACGTGAATCTTTCCATTCCTCAAGGTGATTTTGTCTCCGTCATCGGACCTAACGGGGGAGGCAAAACCACATTGTTGAAGCTCATGTTGGGTCTGCTCCGACCTTCCCGCGGCGAGGTCAAAATTTTTGGCTTAAACCCCGAGAAGGCAAGACCGCGCGTCGGATACATGCCGCAGCATGCACAATTGGATCCCCAGTTTCCTGCAACAGTTATGGATGTGGCTCTCATGGGACGCCTCGGTCATGGTAGACCGTTCGGTCCGTATTCCAAGAAAGATAAGAAAGCGGTTGTCACAGCCCTGGACCAGGTCGGGCTGCGTGGCGTGTACAAAAAGCCTTTTTCATCGATTTCCGGAGGTCAGCGCCAAAGGTTGTTCATAGCCCGCGCTTTGGCTTCTGAACCTGATCTGCTTCTGCTCGACGAGCCTACCGCAAATCTTGACGTAGTTATGGAAGGCGGTTTGTATGAGTTGCTTCAGAATCTCAATAAGACGCTGACGGTGGTAATGGTTTCCCACGATCTCGGATTCGTTTCCAGTCTGGTCAAGAGTGTTGTTTGCGTCAAATGCCAGGTTGCATCACACCCCACCAGTGAACTTACGGCCGAAATAATTGACGCGATGTATGGTTCACCGATGCGGATTGTTCGACACGACCATGGTGACGGCAAGGAAGTAATCAGGTGGCACAATTCCTGATTGATTTACAACAGTATCAGTTTCTCCAGAATGCACTGCTCACAGGTATCCTCGCCAGTGTGGCCTGTGGAATTATCGGGACCTACATCGTAATTCGACGGATTTCGTACATTGCTGACGGCATTGCCCATGCGGTACTCGGTGGGATGGGCGGGGCCCTGTACCTTCATAAAGTGTACCATTGGGATGGAGTCGTGCCTCTCCACGGCGCTCTGGTGGCGGCAATAATCGCAGCGGCCATAATCGGGCTGGTGAGCCTCAGGGCAAAACAAAGGGAAGATACGGTCATCAGCGCTCTTTGGGCGGTCGGCATGGCTACGGGAATCATCTTTATATCCCGGACGCCCGGCTACAATGAAGATCTTATGGGGTATCTGTTTGGCAATATCCTGATGGTGTCGAGCAGCGATCTTTGGATGCTGGCCGGGCTGGATGCCGCGATAATCGCAATAGGACTTCTGTTTTATAACCAGTTCCTGGCAGTTTGTTTTGACCAGGAATTTGCACGTGTGCGGGGTCTCAAGGTTGAGCTGTTTTATCTCCTGTTGCTTGGGCTGGCCGCTCTGACCGTAGTAGTCCTGGCGACAGTCGTTGGAATCGTAATGGTGATAGCGTTATTGACGCTGCCCATCGGTATTGCAGCGCTATTCTCCACTACTATGTGGCGCATGATGATTATTTCGGCCATTCTATGCGCAATTTTCACGACCTCCGGTTTAGTCGTCAGCTATGCCCCCGATTATCCCGCTGGAGCCACAACCATCATTATCGCCGGTGCGGTGTACCTGGCCGTCACAACTCTGAAATGGGCACTGAGTCGCGGCAGAGTCTAAACCAGTCCTCAGACGAATTAACTTTTCGGAAATATTGAATTCAACAATTGGATTGGACTAGTTTTGTCCGATCATAGCAGAGCGACAACAAGAGGCTCACTGCCGTATCAGGCAGTGTGAGAGTTCGCGAACGTGCGCTTACGAAGCCGGCAGGCTCTACAGCGATGGATTCGTTGTCACAGCGGCAGCTCTATGTGCGGAATCGTCATTTGCTGCGGCCTGGTTCAGAAACCGAGCCTGTGCGTTCATCACCGCGGCGAATCTGTTCTTGAGCGGCGATGGGACAGCCTTCGGATCTTGGATCATTTTTACCTTGGTGGGGTCGATTCGCTTTCCATTGGCAATGATCTCGAAGAAGAGGTGAGGTCCGGTTGAACGACCAGTGGATCCTATCAGGCCAATTGTCTGACGTTGCTTCACCGGCTGACCGTTCTTGACCAATATTCGACTGAGATGGCTGTACCGGCTTTCATAGCCGTTTTCATGGCGAACACATACATAAAGACCGTACGCGTCTCCACAACCTTGGAATGTCACTTTTCCATTTGCAATCGCATATACGGGTGTGCCTATGGGAGCGCCATAATCTACGCCGGTGTGCATTTTCCAATAACCGAGTACCGGATGAATACGATAACCGTAGCCGGAAGTGATGCGGAGAGTGTTGAGGGGAGCCCTCAGATAATTCCTTTTGAGTTCGACTCCCTTCTCGTCATAATACTCTCCATTGAATAGGCATGCGGTCCTTCTTCCCGTACGCTTGCCCTCATAGGCTGCAAAGAGAATGCGACCGTATCCGTTCGGTCTGTCATCGGCATAGCGCCTCTCGAAGACGACTTTGCACTCATCTCCTTTCCTGATCTCTGACTGAAAATCAATATCCCAGCGGAAGACATGGGCCAGTTTGATGGCCAATTCCCTGCCTTCATGTGCATCCAACACGGATTGAACAATACCGCGGTGGATTTTGAAACCAAGCACTTCCGTCTTGTAGTCAAGGACCACATCTTCCTTCCACGACCTGACTGTGTTTTTCTCCTTCTCGGCATGAAAAACGCGTGACGGGTCCAGCTCAATTGTAGCTTTCTGGAATTCACCCTTCTCATCGAGTTGGATAACAAACCTCTTGCCGGGGGGAATCTCATCCGTCGGCAGAAAGCGCTTTCCAAGATCAGCCTGAATCGCCGAGGCTAGGCTTTTAGCGACTTGCTCGACTGCCTTGGTATCACAGAAGCTGAGCGAAAATAGGGAAAGCAGATTATCACCATCACTGGTCATGTCCGAGATTTCGGATGGGTTCCCATTTGACGGAACGTCACATGCTGATGGTCCGGGAACAGCACAAGATGAATCAATTTCAATTCTTGAAGAATTGGATTGTGGCAGATGAGAATATACAGGGGAACTGTTTCTGGACCCAAGAAGGAAATCGGCAAGTCCCGTAACCAGAAAAGTTCCAGCGACCACTATTGAAACAGCCAGTATCATGACGTAAGGCAGGCGCCTTACAGGCCTTCTCAACGGTGGATAATAGCTCATGGGATGGCAGCTCTCAGTGCGTGAACAAGTTAGGGACAAGACGCAAAATTAAAGGTTCCACTTAATCCATTTCCCTAACTACACTATTTGCTTATCAGATTTTATCTGTACATGCAACGCGAAAAGACCTCGGGTCGTAACCCCTCACTTAGGAGAGGCGTGGATTTGTCATTGTCCCGCGTTACGCGGGAAAGCAATCCCCAAAGCCGCGAGATTGCTTCGCTCCGCTCGCAATGACATTCTTTGGCCGCCTGTAACTGAAGGGTTACATCGGGTCCGCTCGGGAAACAGGATTCCTCATGATCAAAGACAGGAAACCGTCCATAGAGGGTGCAGACAACCAAAAGGTACATGAGGCGACCTCTTCGCCGTCTTCGTCCGGCGACGCGGAAATTACGAGAAAATGGAGATCTGATCCATAACCTTTTTATGCACCGCACAGTTGATGTCACAGAGCATTTCTGCGCCCTTGTTCTTTTACGAAGGATAATTCTCGAATGTCGGGGAATTCTTTGGATTCACGGACGCGCTTGTCCACGAGACGGACAAGTGACTCACCGAAACCAAGGGGCTTCCCGATGAATACGCTCACGCCTTGGAGATTCCTCGACACCTCATGGACAGCCTCGGCAAAAACTGAAAATTCGTCTGCACCCATTTCGAAAGCATACGGCACAACGATTATTCTTCTGGCGTTTCTGCTGAGGCATTTTACAAACGCTTCTGACAACTCCGGCCTACGGGGTGTTATCCAACAAGCCTCTACAATGGGATGCCCGTATCTCTCCCCGAGGCGTTGGGCCAACAGATCGATCTGCTTGACGTCTCCAGCCAAACGGTCGCCGAGCCCGACGATCACTATTGCCTCCGGCCAGAGTGCTTCCACAAGACCTCACTAACAATTGAACTTTCGGCGGGGTAGTACATTGGTGAGTTAGGCTTATTGATAGATCATATCATATCATATCATATCATATTTTGCAAACAGGACAAATGCCAAAAACTTCCAGGTGATGCCCCTTGATGGTAAAACCGGTCTCTACAGCGAGGAGTCTTTCCAGAACGGAAAGATCGCAGGACGGAAATTCCTGTACGAGTCCGCACTTCTCGCAGACCAAAGGGTGCCCATGCGAGAATTTGCAGGCCACGTAGCGATGTTCACCGGTCTGATCGTGCACCCGGTGCAGTCGGCCGATTTCCTGCAAGGCCGTCACGGTCCTGTACACGGTTGCCATACCTATCCCCTGGTCCTTAAGGGCCTCGATCGCTTCCGGGATGGAATATCCCTTTCGGCTGTCCCGAAAAAGTTTCCATACAGCTTCCCGTTGAGGAGTGAAACGCATCCCCAGCCGTCTGAAGCGGTTCCCAAGATCTATCACGTCAGGTTCCTTGTCTTTCATAGTTGACAAGACTTATCATTAGTGGTACTCCCTGTCAAGAAAAAGTTGCTCGTCGGTAAGGAGGTCAGTTAATGAAGCGTCTTTCTTGTTTTCTCGTGGTTCTTGTCGTGGCGTGGTTTTCGGCGTTTGCGCACGCCGAAGAAGCCAGGAAGCCCGTCATAGTGTGTTCGCTTCCTGTCCTAGCGGATTTTGTGAAGCAAGTGGTGGGTGACGATTGCGAAGTGAAGAGCCTGACGGAAGCCGGGACTGATCCGCATGAGTACCAACCTAAACCCGCTGATGCCGAGATAATCAAATCCGCAGATTTATGTGTGCAAAACGGTCTGCACATGGAGGGTTCGGGGAGCAACCAGTGGATGGCGACTCTGGTCAAAGATGCCGGAAAGCCCCTTGTCACGGCCACAGATGGTCTGAAGCCCCTGGAATTGATTGAAGAGGGGGAAAAGGTGGACGACCCACACGCATGGCATTCTCCAAAAGCCGCGGCTACTTACGTCAACAACATACTCAAGGGCGTATCCAAGCTTGTCCCCGAGAAAAAAGACCAATTCGAGGCACGGGCAGACCTTTACTTACAGGAGTTGAAAATACTCGATGGTTGGATAAAAAAACAGCTCAACCGAATCCCGCCCAGCCAGCGAGTCTTGGTTACCAACCATGATGCACTCGGGTATTTTTGTAACGAATTCGGGTTCAAGGTTGCTGCTCCGTTGGACTGGAAGGCGGCTGAAGAGAGTGGGATGAGTCCGGTGACCCGAACCAAGGTGGTGGATTTCATAAAGAAATACCATCCGAAAGCTATCTTCATGGAAACGACCCTCAACCCGAAAATCATGACCGAGCTGGGCAAAGAAGCCGGTGTAAGGATTGGCGGGACTCTCTATGCCGACATGCTGGGTCCCATCGGATCGGACGCCGACACCTATCTGGGGATGATGCGGGAAAACACGCTCACCATCGTGGAGGCCCTGAAGTAAGCCAATGATGAGGGTTATTGTCACGCCTTTGCTCATTTGGGTCATCGGCATTGGCGGCCTGTCGCTCTACATGCATACGCGAGAAGTCGTCGGGACCCAAGAAAATGCTGAAATGAGGGCTCAGAGGACTCCAGAGGGGACCTTCGGATTGGACATTACTCTATCTTTCACTGCTCAGCCGGATTCGTTCGGGGTCAAGACGGATGAAAAGCCCACTTCGCTCCTTGTGCGCTTGAATGGAAAGGAGATCTTGCGCCGTCATGACGAAGTTGCCGCGGGAAGCCCTGTTCTCGTGGAACCTGTGAGGGGCCTGGTGGATGGCGTCAATGAATTCTATGTGGAGTCAAGTCCCCCTTCATGGGAGGCCCCCCGAGCACAAGCAGTGCGTCTCAGGTGTTTCCGGGACGGAAAGGAATTGATTGAACACACGTATTGGACCGAAGCTTCCGGGAACATAAGTGCAGCTTTTTCCATCAATGTTCGGACAGATGCGCAAGGGGAAGGAAGCCATGAACCCTGAGGGAAACAATGTCCCGGCCATAGATGTGGACAACCTTACAGTAAGCTATGGCGGACGACCAGCACTTCAGGCAGCCTCATTTACAATCGATCCTGGGTTGATGGTGGGCATCATCGGCCCGAACGGGGCCGGCAAATCCACGCTCATTAAGGCACTGGTAGGATTTGTGAGACCGGATTCCGGAGACATTCGGATTTGCGGTGTGCCGGCGCACAGAGCCAAGGGCTCTATTGCTTACGTGCCCCAGCGAGGGACTCTGGACTGGGATTTTCCGGTGACGGTTGAGGACATGGTGATGATGGGGCGATACGCGAAACTCCCGTGGTGGCGTTCGCCCGACGCCACGGACAAAAGTGCTGTTAGGGGGGCCATGGACACCTTGGGCATCGGCAATCTCCGGGACCGGCCGATAGGCGAGTTGTCGGGTGGTCAGCAGCAGCGGGTTTTCGTAGCCCGAGCCCTTGCTCAGGATGCCCAGGTCCTTCTCCTGGATGAACCCTTCGCGGGAATTGACGCAGCGACAGAAAAGGAGTTGGTGAAATTACTGGCCAGGGCCAGGGTCGAAGGATGCACTCTGTTGGTGGTGCATCACGATCTGGCCACTGCAGGAGACTATTTCGATCGCATTATGCTTCTGAACCAAAAGCTCTACGGTTATGGCACTCCTCAGCGCATGCTTCGAGCGGACATCCTCCGCAAGGTATATGAGGACAAGCTGGAACCGTTTAAGCATCCTGTCTGGGAGGCAGCAGTATCGTGAGCACCGGGTTTATTCATTTTTTTCTCGGTCCACTGCAGGCGACGTACTTTCAGAAGGCGCTTATTGCCGGTTCGATCGTTGCAATAGCGTGTGGGGTGACCGGCTGCCTGGTCATACTGAATCGCATGGCTTTTCTGGGAGACGCTCTTTCCCACGCCATGCTCGCCGGGGTGGCAGGTGGCTACCTCTTTATGAAACTCGTTTTTGGCGTGGAAGCCCATTCTTTGGGCATGATAATAGGCTCGCTGGTGGCGGCCCTGCTGGCTATAGCCCTTGTCAACTTTGTGTCCCTTGTCCCACGAATAAAGGAAGACACCGCGATTGGGATAATGTATTCTGGTACGTTTTCTCTCGGACTGGTGATTATATCCCTCTTTATCGACCGGATTCACATTTCGATTAGTAACTTCGTGATGGGGGACATCCTCGCTGTACCCGATGCTGATCTCTGGGCAACCATGTTTGTGTGCTGCCTGGTCCTCTCGTTCATTTGTGTTTTCTTTCGACACTTCCAAATTGCAATTTTTGATCCGATCATGGCTGCGTCCATCGGGATTCCGCTCGGTTTGGTGCGGTCCACCCTTACCGCCGGCGTAGCCCTGGTCGTGGTAACGGGGATTAACATGGTCGGGGTCATACTGATCGTAGGATTTCTCATCACACCTGCGGCCACGGCGTACCTGATTTGCGACAGGTTGGGCCGGATGATGATTTTTGCTGCCATCTTTGGCGTGGCGTCGGTATTCGGGGGGCTCTATCTCAGTCTCTTGGTCAATGCAGCCTCTGGAGCAACCATAATGCTTTTCGCGTGCTTGCAGTTTCTTGTAGTTTTGATTGTCGCCCCAAAGTACGGCCTGTTTGCAAGGTGGCGTCACAGTCCCGTCGTCCCCCCTCGAAAGGTACTGAAAAGGCTTGTAAAATCTGTTTCACTGTGAGAGAGGATGCCTCAAATGGGCGTATTGGTTGGTATCGAAGAAGCTGTTGAAGAAATTAGACAAGGTCGGATGGTAATACTCGTTGATGACGAGGACCGGGAAAACGAAGGCGATCTGACCATGGCCGCTGAAAAGGTTACCCCCGAAGCCGTCAACTTCATGACCAAGTACGGCAGAGGACTGCTATGTCTTACCATGACGTCGGAAAAGATCGAAGCTCTGGAACTCCCGCTCATGGTCGACCACAACAGATCACGGTACGGAACCGCCTTTACGGTTTCGATCGATGCGGCAAAAGGAACAACTACCGGTAGTTCCGCCCATGATAGGGCGGTTACAATTCTTGCGGCAGTGGGCAAGAACGCCACCTCCAAGGACCTGATTTCCCCCGGTCATGTCTTTCCTCTAAAAGCCAGACGCGGCGGAGTGCTGGTTCGGGCGGGCCAAACGGAGGGCAGCGTGGATCTGGCGATAATTGCCGGGCTTGCTCCGGCCGGCGTGATCTGTCCGGTGATGAACGAGGACGGAACAATGGCTCGGCTTCCGGACCTCATCACGATGGCGGAGAGGTATGGCCTCAAAATATGCGCGATAAAAGATCTGATCCAGTACCGCATGCGTACCGAAAGGCTCGTTCGGCGTGGGGCTGAGACAAGATTGCCCACCTCTTTCGGTGGCGATTTCAGACTTATCGTGTATGAGAATGGCGTAAACAAACTGCACCATGTCGCGCTGGTCAAGGGAAAGATTAGTCCCGAGGAACCGATTCTTGTGAGGGTGCATTCAGCTTGCCTTACTGGCGATGTGTTCGGTTCGAAACGCTGCAATTGCGGTTTCCAACTGGAAACGGCGATGCGCATGGTCGAAGAGGCGGGGGATGGTGTGATCCTGTACATGCGGGAAGAATACCGAGGTGTCGGCAGGCTCAACAGGAACAAGGAGCATTCCCTCCAACATCAGGAGTGCTGCACCGTCGAAGCCAACCTACGGCTTGGACTGAAACCTGATCTGCGGGATTACGGTATTGGCGCTCAGATACTTGCCGACCTGGGCGTCAGCAAGATGCGGTTAATGACCAATAATCCCACGAGAATCGTGGGGCTTGAGGGATACAACCTTGAAGTGGTTGAACAGATTCCCCTTGCGGTAGATGCGCATTGTACCGACCTGGTTATTTGAAAGGGATGTTCCGTTGAGTTGATGAGCCTTTCTTGCTATCAAGCCAACATTCGCATACTATAATACAAAGGGGAGGAATGAACGATGACATCATGTTGTGTTGATCTAAAATTGGATCAGGTCTGGGGCTGCGAGGACTGCGGGCTTGAGATCAAAGTCATTAAAGAATGTGACTGCTCGCAAGAGACATCCAAGACCTGTAAACCCGATCTGTGTTTGTCGTGCTGCGACAAGCCGCTGAAACTCAAGAGCTGACACAGTCTCTGAAACGGACCTTAAGTCGCAGAGTATGAACGAATTCGGACTTCTGGCACGATTCGGCCAAAATGCAAAGGTCCTCCGGATAATCTTGTCTTTTCAAGGTCTTCGGCCAGTCTGAATTCTACAGAGGGACTGACTCTTTTATCTGCGGAAAACATTCAGCAATACCGAGAATCCTCAGCTTTATCGCGGATTATTCGGCGGGTAAACAAACAAAAGTATGTTCTTCCGGTCAACCATCTGATATGGTGAAGAAAATAGACAGGTATCGAGGGTAATCGGATGGTCGGGAGTGGTGAAAAGGAAAGAGAGATAACACGCCCTGAATTTGATCGTTCAATCATGATCGATTTTCAGGGAGCCAAGATTACCTCGGACACAGGTTTTCTCTTGCTGAGGGAGATTGACGAGCGATTCGGCATCTTGGGTCCAATCGAGAGTGAACTTGAAGATACCAGGTCCTGGGTTCACAGCAACCACACTCAGCTTCAGATGGACCGGCAGAGAGTGTATCAGATAGCAGCACGGTGTATAAGTTCAGACAACGATGAGAGGTAACGTTATGGCTGACGACAGCAAGTGCCCGGTAACGGGCGGAGCAACCAAACAAGCAGCGGGCAGAGGCACGTCGAACCGGGACTGGTGGCCGAACCAGTTGAACCTCAAGATTCTTCATCAGAATACTCACATGAGCAATCCGATGGGCGAGGAGTTCAACTACGCTGAGGAATTCAAAAAACTCGACCTGGAGGCCCTGAAGAAGGACCTCTATGCGCTGATGACCGACTCGCAGGACTGGTGGCCGGCCGATTTCGGTCACTACGGGCCGTTGTTCATTCGGATGGCGTGGCACAGCGCGGGCACCTACCGCACCGGCGACGGCCGCGGGGGCGCGGGATCCGGCACCCAACGCTTTGCGCCCCTCAACAGCTGGCCCGACAACGCGAACCTCGACAAGGCGCGCCGGCTGCTCTGGCCGATCAAGCAGAAATACGGCCGCAAGATCTCTTGGGCCGACCTCATGATCCTCGCCGGAAATTGCGCGCTTGAGTCGATGGGCTTTAAGACCTTCGGGTTCGGTGGCGGGCGCGAGGATGTCTGGGAGCCCGAAGAGGACATCTACTGGGGGACCGAGAGCGAGTGGCTTGGCGACCATCGCTACTCCGGTGACCGTCAACTCGAGAATCCTCTCGCCGCCGTGCAGATGGGCCTGATCTACGTTAACCCGGAAGGCCCGAACGGCAACCCGGATCCGATCGCTGCGGCGCGGGATATCCGCGACGTCTTCGCTCGCATGGCGATGAACGACGAAGAGACGGTGGCCCTCATCGCGGGCGGCCACGCGTTCGGCAAGACCCACGGCGCCGGTGATGCGGCCCTTGTTGGTCCTGAGCCCGAGGCCGCCGGCATCGAGGAGCAGGGCCTCGGCTGGAAGTGCAGCTTCGGCACGGGCAAAGGCTGCGACACGATCACCAGCGGCCTGGAAGTCATCTGGACGGCCACGCCCACGAAGTGGAGCAACAACTTCTTCCGGAACCTGTTCGGCTACGAATGGGAACTGACGAAGAGCCCGGCCGGTGCGCACCAATGGAAGCCGAAGGGTGGCGCAGGTGCCGGTACCGTGCCGGATCCGCACGACTCGTCAAAGCGTCACGCTCCATCCATGCTGACCACGGACCTTTCTTTGAGGTTCGATCCTGTGTACGAAAAGATTTCACGGCGCTTCATGGAAAATCCGGATCAGTTTGCGGACGCGTTCGCCCGGGCGTGGTTCAAGCTGACACACCGCGACATGGGCCCGCGCTCACGATATCTCGGCCCGGCGGTTCCGGCAGAAGAGCTCATCTGGCAAGACCCGGTGCCCGCAGTCGATCATGAGCTGATCGACGCGCAGGACATCGCAAACCTCAAGGGCAAGATCCTTGCCTCGGGCCTGTCGATCTCGGAACTGGTCTCGACCGCCTGGGCGTCGGCATCCACGTTCCGTGGTTCCGACAAGCGCGGCGGTGCGAACGGGGCGCGTATTCGTCTTGCACCGCAAAAGGATTGGAAAGTCAACCAGCCTGCCCAACTGAAGACTGTGCTGCAGACCCTTGAGGGAATCCAAAAGGAGTTCAACAGCGCGCGGTCAGGCGGGAAGATGGTTTCGCTCGCCGACTTGATTGTCCTGGGTGGATGCGCAGGTGTCGAGCAAGCTGCGAAGAATGCCGGTCACGATGTGACCGTTCCCTTCACGCCGGGACGTACGGATGCGTCGCAGGAGCAAACCGACGTGGAGTCATTCGCCGTACTCGAACCGGCTGCAGACGGGTTCCATAACTACCTCAAAACCAAATACGCCGTATCGGCAGAGGAACTGCTGGTTGATCGTGCGCAACTGCTGACGCTGACCGCTCCTGAGATGACGGTTCTCGTTGGCGGTATGCGCGTCTTGAATGCCAACTTCGGACAGTCCCAGCACGGCGTCTTCACCAAGCGGCCAGAGACGCTCACCAATGACTTCTTCGTGAATCTGCTCGACATGAGCACCACGTGGAAGGCAACCTCGCAAGACGAACACGTGTTCGAGGGTCGTGGCCGCGCAACGGGCGAACTCAAGTGGACAGGCACCCGTGTCGACCTCATCTTCGGTTCGAACTCCCAACTCCGAGCCTTGGCGGAAGTCTACGGATGTGAGGACTCTCAGGAGAAGTTCCTGCACGACTTTGTAGCGGTGTGGAACAAGGTAATGAACCTTGACCGCTTCGACCTCGCCTGATCGTAGCATAAACGTCTTGGAGGTCTTCTGAAGCGTATTCTGAACTGCAAACCGGATGAACAGGAAGCGATCCCCGCCACGAATTGACGTATGTTTTGAACGCTCACGGAGGCTATTGGCAACATATGAGGGCGGCGTTTCAATACAATCTGAAACGCCGCCCTTTCTTTAGGTCCTTACAGTCTGCCGGTCACAGAATCGGAGCCAAAAACACATACAGCGAATGACAAAAATAATGTCCGTTTATAGGGATTCTCAAAAGTAATAGCGAAAAGGAAGAGGATTTGGTGGCGACGGGCATCTTGCCATTCCTAATAGACAGGCTGGAAGCCCATAGGCGTTAAAATAAGGGGCATGCCCATGTGATTTCAGTTAGTTGACTTGAGCAGTGTTTCGTCACCCCGGCCAAAGCCGTGAGATAGACTTTGTCGTGAATAAAAGAGTAGGATGTGGTGAGCGAAGTGAACCGCATCGTTCGTGAATACCTCGATTGATGCGGTTCCCCCGCGAAACGCAGGGTCACCGCATCCTACGGGAACTCGTCCAAGCCCGCCTGAGGTGAATTCCCCAACGATTCCGCGACCCACAAAATCAGACGCATTGATTTGCTGAAATCAATAAAACCGCTTGAACATCAATATCTAACCATCGCATGGAACCGAATACGATCTTGTTGGACAATACATTTCAGCGGCAAGGAGGAATGATGAAATTTAAAATAATGATATGTTCCGCTGTTTCTCTGTTTGCGATCTTCTTGAACATTGGGTCCGGTGACTGCCGGGAAGTCAAGAAGTACTCAATTGAACAATTCATGAAAACGATCTCCATCGGAGGGAGTTCTTTTTCATTCGATGAAAAATCCATATTGTTTTCGAGCAACCAGACCGGCATCTTTAACGCCTTCGTCCTTCCAGTTAAAGGCGGTGAGCCTTCAGAAGTCACTTTTTCCAAAGACGACTCCATATTCGCACTTTCCTTTTTACCTCATGACAAGCGCATCCTGTACGAGAGCGATCGCGGAGGTAACGAAATCGGGCACATCTACCTGCGGGACGAAAAAGGAAATGCAAGGGACTTGACTCCGGATGAAAAGGCCAAGTCCGTCTTTTACGGAATCAGCTACGATGAATCCAGGATTTATTACGGTTCCAACAAAAGGGACCCTAAATTCATCGATGTCTATGAAATGGATATCGAGACATTTAGTCCCCATATGATCTTCAAAAATGAGGGGGCGTACACCCTTGGGTCTATTTCCAGGGATAATCGCTATCTTGCCTTCAGTGAGACCATAACCCGGGATAATTCCAATATGTATTTGTTCGACAGGAAGACCGGTGAATTCAAGCAGCTGACACCACATGATGGGGATATAAACTATTCTCCCGAGACATTCAGTATTGACTCCAAGAGTCTGTACTACACTACGGATGAGGGCAACGAGTTCGCCTATCTGAAGCGGTACGATCTCGAGTCCGGTAATTCCGAGACGATATTAAAGCCCGATTGGGATTTGGAGTTCGCCCGTTTTTCTCATTCAGGCAAGTACATGGTGGTTGGAATCAACAATGACGCCAAGACTGAAATCAGAATCTACGATACATCCACGAACCAACTTGTGCATTTGCCCGAACCGCCGCAGGGCAAGATCTCATCCGTTAAGATTTCAAAGAGCGAGAAGCTGATGAGCTTCTATGTTAACGGTGCACGCTCGCCCAACAATCTATACGTTTACGATTTTGATACTCAGCGGTACTCACGGCTTACGAATACCCTCAATCCCGAAATTGACCCCGAGGATTTGGTCGAAGCTCAGAGGGTCCATTATAAATCCTTCGACGGCTTGGACATCCCGGCCATATTGTATAAACCCCACCAGGTCGATCCTTCCAACAAAGCTTCGGCAATGGTCTGGGTCCACGGCGGCCCCGGCGGGCAATCCACAATTCATTATGATCCCTTATTTCAATATCTGGTTAACCACGGATATGTGCTGATAGCCGTAAATAATCGCGGTAGTTCCGGGTACGGGAAGACCTTTTACAGATCGGACAACCACAAACACGGACAGGACGACCTGGCAGATTGCGTTGATGCCAAGAAGTTCCTCAAATCAACCGGATATGTTAATGAAAATCGGATCGGAATTATAGGTGGCAGCTACGGTGGGTACATGGTTTTGGCCGCGCTTACTTTCAGACCCGAAGAGTTCGCTTTGGGCGTGGATATGTTCGGAGTATCGAATTGGCTTCGAACTATGAAAAGCTTCCCGTCCTGGTGGGATCCTTACAAGGAATCCCTGTACAAAGAAATTGGAAATCCCGATACGGAAGAACCATATCTGCGGAGTATCTCGCCTCTGTTCCATGCAGACAAGATCGTAAGGCCCTTAATGGTGCTTCAGGGGAAAAATGATCCCAGAGTCCTGAAGGCCGAGTCTGATGAGATTGTGGAAGCGGCACGTAAGCGGAATGTTCCTGTCGAGTATATCGTGTTCGAAGATGAAGGTCATGGATTTGTGAAGAAAGAGAACCAGATCAAGGGGTACAAAGCAATTTTGGATTTCTTGCGGAAATACTT
>JBKQRG010000084.1:0-16713 GCA_052144015.1 Desulfomonilaceae bacterium
CGGTGACAATGTGTCACTCGAGGGTCATCTGATCACACCCATCGCTATGGAAAAGGAATTGAGGTTCGCCATCAGAGAAGGTGGTAGAACTGTCGGCGCCGGAGTCGTCTCTGAAATTATTGAGTAACAGATTTTGCATCCAGAATTGGTTTCGCGGTATAGGCCTGAAGGCCTGTCGAGGCACCGGAGGCATTCATGAGAGACATTGTAATCCTGGCTTGCACTGAGTGTAAGCGTAGGAATTATACAACTACGAAGAATAAGAAAAAGACGTCGGACAAGTTGCAATTCAATAAATATTGTAAATTTTGCCGCCATCACACGCCTCATCGCGAGACCAAGTGAAGAAGGCACTCTGTTATAACGAGCGGTAGGCCAGTAGCTCAACGGCTAGAGCACCGGTCTCCAAAACCGGGGGTTGGGGGTTCGAATCCCTTCTGGCCTGCCAGACCGCTGCCGCAGAACTTATACGCTACGGATTTTCCGAGAGATAGACGATGAGTCTTCAAGAAATTTTTTCAGGTATAACCGATTTTCCCGGGCAAGCTGCTCAGTTTTTCAGAGAAGTGAAAGTCGAACTTCAAAAGGTGACTTTCCCCACAAGACAGGAAACAGTAGGATCTACTGTTGTTGTACTGGTTCTGACCGTAATTATTTCTATTTACCTTGGGTTAAGTGACTGGGCCTTAGCACGAATTGTGCAATTCTTATTGAGGGGATAAACCGGTCGAGTAATTATCAGCCGCACAAGGAGGGCTGACGGTGGTTCTGAGATGGTACGTGGTTCACACATATTCGGGCTATGAGAACAGAGTTAAGGTCGCTCTTGAAGAAAAAGTTCGCGGCCTGGGACTTGAAAACAGGATTACGGATGTCCTAATTCCGTCAGAATCTGTTGTGGAACTCGTCAAAGGAGAGAAGAAAACATCCAATCGCAAATTCTTTCCGGGATATATTCTTGTTCGCATGGAATTAGATGACGAAACTTGGCATGTGGTAAAGAGTACGCCAAAAGTAACTGGATTTATTGGCTCCCGACAAGAACCCGCTGTCATACCTGATGAGGATGTTAATAAAATTAAAACTCAGATGGTGGAAGGTCAGGAGAAGCCTCGGCCCAAGTATTCATTTGAAAAAGGGGATTCGGTTCGTGTGGTCGATGGGCCTTTCATCAATTTCAATGGTACCGTGGAAGAAGTGAGACCGGATAAGGGCAAGCTCAGGGTTCTAGTAAGCATTTTTGGTAGGCCTACGCCAGTGGAGCTGGATTTCATTCAGGTGACGAAGAATTAAATGTGAATGATCATGACTAAAGCGGGTATGTGGCAGAATTTTTGGCACCCGCTTGGGAGAACTGCATGGCAAAAAAAATAATGGCTATTGTAAAGCTTCAGATTCCCGGTGGTGAAGCGAAACCGTCTCCCCCGGTGGGTCCGGCCCTTGGGCAACATGGTGTAAACATAATGGAATTCTGTAAGGCCTTCAACGCTCAAACTCAATCGCAACCTGGTGTTATCATTCCGGTGCAAATCACTATTTATGCGGATCGCTCGTTCACCTTCGTCCTAAAGACTCCGCCGGCATCGTATTTGCTGAAAAAAGCCGCCGGGCTTGATAAAGGGTCGCCGGAGCCGAACCGCAATAAAGTGGGGCGACTTACAAAAGCTCAGATTGAAGAAATAGCCAAACTGAAAATGCCCGATCTGAATGCCAAAGATCTGAAGGGTGCTGTCCAGACTATCATGGGCTCGGCTCGCAGTCTCGGGATTGAAATCGATTAGGGGAGCACAATGCCGTCAATTAACAAAAAGAAAAAAGAGGCACGAGAAAAGATTGATCGCCTAAAAAAATATGGCATCGAAGAAGGGTTGGAAACCTTATTGTCTGCGGCCTATGCGAAATTCGAAGAATCAGTTGACGTCGCGGTAAGACTCGGTGTAGACCCTCGGCATGCGGACCAGATGGTCCGCGGTACTTGCGTCCTACCCCACGGCACTGGCAAAACCGTAAGAGTGCTTGTCTTTGCCAAAGGTGAAAAGGAAAAAGAAGCCCTGGATGCAGGAGCTGACCACGTGGGCGCAGAAGATCTCGCTAAGAAAATTCAGGATGGCTGGCTTGATTTTGACAAAGCCGTCGCCACTCCCGATATGATGGGGGTCGTAGGCAAGTTGGGGAAGATTCTCGGGCCCAGAGGCATGATGCCCAATCCTAAGGTAGGAACAGTGACCTTCGACGTGGGCAAAGCGGTCGATGAACTTAAGGGCGGCAAAGTTGAATTTAAAGTGGAGAAGGCGGGCATAGTTCACGCGTCTGTGGGACGAGTCTCCTTCGGACCTGAAAAATTGGCGGATAATTTGAAAACCCTTATGGAAACTATTATCCGAATGAAACCAGCAGCGGCCAAAGGTGTCTATATACGAGGTATTTCAGTTTCTACAACAATGGGGCCAGGACTTAAACTGGATCCTCAGGAAATCAGGAATATCGTGAAGTAATTGAGTCAATAATATCCAGTTATCAATAGGAGGAACTTCAAGGAAGCTTCCCGAAAATCTCTACTGTGATGGCCGGTCGGAGACAGCAGGCGTGCCCCGGGGCACTTAATCGAGACCCGCTTAGACGTAGGCCGGAAAGGGGTTGAAAAACCATTTCCAACCCTAAGTCCTCGATATGCTGTTTTCCCTCCGACTGAAAGGGGGAATTCTTAGGTTGAACAGGCAAGAAAAAGAAAAACGAGTAGATTGGCTGAACGAACAGTTCCGTGGCGCAAAAGCTTTGTTTCTAACCAATTTTCAGGGCTTGAGTGTTGCGGAAATGAACGCTCTCCGATCTGAGTTGCGAAACCGGGGTATCAATTACAAAGTGATGAAAAATACCCTGGTACGGCTGGCTTATCAGGACACTGATGTGGCAGGTCTTGGGCCGGATTTCGTGGGGCCACGCGCTGCGGCATGGACCGAAACGAGTGACAATGCTCCTGCAATGGCCAAAGTCCTGGTTGATTTTGCGAAAGCGCACCCCAATTTGACCCTGATTCGCGGGGTTCTTGACGGGAAGTTAGTGGAGCCGACAGAAATGGAGACTTTGTCGACATTACCTCCCAGAGAAGAACTCTTAGCGAGAGTGTTGGGGACAATGAAGGCTCCGGTGAACGCTTTCGTCAATACTTTGGCAGCGGTTCCACGATCGCTTCTTACTGTTCTTAAAGCAATTGAAGAACAAAAGAGCTCATCGAGCGAACCGGCTACCACCTGATGAACCCGGCTGAAGTGCGAAAAATTACTGAAACAGCAATCGAGGAGGTCTTATGTCAGAAGTAACCAAAGAGGATGTAAAAGAATTCATCCGAAATATGTCGGTTCTCGAATTGAGCCGATTAGTCAAAGAGTTGGAAGAAGAGTTCGGGGTGTCTGCAGCGGCGCCCGTAGCTGTTGCTGGTTATGCGGCGGCAGCTGGTGGAGAAGCAGCCCCGGCTGAGGAAAAAACCGAATTCGACGTAGTCTTGAAGGATTTCGGTGACAAGAAGATCCAGGTCATTAAAGTAGTTCGTTCTTTGACCGATCTGGGTCTAAAGGAAGCCAAAGAGCTGGTGGAAGGTGTTCCAAAGCCGGTAAAACAGGGTATATCCAAGGAAGAGGCGGAAAAAGCTAAAGCGGCCCTCGAAGAGGTCGGCGCAACGGTAGAGATTGCCTAATCATCCGCTATGAATCAGTGAGTCATCGGGCGCGATGTGGATCCACCTGTAGAATCGCGCGCCCGATGATTCCGGAACACTCCAACACTAAGCCTCCTGTCAAGCTACTAAATACCAGAGGGAGAAAATGAATCATTTTTCCGTGCACTCTCAGAGGCTCAGGAAGAATTTTGCACGTATTCCGCAAATTGCAGGTATACCAAATTTAATAGAAATTCAGAAACAATCTTATGAAAGATTCTTGCAAGCCGACATCCCACCTGAGGCGCGTGAAGAGATCGGTTTGCAGGGGGTATTTCGTTCGGTGTTCCCGATCAAGGATTTCTCCGACACATCATCCCTGGAGTTCATCAAATACGCTCTTGGAGAAGAAAAATACAATGTTGAAGAATGTCTTCAAAAGGGCGTTACTTATGCCGTTCCGTTGAAAATCACGGTTCAACTTATAGTGTGGGATGTTGACCCGGACACCAACTCAAGAACGATCCGGGACGTGAAGGAACAGGAAGTCTATTTCGGTGAAATCCCAATCATGACCGAAAATGGCACTTTCATCATCAATGGTACCGAACGTGTGATCGTGTCGCAATTGCACCGGTCTCCGGGGATTTTCTTTGATCACGATAAAGGGAAGACCCATGCGAGTGGCAAGCTACTCTATTCGGCCCGAATTATCCCTCTAAGAGGATCGTGGATCGATTTCGAATTTGACCCAAAAGATAGACTTTATGTCAGGATAGATAGGCGGCGCAAACTTCCGGTGACCGTATTCCTGAAGGCATTAGGCCATTCCAGTGAAGAAATTTTGAATTATTTTTACGATCGCCAGACCATCTTAATAACTTCTGAAGGCTTACGCCGAAAACTGGATCTAAAATTACTCGTGGGCACAGGATCGACGGTCGACATCTATATCGAGGGATCGGACGATATCCTTGTAAGGAAAAACAAAAAGGTTACGAGAGGAGCTGTCAAACGACTTGCCGATAGGAAAATCGCTCCGCTTGTCATGAAAAAGGAAGAATTGGCAGGGAAAGTCCTTGCTCGTGATATTGTGGACGAAACCACTGGTGAGGTTTTGGCGCCGTGCAATAAAGAGATCGCTCCAGAAGAAATAGATGAATTCTTAGCAAATCTCAAGAAACGAAAAATTGACAGCTTTGAAGCGCTTTTCATAGAGGAAAGAATTGTCTCTTCATCCCTGAGAGACACGCTGTTGGAAGACAAAGTGGATGATCGACCGAACAGGATAATTGAAGATTATCGGAAGCAGCATTCGGACGATCCCACCAGTAATGAGACACTCAATGCACGAATTGAAATCTATCGTCGGCTAAGACCTTCAAATCCGGCAACCGTCGAAATCGGGAACACATTTTTTAATAATCTCTTCTTCAGAAGTGAATACTACGATCTATCTAGGGTCGGTCGATTGAAGCTGAACCGAAAGCTCGAAATATCTATGGACGAAGCGCCTCTTTTTTTAAGAACCCTGCGCTCGGAAGATATTATGCTTGCGGTCAAGTACCTCCTGGAATTGAAAGAAGGAAGGCCGAACCATGAAATAGACGATATAGATCATATGGGTAATCGACGAGTCCGCTCAGTGGGCGAATTGTTGGAAAATCAATATCGGATCGGACTTGTGAGGATGGAACGGGCAATCAAAGAGCGCATGAGCCTGCAAGACGTGGAAACTCTGATGCCTCATGATTTGATAAATGCAAAGCCCGTCAGCGCCGTAGTGAAGGAATTCTTTGGCGCATCACAGCTTTCCCAGTTCATGGATCAGACGAATCCCTTGAGTGAAATAACGCACAAGCGTCGGTTGTCTGCGCTCGGACCGGGCGGTCTGACGCGCGAACGAGCAGGGTTTGAAGTACGGGACGTTCATCCCACACATTATGGCCGAATTTGTCCCATAGAAACACCTGAAGGGCCGAATATCGGACTCATTGTGTCTCTGTCTACTTATGCGCGAGTCAATGAGTTCGGGTTTATCGAAACTCCGTATCGGCCGGTCCTTGATAAAAAAGTCGGTGAAGATATCAAATTTCTCACCGCTCTTGACGAAGAGAACCACGTAATCGTGCAAGCCAATGCTCCGATTGCGCAGGATGGTACGCTTGCATCGGATCTTGTTTCGGTTCGCCATAAAGAAGGAGAGTTCGCGCTGGTTCCCACCTCGGAGGCCGATTTGATGGACGTCTCTCCCAATCAACTGGTGTCCGTAGCCGCATCGTTAATTCCTTTTCTCGAAAACGACGACGCAAATAGGGCCCTCATGGGATCCAATATGCAACGCCAGGCGGTGCCTTTACTAACGACGGAAGCCCCGCTGGTTGGGACAGGAATGGAACAGGTTGTTGCCACTGATTCCGGTGTTACCGTACTTGGCAAACGTGATGGAGTCGTAGATTCTGTGGATGCCACTAGAGTAGTAATAAAAGCTTCCGATCTGAGCGCAGGCGACTTGGATCCTGGAGTCGATATATATAACCTTATTAAATACCAGAGATCGAATCAGAATACCTGTATCAACCAGCGACCGATCGTCAGGAAAGGCGACAAGGTCCTCAAGGGAGAAGTCATTGCCGACGGACCCGCAACAGATAAAGGCGAGCTGGCATTAGGGCGAAACGTGCTCGTCGCCTTCATGCCCTGGGGCGGTTATAACTACGAAGACTCAATACTGGTGAGCGAGAAGGTCGTACGTGAAGATATCTTCACCTCGATCCATATCGAGGAATTTGAGGTAATGGCCCGAGACACAAAATTGGGCAAAGAAGAAATCACGAGAGACATTCCCAATGTCGGCGAGGAAGCCCTTCGGAACTTGGATGAGTCCGGCGTCATCCGGATAGGCGCGGAAGTGAAACCGGGTGATATCCTGGTCGGAAAAATCACTCCCAAAGGCGAGAACCAACTTAGCCCTGAAGAAAAGCTCCTCCGAGCAATTTTCGGAGAAAAGGCCGGAGACGTTCGGGACACTTCTTTGAGAGTTCCTCCCGGTGTTGAAGGGACTGTTATCGGCGCGCGTATCTTCTCTCGTAAAGGGACCGAGAAGGATAGCAGGACCATTTCCATTGAAAATGAGGAGATTGCGAAATTATCCAAAGACCGAGAGGATGAACTTCGCATCGTAGAGGAAGGAGCTCGTGAAAGAATTCGAGGTATGCTTGTTGGGAAGGTTGTGACCGCTACTCTCTCGGATCCTTCCAAGAGCAAAGATTACGTGAAGAAGGGCCATAGCGTTACTGATCAGATCATGGACACGATTCCGCTGGAGCTGCTTCGTGAAATCTCAATCAAAGGCGATACAGCGACTGAAGACGAGGTAGTGAAAATTCTTGAGCGTCTTGGTGATCAGAAACATTTCTGGAAAATGCACTACGACGAGAGAATCAGCCGCCTTAAGAAAGGCGATGAGCTTCCGCCAGGTGTTATCAAGCTGGTCAAGGTATATATTGCGATAAAACGCAAACTCTCCGTCGGAGACAAGATGGCGGGACGCCACGGGAACAAAGGCGTGTTGTCAAGAATCCTCCCCGAAGAAGATATGCCTTATTTCGAAGACGGAACACCGGTGGAAATAGTTTTGAACCCGTTGGGGGTGCCTTCTCGAATGAATGTTGGTCAGATTCTTGAAACCCACCTGGGATGGGCGGCACGAGGGTTGGGAGAATCTCTGAATCGGATGTTGGAAGACAACTTTTCTCCGGAGAAGTTGAGACAACGATTGATGTCGGTCTTCGAAAGTCATGAACCGGAACGCAAGAAAAAGGTTCAAGCGATTATCCGAGAAATGGATGATGATCAAGTAAAGAATTTTGTGGCTGCCCTGGCCCCTGGAGTTCCCATAGCCACGCCGGTGTTTGATGGAGCCCGAGAAACTGAAATCAAAACTATCTTAAAGGAAGCAGGATTTGCGGCTACAGGCCAAACAAGGCTATACGACGGACGCACAGGCGAGCATTTTGACACGAATGTGACAGTGGGCATCATATACATGATGAAACTACATCATCTAGTGGATGATAAGATACACGCCAGGGCAATTGGCCCTTACTCATTGGTGACTCAGCAGCCCTTAGGCGGCAAGGCTCAATTCGGCGGCCAGCGTCTTGGTGAAATGGAAGTCTGGGCAATGGAATCGTACGGTGCAGCTTATTCGTTACAAGAGTTTCTTACTGTTAAATCGGACGATGTGACGGGCCGCACTCGTATGTATGAAAGTATCGTAAAAGGAACCAACGTGCTTGAACCCGGGTTACCGGAATCCTTCAACGTTCTGGTTAAGGAGATCAAATCACTCGGTTTAGATGTTGAGCTTTTGGAAAGCGAGGTTGTTGCGGCAGGATGATTGCCCCTGACCGGGTGAGACAGAACGAATAACAATCTAAAAACGAAAGCTTCGGGCGGTTTGTATGCCGCCCCGAATACCATCCCTCATAAACCCCGAGGCACGAACCTCGGCTAGCCCCATTCAAAGGAGGGAAACTTTGGAAGACATATATTTTAGCTTTTTTGAGAAACCGAAAGATCCTTTGCATTTCAGTGCAGTAAAAATCTCATTAGCCTCTCCTGAAAAGATCCGCTCCTGGTCGCACGGAGAGGTTAAAAAACCGGAGACGATAAACTATCGAACTTTCAAGCCGGAAAGAGACGGACTGTTTTGCGCTAAAATATTCGGACCTGTAAAGGATTACGAGTGCAACTGTGGCAAATACAAGCGCATGAAGCACCGAGGTATAATTTGTGAAAAATGCGGAGTCGAAGTAATCCAGTCTAAAGTTCGTCGGGAACGCATGGGCCACATCGAATTAGCGACCCCGGTTGCGCATATCTGGTTCTTGAAAAGTCTTCCCAGTAGAATCGGAACCTTATTGGATCTCACTCTCAAAGAGGTGGAGCGCGTACTGTACTTCGAATCTTACTTGGTGGTCTCGCCCGGGGAGACTGACCTCGAAATGGGAACCCTGATTAATGAAGAGAAGTATCGACAAACTATCGAACAATATGGCCCCGGCACTTTCGAGGCTCGGATGGGTGGCGAGGCAGTTCGGGACATGCTCGAGAAACTTGACCTTGTCTCGGAAAGCACCAGATTGCGGGAAGAAATGAAGGATTCCGCGTCGGAAGCCAAACGCAAAAAATTGGCTAAACGATTGCGCGTTCTGGAGTCCTTAAAAGGTATTGAGCCCGAGGTACTCGTGGCAGATCTTACCGCGCTATATGAGAATGCAAGTACTGGTGAAATGGGCCGTTTCTTAGAGGAATTGCTCCAGGTGGCGCGTGAAATCCAAGTTAAGTGGGAAGAAACCCACGACTGGGAGGTCCGCAAACAACTGGCCTTTGTGGAGATCAATAATGTCGTCGACCGTCTTACTCGGTCCCGCACAATATCACCCGAGAAATTGGGCAAGTTGCGGCAGTGGCAGAATCCCGCCTGGATGATTCTCACGACAGTCCCAGTCATACCACCGGATTTAAGACCGTTGGTACCACTCGATGGGGGCCGGTTCGCAACATCGGATCTCAATGACCTTTATCGAAGGGTGATTAATCGCAATAACCGGCTCAAACGTCTCAAAGAACTGAATGCGCCCGAAATCATCCTGCGCAATGAGAAGAGAATGTTGCAAGAGGCGGTGGACGTTCTTTTTGATAATGGGCGTCGTGGCCGTGTGATTACCGGGCCGAATAAACGGCCGCTGAAATCCTTGTCCGACATGCTGAAGGGCAAACAGGGTCGCTTCCGTCAGAATCTTCTCGGAAAACGAGTCGATTATTCCGGCCGATCGGTGATCGTGGTCGGACCGGATCTTAGGTTACACCAATGCGGACTCCCCAAAAGAATGGCTTTAGAACTATTTAAGCCGTTCATCTACAACAAGCTGGAAGAGCGAGGATACGTCACCACAATTAAGAGTGCTAAGAAGCTGGTCGAAAAAGAGACGCCTGAAGTGTGGGATATTCTTGAAGACGTTGTCAAAGAATATCCCGTCCTTCTGAATCGAGCGCCCACTCTCCACAGGCTTGGAATTCAAGCCTTCGAGCCGGTGCTCATCGAGGGAAAAGCCATTCAGCTGCACCCGCTGGTATGCACCGCGTTCAACGCTGATTTTGATGGCGATCAAATGGCCGTTCACGTTCCTTTGTCAATTGAGGCACAGGTCGAGGCACGTGTTTTGATGATGAGCACCAACAATATACTTTCCCCAGCGCATGGAAAACCGATCATAGTGCCTACTCAGGATATCGTGCTGGGCCTCTATTACTTGACCAGAGAATCGGTGGACCCGAAAAATCTCGAGGCGGAACCGAGAATTTTTTCTGACGCCTCTGAAGCTCGCGTCGCCTATGATGGAGAAGTTGTGGACCTGCATGAAAGAATCATAATGCGGGACGAAGTAGGAGACAGAATCCAGACTACCGTGGGACGAGTGATTCTGCGAGAAATCGTTCCGGACGAGATTCCGTTCGGCGTGATCAACAAAGTTATGAAGAAAAAGGAATTGGCCAATCTGATTGATGAGGCCTACAGGAGATGCGGAGAAAAGAAAACCGTAATTCTGGCCGATCGCCTCAAAGACTTGGGATATTATTATGCTACTAAGGCCGGTATCTCCATCTGCGTGGATGATATCAAAATTCCGGAATCTAAGCAGGAGATTATTGAAAAGGCCAGGGAAGAAGTCCTCGAAATTCAGAATCAATACAAGGAAGGACTCATCACGGATGGTGAACGTTACAATAAAGTTATTGATATCTGGGCAAGAGCCAACGAGGACATTTCGGAAAGGATGATGAACGGGCTCCGCACGATGACTGTGAAGTTGTCGGATGGAACGGATCGAAAAGTCGAGAGTTTCAATCCCATCTATATGATGGCAGATTCCGGGGCTCGTGGAAGCACGCAACAAATTCGCCAACTTGCAGGTATGCGCGGTCTCATGGCCAAACCAACCGGCGAAATCATTGAAACACCCATCGAGGCGAATTTCAGAGAAGGTTTGACAGTGTTGCAGTACTTCATTTCCACTCATGGGGCTCGCAAAGGCCTGGCAGATACAGCCTTGAAAACCGCGAATTCAGGTTATCTCACCAGACGCCTAGTAGATGTGGCCCAGGATTGTATTATCAGAGAACCCGATTGCGGGACTCTTGATGGAATTGAAATGGCATCTCTTGAAGAGGGTGGAGAAATCATCGAGCACGTGGCGGATCGAATTCTTGGGCGGGTTGCTATGGAAGACGTCGAGCATCCGTTCAGTGGGGAAATAATTGTTGCCACAAATGAGGAAATCACCGAAGAACATCGTGAAAAAATTCAGGATGCAGGTATTGACAGAGTCAAAATCCGTTCCGTGCTGACATGTAGAGCGAAAAGAGGTATTTGCGGCCTTTGTTATGGCCGAGACCTCGCCCACGGCAGAATGGTCAATATAGGTGAGGCGGTTGGAATTATAGCCGCACAGTCTATCGGAGAGCCCGGAACACAGCTGACGATGCGCACATTCCATATCGGTGGAACGGCTTCACTGAAAAGGAATATCATTTCCGCTCGTAAGAAGGGCAGAGTCTCCTTCGAGAAAGAAAAAGATAAAGTGAAGGCGATTCTGGTCTGGGAAGAATTCCACCTGGACAATTCCGAAGTATCAAAATGGTTGGTGGAAGAGGGACAGACACTGAGGGAGAATTCTTTCCTCTATAATGGCCCTAAACATGAGATGCATGAGGCGGAGCGAATAGGCGGCAAAATTGAAATAGCCGCTGATCGTAAGACCTTTACTAGCGTAGATGATGATGGGGTAAAGCACAAATTTGAAAATCCTGCGGGTCACCGTTTCGTAGTCAAACATGGTGATCGAGCAGCGCCCCATAGTTTCATTTTCGAAACCATTGAGGGACCTTCTCGTATGACTGAAGCGGAAAAACGAGGAGGTATCTTTCAACTAAGGGCTGCCCGTGGCTCAACTTTGCGCTTTCGTCTGTATGAACGCTATCCCGTCATGGATTACATGAATGTCAAAGTTCAGGAAGGTGACAGGATAGAATCCGAAGGCCAAATTTTGTTGGAATGGTTGGGTTCCGGGTCCTCGGAACTTTTCTCCCGCAACGAGGGTAGAATCAAGTTCGTTGATTTGAAAACAGTAACCAATCGAGAAGGCGAATTAGTGGTTATGAATCGAAACGGCGCCATTGCGGTTACGGACGATAAAGGCCGAGAGCGCGAACGTAATAAGGTTATTTATGGAGCTCGATTGAGAGTTGGAAACGGCGAAGTAGTGAACCGTGAGACACTCTTGGCGGAATGGGATCCTTATACGATTCCTATTATTACTGAAGTGTCAGGACGGGTGAAATTTGGAGACGTGATCGAAGGACTTACCATGAGCGAACAGCTCGATGAGGTCACAGGCCTCTCTCGTAAGGTCATTGTGGAATACAAAGACAAAGACACCGAGCTTCGGCCCCGGGTTTCCATGAAGGACGAGCACGGAAGAACCATTAAGATTGGCGACTCGGAAGCCAGATACCTCTTGCCCGTAGGCGCTAATATTATGGTCAAAGAAGGAGAAGAAGTCCACGCGGGCGATGTTATTGCCAAGATTCCGCGCGAAACGACTAAAACCAAGGACATTACAGGTGGGCTCCCACGAGTGGCAGAACTTTTCGAAGCGCGCAAACCCAAAGAGTTTGCGATCATCTCTGAAATAGATGGCCTCGTGAGCTTCGGAAAAGACACTAAGGGCAAACGCAAAGTGTTAGTCACTCCCGAAGTAGGTGACCCGAAGGAATACCTCATTCCCAAGGGAAAACATATTTCTGTCCATTCGGGTGATTGGGTACAAGCCGGTGAGCCTCTCATGGAAGGATCAACCAATCCGCATGACCTTCTGGGTATCAAAGGAGAAAAGGAATTGGCGCGATACCTGGTCGATGAAGTGCAGGAAGTTTATCGGCTGCAGGGCGTCAAAATTAACGACAAACATATTGAGGTAATCGTCCGTCAAATGCTTCGGCGCGTTCGAGTCAAAGAGGTCGGTGACACTGATTTCCTTGTCGGTGAACAAATAGATCGCGCACTGTTTCAAGAAGAAAATATGCGAGTTATTCAGGCCGGCGGGACTCCCGGAGTCGGCGAGCCGCTTCTCTTGGGGATTACCAAAGCGTCACTTTCGACGGATTCGTTTATAAGCGCAGCGAGTTTTCAGGAAACCACGAAGGTGCTCACAGAAGCGTCCATTTCGGGGAAAATAGATTTTCTCCGTGGGCTTAAAGAAAACGTGATCATGGGACGTCTTATTCCAGCGGGCACAGGTTTGAGCCGATATAAAAACCTGAGGCTTACACGTCCGGCAACGGAAGAGGCCGCGACCGCCACTTCCGTTGAAGAAGGAAAGCAGGCAGCAGAAGCCTAAGCAATCGGCGCGTATCAAACTCGTCGGTACTGCTCTTTAGAACCAAATTTTTAGAGACAGCCTTCTAAATTTTGTGACGTTTATTTTTCCCGGCCGGAGTGAGAGTCTCCGGCCTTCATTTTGTGTGACTTAGCGAAGACGGCTTTCGGGAAAAAGGGCTTGACAAAAAACCGGAAATTTGGTCAAACTAACGGGATATATATTCGGAGGTAACGGCGTATGCCGACTATTAATCAACTGGTCAGGAAAGGTCGCCAAAGACCCCGGAAAAAAACATCGGCGCCCGCTCTGACCAACTGTCCCCAGCGTCGAGGGGTTTGCGTGAGAGTTTATACAACAACCCCTAAAAAACCTAATTCCGCGTTGCGGAAGGTAGCTAGGGTGCGTCTCACTAACGGGTACGAAGTAACCTCCTATATCCCTGGTATCGGTCACAACCTACAGGAGCATTCGGTTGTCTTAATTAGAGGCGGCCGCGTAAAAGATTTGCCCGGTGTTCGTTACCACATTATTAGGGGCACCCAGGACGCATTCGGCGTGCAGGACCGAAAGAAGGCAAGATCTAAGTACGGGACGAAAAGACCAAAATAATCCTCGCCGCTCACGCCGCCCTAGTCGTTCCTGGGAGAGATAGCGTCGAATAATCAGCGGGAACGCACTGTCCGGTTTAGTGCTTATTGCAGTGTTCGGGGATGTAACTATTCCAACGGGGCCGGGGGATCCGTCGTCCGCGACGGGGTAGGTTCAGAAGGAAAATCGGCTTTCAAGCCAAAGATCGGACAAAATAATCCGTGTTGCCTTCTGAAACGTACCATGCCGGAAACCTGTCGGAAAAGCTTGTTCTGAAAAAGCCGGTAATCAAACCGTGCACATCGCCTGATTGACGGGAGTTCGAAATCATGCCGAGAAAAGGAAGGATCGCTAGGCGCGACATACTGCCGGATCCTAAGTACCATAGTAAGCTGGTTACCAAATTCGTAAACAGCATTATGTGGGAAGGCAAGAAGTCTGTGGCGGAAAAGACCCTGTACAGCGCGTTCGATATAATGGCCAAGAGAACCAACGAGGATCCTCTTAGATTGTTTGAGAAAGCTGTAGAGAATGTCAAACCGGTCTTGGAGGTCCGTTCCCGGCGTGTCGGTGGAAGCACGTATCAGGTACCTGTGGAAATTAGGCCTGAACGACGCCAATCTCTGGCCATTAGATGGCTGATACAGTATTCGCGATCCCGCGGAGAAAAAAGTATGCAGGAAAAACTCGCAGGCGAGTTTATGGATGCCGCTTCTAGCAAAGGCAGCGCAATAAAAAAGAAAGAAGATACTCATAAAATGGCCGAAGCTAATAAGGCATTCGCCCATTATAGGTGGTAAAGAATTTCTGAGAGATTGATTTCAATGAAAGGAGATGCCCTAACCAGTACCCGCAACATCGGAATTATGGCGCACATCGATGCGGGGAAAACCACGACCACGGAACGCATCCTTTTTTATTCCGGAGTTTCCCACCGCATAGGGGAAGTTCATGAAGGCACCGCGGTCATGGATTGGATGGAGCAGGAACAAGAACGAGGGATTACTATTACGTCTGCGGCTACAGCATGCCGGTGGAGAAAACATAAGATTAATATAATCGATACACCCGGACATGTGGATTTCACCATCGAAGTGGAAAGATCATTGCGGGTGCTCGACGGAGCGGTTGCAGTTTTTTGCGCAGTTGGAGGAGTGGAGCCTCAATCGGAAACAGTGTGGAAACAAGCTGACCGATATCAGATTCCCAGAATAGCTTTTGTCAACAAAATGGATCGTTCAGGAGCGGATCCTCTTAGAGTCATTGATATGATGAAGAAAAGACTTCAGACCAACCCTATACTTCTTCAACTTCCGCTAGGAATGGAGGATCAATTCCGTGGAGTCATAGACTTAATATCTATGAAATTGATTACTTTTGATGACGATTCCATGGGCATGAAATTCGATGTTTCCGAAGTCCCGGAGAATGCGAAAGAGGAGGCCCTTGAAGCCAGACGCCAGCTAATTGAAAGTATTTGTGAACTGGATGATGAGCTGCTGGAACGGTACATCGAAGGTGATACCGATCTACCAGCCAATCGACTTTATGAGACGATTCGCAAAGGAACCATTGGTTTGAAGATAACCCCGGTGCTTATAGGATCCGCTTTCAAAAACAAAGGTATACAGCAGCTTCTCGACGCGGTGGTTGAATTCCTGCCCTCACCGCTTGACGTTCCGCCGGTTGAAGGCAAGGATGAGAAGGGACGTTCAGTACACAGAGACGTAGATGGCCCACTTTCAGCCCTCGCATTTAAAGTAATGAATGACCCATATACCGGCACGCTCACATTCTTGCGAGTCTATTCCGGCAGGCTGGCTTCGGGATCCGCTGTTTACAATGTCAATGCAGGCAAAAAGGAGCGGATCGGACGTCTCGTCAAAATGCACTCCAACCAGAGAGAGGAAGTAAAAGAGGCTTTTGCGGGCGATATTATTGCCGCTGTGGGGTTAAAATATACGAAAACCGGGGATACCTTGGCGGATGAGAATCATCCGCTTCTGTTAGAATCAATAGAATTTCCTGAGCCCGTCATCTCACTGGCGTTGGAATCGAAGTCTCGGGATGACGTAGACAAACTTTCCGCAGCGCTGGCTAGATTGTTACGAGAAGATCCTTCCCTGAAGGTGCGTGTGGACCACGAAACCGGACAAACCATTCTCTCTGGAATGGGCGAACTTCATCTTGAAATAATTGTTGATAGGCTTCTTAGAGAATTCCAGGTCGACGCCAGGGTGGGAACACCCCAAGTGGCATACCGCGAAACTATTACCAAAGCTGTGAAGCAACATTATCGGCACGTAAAACAGACTGGAGGTAAGGGACAATTCGCGGAAGTGGTTATGGATGTAGAGCCGACTACCGGTGGACAAGGATTGGAGTTTGTTGATAAAATTACAGGTGGCGCAATTCCTAGAGAATATATCCAACCTGTGCATGAGGGAATACGTACTGCTATGGAATCCGGCGTACTGGCCGGATATCCCATGGTCGATATTAAGGTTACATTAACTGACGGAAAGTTTCACGAAGTGGATTCTTCGGAAATGGCATTCCGAACCGCTGGATACATGGCATTTAAAGAAGCGTGTCGGAAAGGCGCAGCAATTTTACTCGAACCTATTATGGACGTGGAAGTGGTGACTCCAGGCGAGTTCTTGGGAGATGTCCTGGGCGATCTTACAGCTCGTCGAGGCAAAATACTCGGCATGGAGAGCCGATCAGGGATTCAAACAGTTGGGGTTCGAGTTCCACTGGCGCGCATGTTCGGCTATGCCACCGATCTCAGAAGCCTTACACAAGGCCGTGCAACATTTACCATGCAATTTTCCCATTATGAACCGGCACCCCAATCAGTAACAGAAAAGGTGGTGTCCGAGTCTAAGCAATCTGGAGGAGCCCATGGGCAAGGCGAAGTTTGAGCGCACTAAGCCGCACGTGAATGTAGGGACGATAGGCCACATAGATCATGGAAAGACAACGCTGACAGCAGCGATTACGCGGGTATTGGCGAAGACT
>JBKQRG010000085.1:0-20242 GCA_052144015.1 Desulfomonilaceae bacterium
TTTTGAAAGACATGAGCTTCTCGCCGGTCAACTTGTCCAATGCTGCCCGTCTCTTTTCCGCAGCAGCCTTTACCAGACGAGCATCATCGGGCGAGAAGACCGGGTCAACCATTGCAAGGGTCCTGTCACCTGGTTTCTGCTGCTTTCCTAGTGTACGTGCCAGCGTAAGGGCTGTGATGGACTGATAGTACGATATAGGATTCCGGTCGCCTAGGAATTCCGCTCCTATAACATAGGGAATCGTCTTGTCGGTTTGGACCTTCCCTCCGTCGTTCAGGACGAGCATTTCGAACGGGACAACTCCGAGAGGACCATCCGGTATGACGATCAACGGTGCATCCTTGGGTAGATCAGGCAGAATATCGGACAGAAGGAGGTCAGCAAGCTTTTTGCCCGAAGCAAAGTCAAACGACTTCACTTTTTCCATGATGGATTCTTCTGCCCCTGTTTCCATCGCTCGCCTGCACTTCTGCACAAGGTCTTCCAACTGCTTTTCAGGTATCGGCTTAAACAGAGACTTGACCAACTGTTTGCCTCTGGTGAGGTAAACCAGAAGCCCAGAATCACTCACATCATAACCCAGGACCCATTCGTTATCTTTCAGAGCGGTATGTTCGATGCCCATCGGCTGAGGATATTTCGTGGCTGCGAAAAGAGGATACTCTGTCCTCAGCTTATTTATGTGACGGTCCCTCTCTCCTCTGATTTCTGTGACCTGCTTCTCGAAGGATTCAATCGCATCCTTGGAGCCCTTTTCATAGGCTTTCTGAAGACCTTGGCTCAATGCTGCAAGCCTGTTGTTTATGTCCGCGTCCCGGTCGATAATATCCTTCTGAACATCAAGGGGAATATTTTCAGATCGCCTGGATAAAGATTCGGCAAACGAGCGGGCCTTTGTTCCCTCTGATTCCTTGAGAGATTGTTCCGGTTTCCCCGCTTTTTGAAGTACGCGAGCCAACCCTTTGTAAGGTGTTATTCTGGGAATGTTCCAGATCCGCGCGTCGTAGAAATCCGTCCGCTGGGCTGGAGTCAGGCTGTCTCTAATCTGTTCGGTCAGCTGAATGGCTTGTTTGTAATGTTCCGCAGCCTGGTCGTATTGGTTCAAACCCTCATACGCAAGGCCCAAGCTGGTATGGGCTGCGAATATGCCTTCAGCATTGCGGTCCTGAAGTGATATGTTCAATTGACCTTCAAACAGTCGCCTTGCTTCGATGAAATCGGATTTCACCAGCGCCAGTCTTCCAAGAGACATGTATCGATTGGCTTTCTTTAAGATGGGCTCGGCCTTCTGTATGTCTCCCATTGTCAAGTAGAGGTCGCCGATGGAGTATTCCGTTCTGTCAAAAGGGACACCAATTCTCTTCTCGATGGCAAGACACTTCTCATAGTATTCCAAAGCCTTCGGATACTGACCCCAGTGGAAATAAACGCTTGCGATGTTGTTCAGGGACGATCCCACACCTTTCACATCGCCAATCTTTTTCGCTATCGCCAGATCCTTCTCATAGTATTCCAAAGCCTTCGGATGCTGACCCCAGTGGAAATAAACGCTTGCGATGTTGTTCAGGGACGATCCCTCACCTTTCACATCGCCAATCTTTTTCGCTATCGCCAGAGTCTTCTCATAATATTCCAAAGCCTTCGGATACTGACCCCAGGTGTAATAAACCAGACCGATGTTGTTCAGGGCCACGGCCTCATTCTTCACATCACCCAACTTCTGGCTGATCGCCAGAGCCTTCTCACAGTATTCTAATTCTTTCGGAAACTGACCCCAGGAGCCATAAACACGTCCGATGTTTCTCAGGGCCACGGCCTCATTCTTCACATCACCCAACTTCTGGATGATCGCCAGAGCCTTCTCATAGTATTCCAATGCTTTCGAATATTGACCCCAGAACTCATAAACCTGACCGATGTTGTTCAGGGTCACCCCGTCAACCTTAACATCACCCAACTTCCTTTCAATTGCCAGGGACTTCTCATAGTATTCCAGAGCCTTGGAATATTGACCTAAGGACTTATAAACCATACCGATGTTGTTCAGGGTCACTCCCTCCTGTTTTACATCACGAATCTTTCTAGTGATCGCCAGGGATTCCTCATAGTATTCCAATGCCTTGGGATATTGACCCCAGGAGTCGTAAACCCCTGCGATGTTGTTCAGGATCACTCCCTGACCCTGAACATTCCCAATTTTTCTAGTGATCGCCAGCGACTTCTCATGGCATTCCAAAGCCTTCGGATACTGACCCCATGTGTAATAAACCAGACCGATATTGTTCAGGGTCGGAGCCTTCCACCTCTCGGACTTGCTTTTCTCGAAGATCTGGAGGGCCTCTTGATATTTCTCGACAGCCTTCTCTAGGTCATGCCGAGAGCGGGCCTTGTTTTCGAGTTCTTTGGCTTGGTTGAAGATCGCAACTCCTTGTTTTTCCGACTGTACCCATCCCAGGCTGGGCAGCAGGCATGCCAACACAACAATGGTCACGGTCCTTGCTATGAATCCGTTCATCGCCATTCCCTTTCGTTAACGGCAGCAGCGTTAGCTAAAATTCATGCGAAATGTTCAGTCCGTTTCTCTTACCGCATATCACATCTGCCGATGCTCCGGCGTCTGTGGATCTTCAAGCCGGATAATTTCTATCCTTCTGTTCAGGCAACGTCCCTTGGAAGTTTCATTCTCTGTCCAGTAGCGTGAATCTCTCACTCCTGCCGTAGAGACGATTTTGGAATCGATCCCCAAGACCTGTGTCAAATACGTCTTAACTGCTTCGGATCGTTGATGGGAAAGAGCTTTGCTATCGGCTGGCCTATCTAATTCCGAAGCCGTGGCACACGGCAAAAACAGTACAGACTGAACGAGTATGACCGCAAGACAAGCCTTGACAAAAATGTTCCAGAGGAAAGGTCGAAAACACCAGCCGACAGGTAGAAGGTATTGCCCATAACTCTTGTTCTCCTCTTGCTGTGATCCAGTGCGTCTTGTAGATACTCATGACTTGCTGGCCCTCTGAACGCTGCCTTCTGAGATGCATCCTGCTTAGCCCTAACAAAAGGTGCGAATGCCCCCGTGGCTGCCAGAGGCAGTTTCACTTAGACCAATCAATACCCATGAGCTTCAGACTCTTCTTGGCCTCTTCGTCACCTAGCTCAGCTGCTTTTTTTGTACCACTTCACGGCTTCCTTGTAATCCTGGGGAACCCCTTCTCCTTGTTCGAACGATGCACCGAGGTGGCCTTGGGCTCTGGCACAACCTTGCTCTGCGGCTTTGCGAAACCACCCTATCGCTTCCTTGTAATCTTTCGGGACTCCGGTACCGTCCCTAAAGCAAATACCCAGATTTGTTTGAGCCTCCGCGTTATCCTTTTCTGCGGCCATCCGAAACCACTTGACTGCTTGCTCCCAGTTTTCCTCCACGCCCTTTCCGAAAAGGTAGAAAACTCCGACGTTGGATTGAGCGGTGGCATTGCCTTGGTCCGCGGCTTTTCTGTACCATCTCAGCGCTTCCTTGTAGTCTGTGGTTACCCCTCGTCCCATTTCATACATAAAGCCTAAACTAGCTTGACCATGTGCATTCCCCTGGTCTGCCGAGAGACGGCACCACTTCACCGATTCCTTATCATCCTTCACGACTCCCTGTCCGGCTCTGTACAAGTAGCCTAACTGGTTTTGGGCATCGTCATTGCCTTGATCAGCAGCGAGGCGGTACCACCTGACCGCTTCCTTATAGTCTTTGGCGACTCCCTTGCCGTTCGCGAACATCCATCCGAGGTTATTCTGGGCACGAGCGTTTCCTTTGTCGACCGCTTTGCGTAACCACTTGAGTGCTTCATCAAAATCCTTTTGGACTCCTTTTCCTTCCAAGTACATCCAACCCAATCCCTGCTCTCCATTGGCATCACCCTGCTCTGCTGCCTTCCGGTACCACTTCGCAGCTTCCACCTCCTCCTTTTGGACGCCTTTCCCGAGGATGTACATTCTACCAACGTTCACTTGAGCGTCAGCATCACCGTGTTCGGCAGCAGTACGGAACCATTGTGAAGCCGCAGGGTCCGTGTAGAGGCTCTCCAGCTCTTTTCCAGCAGCGGTTCTGCCCTGAGAAAATCCTTTCATCAACCTCTTGACCTTGGCAACCAGGTCCTCTCCGGATGCGGGCGGACCCTGCAGTTGCTCGTCACTGGACGAAGACATTGCAAAATATGGATGGGTCAATAAAGAAAAGGCGAATATGGCTGTGACAATGAACCTACCAATAAAGGCACCACTTTTCATGTCAACCCCCTGGGGCTTACTCAGCCCTGGCTAACTGCGATCAGAAATGAACATGTTGAAGAAACCCCAAATTGAACCTTGGCTCAAAGCAAAGTGATGATCGGAATCACTCCTTTTCCATGAGCTTGAGACTATTCTTGGCTTCTTCGTCCCCTAACTTGACTGCTTTTTTTGCGCCATTTCACAGCTGCTACTTCAGGCCGATTTGCAGGTGAAATAGGAACACTCCTGAAAAGATTCCTCACCGCTTCCGCTGACTCTACAACAATCCAATCTTGGTCTACCTCGAAAACTCTGCGCTTAGGTCTATTTAGTCGCGTCTACCGATGAAAAGTGACAGCGTGTTGGCAAACATCCCAAATAATCTTTTCCGTACGCAAAACAAGCGTTCGAGCCACCTTCATCTATTATGACAGTGCCTACGTCCGATCATGAAAACCCCCATATCGGAATCGGATTGACTGCTTTTATCAGAGGCAGAATGGTGGCAATATATCCCTAATCGCTGAATTGTAAAGAGTTTTTGTCAATTAGGTCGTGGAGAATGGGAACCACATTTTTTCTTTTCCCCCGTATTCTTATGTCACCTCATTCGATTTTTTACGACAAATAAGAATGACGGATGGAAACTTCGACCAAAAGGGGGGTCAACAAATGAAAAAACTGGTTACTATAATAAGAATGGCCGGGCGGATCGCTACAGTAATCCTGCTGTCGCCCACTGACGAGGCATTTGTCGGTCGGGACGGCTTTGGGCGGGCTTACAGGATACGAACGACTCACGGTACCCTTTATTTCTCTTGGAAAGAAGGTTTCTGAAAGGTCGCCTTTCGGCTCATGGGCGAAAAAGGTCAGGACCTCTCTTTAATCAGGCCCTTAAGCACGTAAGGCAAATCCTGAAGGACAACTCCAGAGGAACCGATCCTAACGCTACAGGCAAGCAAAGAATATTGGATAAGGAAGAACAGAGTTCATGTTGCAGCGAGCAGCGGTAGCAGCGCCGTCAAGTCCGGCGACCGTGAAAATTCTGTCAAAATACAATTTTGAGTTGTCCCTGAGATGCCGAGTCTCTATACTTCACACAAATGGTTTTAGGACACTTTGCACTGGCGAGCATCGCCAAACAGACTTGTTTTCAAAGAGAGAACTGGGTTTTCCTGGCTGGGGCGGCTGTTTTGCCGGATCTTCTGGACAAGCCCGCCAGCATCCTGCTGGGTGTGCCGGGAAGGGGGGTCGGGCATTCACTTTTTATTCTCATTTCCATAACTTTAGTGGCCTGGATTTTATCTTCTAAGCTTAAAATCAGTCCCAAGTACTTAGTTGTCGGTACGGTTATGTGGGCCTCGCATCTCGCCACTGATTTCGTGAGTTCAGGGGTCTTGCTATGGCCAATTCTTGGAGCTTTGGAACCTGCTCCACCTTTTGATTTCTGGAACAAGATCTATGAATTCTATATTGTTCGTTCATCCCCCGAGGAGTTTTGGCTTGAAGTATTTTGCATCACCGCTGCAGTTGGGCTTTGGGCTGTGAGATTCTCTATGCCGAAGCTCGCCAAAAATATTCAAATCCGGAACCCGGGCGGGAATCGGAAGTAGAACCAAACGGGCTGGAGACGGGGAATATACATCAGATACGTAGCCGGTCTCATGTCCCCTGGAATCCATACAAAGTAAGAGGTTTAGAGTGGCCCCTGACGAACCGGGGAGGATGCTTTTCCAGGGGAAAAGAATTTCTAAGTCTCCTCTGAGTCGCCTCACTGATCAAGAGATCACACCCGAGCACTTTAGTCAGACCCTGAATTCTTGAGGCAAGGTTGACGGTGTCGCCGATCAGAGCATAGGATAACCTGTCGTCACTGCCGATGTTACCTGCCAGGACTTCGCCGGTGTGAATGCCTATACCGTGCCGCAATTCCGACTTTCCTTCCCTGAGCCTTAGTTTATTCAGTGCCTCCAGACTGCTCCTCATTTCGAGCGCCGCGAGCACGGCCTTGTCAGGGTGATCCTCGTAAGGCAATGGAACGCCGAAAACCGCTTCGATCTCGTCACCTACGTACTGGAGCACCAGTCCCCCAAACTTGGCAATAGCCCTTTGCATAACGGTGAAATAGGCCCGCATGCTCATAATGACCTCTTCGGGATCATTCTTTTCAACAAAAGGAGTAAAATTGCGGAGATCGCAGAAAAGTATTGTTGCTTCGGTTCTTTTCCCGTTCAAAGGTATTCGTCCAGCCAGTATTTCATCCCGTATCTCAGGGCTAACATACTTCCCGAATGTGTCCCTGATCATTTCCCTCTCGGAAAGCGCATGAATCATTTCGTTGCCGGTGTCCGCGAGAATCCCGATCTCGTCATTGGAAACCACGCCAATCCGCGTCGAGAAGTCCCCATGCGTCACTTTGCCCATCACCCGCAGCATGTCTCTGATGGGGTCCACGATGGAGTTCTCCACCAGCGAATTCAATTTCAGCGCACAGACAATAAAAATCCCATACAATACCCCTGTAAAAACCAGGACTTCTCGACTGAATGCCATGAGGGAAGCATCGGTGAAGCCCAAATCCCACCAAACAAGCAATAGGGTGCTCAACACGATGATCATTGGGATTACGGTACCCCCAATGTACAATGCTCGAATCCGCAAGCGGATCGACATTCGTATAGATCCGGGCGGCGCTGAGAGTTTCCATCGGGGAAAGTATCGTGCAATTATGTTCTTCCTTGAAAACTCCTCCACCAGGAAAAAAGAGAGAGTCGACGAAACCATTGCGGCGATTATAATTCGAGAAAATATGAACACAGCCGGCCTGGCAGGTAACTCCATGAAATAGTAAAAGTAGCCCAATGTGAAAGCAGGCAAGAAGGGCACTGTCGCAAGATTGATCAACGCCAGGATTAACGGCAAATTTAAGAGCCTGCGCTCTGCTTTCTCGCTGAGGGGTTGCGGGATTGCATTTCCGGTGCAGAGATTCTTGATTGCTTGAGCAAGAGGCCGTTGAACTAGATACTGCAGAATCCCGGTCACTGTAATTATGGACAAAAGCACCAGGAGCAGCAGCTTCCAAGCGCCCTTCGTCACCAGAATCGCTCTCACCTCATCGAAAAATCCTAAAGGGGTGAAAAGATTTAGCGCAAGCACCATAAGGAAAGCTAACGGGGTCGAAATAAGATTGCGCCAGTACAGACCCAACAGAGATTTGCCGATCTGGGACAGTCCGGGGCATGGACGGATAGAGGGAAAATGTCGGGAACCCGCTTTTTCTGTAAAAAGCCGGTTCCCGAACCCTCCGGTAAAAACTCTAATATTTTCACGGTTAACTGGGAATGCACAGATTTGCCGTGTGCGAGCGTCCAAATCAGTCATTTCTCCTCCCACTAACGGACATAATGCAGAAGGTAGGGCGGCCTGTGGCCGCAAGGATCTTCAGCCAGCGCTTGGGTAAGGTCACAAAAACTGCTCAAGCATCCCTCATGTTCGTGTGCGGGTGATTCAGCCACTCCCTAGCTTGTCGTCTCTCCGTAACCATTTAAGAGTTTTCGGAAAGAGGGTCCAGGGGGAAAACCCTTTTGCAAAAGGGTTTTTCCCCTGGGTATCCGCTTTCTGAAAGTCATCCCTTACTCAGTGATCTTGAATCGGCCTTTCTTCTCTTCATCGAATTCAGTGGTGGCTTTGAGGTACTGGCTTTTCAGCCCGGCCTTTTTTAAAAGATTGTAGGCCATTTCGGCACGACACCCCGTTTTGCCGTGGATGACCAATGTCTTGTCTTTAGGGAGTTCAGCAAGACGCTTCTCCAGAGCTTCTAAAGGGATATTGACCGCTCCTGCCAGAGCCCCTTCCTTTTCTACCTCCGCTTCGCCCCGGACGTCGAGTACTATCTTATTGTCGCTTGGCTTTGCCAAGAGGCCCTTGAATTCAGCCACTTCGATCTCGCCGTCAAACAGCTTTCGCACGTACTTGATTTCCGATGCAGCGGGTCCCCGGGCGATCTCCTTGCCGGCTTTTTCCCAGGCTGCGAAGCCGCCGTCCAGGATGCTGACCTGATTGTAACCCCATTGGGTGATGGTCTCGTAGGGTGCCGTGGCCGCGTTAAGATCGCCATCCTGGTCGTAAAGAATGATCGCCGCGCCTTTGAAAGCCGGGAGTTGGGCCTTCAGGTGATTGACCTTGCCGTCGGTTGCTGCGATCGCCTGGGGAATGTGGCCGTTCACCATCTGAGCTTTTGGTCTGAGGTCCAGCAGGATGTAAGTAGCCTCGAGCCTGTTGAGGCTCTCGATGTTTTCGACATCGGACACTGCTACACGGCCGGCCTTTTTCCAGGCAGGCCAGCCGGCCTCGAATACCTTGACGTTCCTGTAACCAAGCTTTTCCGCCTTCCTGGCAGACAAGAGAGCATTCACTCAACCAAAGCCGGAGCAGTAATAGATCTGCAGGATGTCTTTATCCTTGGGCAACAGCTTGTCCTTGAGGTTGTCAAAAACCCAGATAGGCATTGCCTGGGCAGTGGGAATATGCCCGGCGCTGTACCAGTTCACGGGGCGCCCGTCCAGCAGGACGTAATTGCCTCGATCGGGACCAAGCGATACCAGCTTCGCGACTTCTTCTACCGAAGCAAGTTGCTGGGGTGGAACACCAAGACCTTTCTTGACTTCGACCTCCTTGGCTAAAATCTTGCCGCGCTTTTTGAGGTGCAGGACCTTGAGCGAGTCTCCTATGGGAATATCCTGCATGGCACTCGCATTCTTCAATGCGGTCGAATCGTCGAAATAGAGGGTTTCTATGTCTTTGCCGATCTGGAGCCGAAACGTCTTCAGCTCCTGCGAGACATCGACGAGGTTCCCGTGCAGGAGTCCTGCCTCTTCTTCAGCGTCTCGGCATTCCTCGCAGTGCTCATTCGAGTCGGTCGGAGAAGCTTTGGCCTTGATGGCTGCGCCTGGAAACAACCAGAGAGCGCATGCGGCTGTCATTGCCAAGATTGTCACCCACCTATGTTTCATGGAATCCTCCTTTTCAAGGGAGTGCCCCGTTGGGGCATATGCGCTAACTTAAACCTTCTGGTCCGCTCGTCCCACCGGGACGAGATGATAGTAGCCCGGCGATTTATCGCCGGGAAAGCGTCTAGCTCAGAATTCTAGTCCCATTAGGGACGGCTGATCGATTAACACCGGCCATACCTTGTTCAGTCGTCCCCATGGGACTGAACGACCTTTACTGGAGGCGCATTCTTTACCCGGCGATGAATCACCGGGCTATTTTCAGAGGTTCCTACGGAACCACACCTGCCCTTAAGTTAGCGCATATAAGGCGGAGTCTGGGAACGAGAAGTGTGGCACGAATTTTTCTAAATTCGGAGTTTTGAGATAGCCTCTCCTGCGCACGGCTCCTATTGGATCGTCCCTGCGGGCCTTGGTGCCGTCCCCCCGTCTAATGAATGCTTACGAAGAGACTATCAATACGCCAATTGTCTCAGCTTGACCGTGAAGAAGCGGCACAGATTGATGCCGATCTGAGGATAGACTCTCATGATTTCCTGGAATTGGTGGTGTCGCAGCACATAAGCTTCCACATCAGTAGCTGCGATGCAGGTCGCATTAGGAGGCATTTGCGAGAACAGGCTGAGTTCTCCCAGGAATGAGCGTTCGCCCAGTGTTATTTTTTCCCGCTGCTCTGGTGTTTCATATTTATCATAAATGGTGACGCTGCCGTGAACGATTAGATAAATCGAGGAGTTCGTTTCGCCTTCCTTTATAATGACATAACCCGGCTGATAGCTCTCGACTGTGAGCACAGAAGCAATCGCGTGGAGTTCTCGGATACCCATTCCGTCAAAAATAGAGAATTCTTTTAGTACGTTAAATTTTTCAATTACGTTCGGCATTGGGACCACCTCATTCATGGTGCGCTTTTGTGCATATTCGGCCAGTTCCCTGACGGATGGGGATTCATCGTCCAGGCGTCGTTCGATTATCGGGACAAAAGTCTGCCGCGGACATTGCTCACCTATGACGAATAAGGCGAGCATTCTGGTAACCGTATCATCTGAATCTGCAAGATGAGTAAGCACCCGTTCCGTGGATTCGCTACGCATTAACGGGAACAAGTTCTTGCCATGCTCTATTTTCTCGGCAAGCGGTATTTCATCTATAAGTGGGATCAAATAGGGACCAATTTCCTTTCGAACTGAGGTCTCAACCATCTCCACTGCAATGGATGCGCTCTCTGATTTGAGCGCCTGGTACAGGAGTCTCATATCCGCATAGTAAACCCACAGAGCATAGAAAATCAGACTCAAAGTTTCTTCATTCAATTCGGTGAGTCGCTGCGTGAGCATTTTAACACTCGGGCCGTCCTTCAGCGATTCAAGGCCCCGCATCGCGATCAGATTTGCATAAGCGTTGTGCAGCTCTTTTCCGATGAATGGAATTAATTCGAAATCTTTCAGCCCCGCTAGTCTGATGACTTCGAGAATGGAACGCTTACCCAGATGATCCGCCTGAGAAAGTGAAACCTCAAGAAAGGGCAGGATATTTTCTTTGTAGCTCATGAGAGCTTCAATGGCTGCTTTTCGGACGTCATCATCAGGGTCATCGAGAAGTAAAATCAGTTTTCTGACCGCATGTAAATCGTCGCTGCCTGCGATCGAGCCGGCCGCTTCCGCTCTTGTTGCGGGATTATCATCATCCAGCAACTTAAGCGCAATATCTATGTCCATTGCAGGAATTCTGCGCTCTACGGGGGGCTCTACTGCCTCCACCCTATCTTCCATTGCGACCGGCCCAACTTCCATAGCCGCACCGCCGCTGTCGAAAGCTCGGACGGAGTCTATCTGATCGAAGTCTATCTGCTTCTCGACAATCACCTGTTTGAGTATGCGGCGGTAGTGCTTTCTGAAAAAGAGAGTTTCAAGAATCCAGTAAATAGCCAGCACCAACGCAATATACGAAAGATTCCTCGCATCCACGACCGGTTTGACGCCTATCATAAGAAGCGAACCGGCGAGCATACCAACTTTTACCACTGTCCCGCGAATGAAAGTTCTGCTCCACGCCATAAGCTCCGCAGGCACTATGTTGTAGAGCACCTTGGTCACGGGGCCGGATATCGCCCTCTGTATCAGGATCGCAGTAAATTGGCCGTAACACGCGACATAGATATTGAAAAAAGCCGCCAGCGACCCGAAAAGGACTGCGAAGTTGACCGGGTGCACGAGCGATGCATTGGTAAGACCCATCGAGGAATAGAGGCGACCCATAAAGAAAAGCAGCACGAATGTGGATAAAGTGGTCATGCCTCTAAACACACCGAGGAACGATATAAGGGATTGCTCTGACGTAAAGGTGTGGTTCGCTATAACGTTGAACTGATAGAGGAAAATAGGCAACAGCACGTTTGGGATAAGGCCTGCGATAACCAGGTATCGTACAATAGGGTATTGTTTAATCAGACCAGGCACTTCAGCGAGCCGCACAATTTTGCTGGTGTGGCGTGCCGCTCCGGTCTGAGCGGCTCTTTTCTTCATCAGACCGCTTGCTGTCCGGGCCACATATAATGCTGTTCCGAAAGACGCCACGCCAAAAAGGAGCAATGCAGGATCTTCGCCAAAACTTCTGGTGAATGGGCTTGTGGAAAAGCTGCCTAACGTCGAACCAAGCACTTGGCCGGCCGTGATCAAGGGAAAGATTCTCTTGCCCTGTCTGGTATCAAATAGATCTCCAGCCATATTCCACAGATAGACTAGGAGGATTGTATCAAGGAGATAAAGAAGTTGGTAAAGAATGGGATAAGCAATGGAAAACCCGGCTTTAATAACAAAGAAAAGTGCAATTGTCGAACCTGCGTAGCCGAACAGAAAAATGGATAACAGCACGGAATCCGTCGATCGACGGCCGAGACGGTCGACGACCCCCATAACCACGAAAGTGAGTATTCCATTGATTACCAACATCCAGGGAATGTACTGGGGACCGTACCGCTTCAGAAAAGCAGCGTCGACGTAGTTTCTAAAAATCGCGGTTACAAAAAATATAACGAAGAATATTCCCGTTATCCAAAGAAAACTGGAGGACTCGTGGACATATATACGTAAGTATTTTTCGAGGAATTTCCTCATTTCCGCGCCTGCTTCGTATGGTAAATCTTGGAGAAAAGGAACGACGGATTATACTTAAATCGAATCGAAGCTTCAACCTGCTTTCACTCAGAGAACGCGAAAAGGGTTTCCCTGTGACCTCGGCGATTCCCGCGGTTAAAGAGTTCTTTTCTTCCTGAGTGAAGCGCAGCGTTAGGCCAGCCGGTAAAGTATCAGATGGAATCCCCGTTGGGAAGAAGATTCGGTGGTACCAGAGATGGGTCAATGCCCCCCTGAATCCTCTTGTTACGCTCGCATTGCTTTCCGGATGACCTGAAACAGAATCGCGTGGCCGAGAACATTTTAGAATCGGGATCTTGAAAACGATTGAACATAGTCATGCAACCATCGAGTCGCAGACAATCTTCTTCGCTCCGACTGTCAAAAGTCCTGGCAGAATAGTCGGCCCCGTCCAGTATCAAGCCATTCGGAAGCATGGTCGAGGGAATCTCAAGAGGACAGCGATAAGGCAACTTGTCTATAAAATTGCGCGCTATTATGGGACTGCAATTTATCGATCGTTTTTAGCATGGATGGAGTGCTTGAATCATTCAGCGTCCAAGACATCGCGTATGGTCTGCAACATCTTCCTTACATTATAAGGCTTGCCCACAAATCCACGAGCCCCTTTGTCAATTATTTTTTGTGTAGAGGAATTGGCTGAATAGCCACTGGCGATAAGTATTTTTGCCTGCGGATCAATCCTGAGAATTTCCTCCATGCACTCCTTGCCGGCCATTTCCGGCATGATCAAATCAAGGATTATCAATGCGATATCTTGAGATTTGGAGTACAGCTCAAGGGCTTCTCTGCCGTTAGCTGCAGTCAGCACGGTGTAACCGGCTTTGCTTAGAATTCTTTTCCCTAGTTCACAGACGAATTCTTCATCATCCACCAGGAGGACTGTTTCATTTCCACCCGCAGGCATAATTTCCGAGACTACGGGCTCGGATTCGATTCCACGTTTCAAAGCGGGAAAATAAAGTATGAAGGTGGTACCCTGATCGGGCTCGCTGTAACACATCACGCATCCGCCATGCTGTTTGACGCTGCCGTAAACCATTGCCATTCCGAGGCCTGTCCCTTCTCCAATAGGCTTTGTAGTGAAAAAAGGCTCAAAAACGTGCTCACGTGTTTCCTTGTCCATCCCGTGACCTGTATCCGAAACCTTTAGCAAAACATAATCCCCGGGTTTTGCATCGAAGTGATTCATGCAGTATTCATTATCAAGGGTCGCATTTTCGGTTTCAATTAGGAGTTTTCCACCTTCGGGCATGGCATCCTTGGCATTCAGAGTAAGATTCATGAGGATTTGATCGATCTGCGTCGGATCAGCATCGATAGGAGCGAGTCTGTCGTCGAGGATCAATGCCACTTCAATGATCTTTGGAATAGTCCTTACAAGGATTTGTTGAACTTCGGTTATCCTGTGGTTCAGATTGAGGGGGCGTGGCTCGATTTGTGTTCTTCGGCTGAAAGTTAAGAGCCTCTGGACTAGTTCCGCTCCGTTGCGAGCGGCTAGGTTTATCTTTTCAAGATCTCCTCGCATTTGATTCGGAGTATCCGGTTCTATCAGCAGTAATTCGGAGTACCCCAGCACTACCTGGAGCAAGTTGTTGAAATCGTGCGCGACGCCTCCAGCCAGCGTTCCAACAGCTTCCATCTTCTGCGCCTGCAAGAGTTCCCTTTGAAGGGCTTGCTCATGGGTAACGTCTCGTTTTACTGCCACATAGTTAATGATATCTCCAAACGCATCACGCACAGGAGATATTGTCGCCTCTTCCTCAAAAAGAGAGCCATTTTTTTTCTTGTTGATCAGATGACCGCTCCAAGTGCGCCCACCCGTTATTGTATTCCACATTTCTTTATAAAATGATTTCGGGTGCTTGCCGCTCTTCAGGATACTTGGATTCCGGCCCAGAACTTCCTCTACGGCATAACCAGTGATTTCCGCATAAGCCGGATTGACGTATTGGACTGTCCCCTGTGCGTCTGTGATGACGATCCCTTCCGCCGCCTGCTCGACCGCTGTCGTTAAACGACTCTGGGCTTCACGCATGCGCTTCCGCTCGGTGATATCGTTGCCCAAATTCAGGGTAGCGGGTCGCCCATCCCATTGAATCCTGACAGCATTCAGTTCGACCCACTTGGTAATACCTGATTTGGTTATAATTCTGAATGGGTCGACTTGTTCCACAGGCTGCCCCCGCAATCTCTTTCCATATCGCTCGAGCAATATTTCTCTATCATCAGGATGTATGAGTTCCGCTAAAGGGGTGGAAGCGAGTTCATCCGCCGAGTAGCCTAAAATTTCGACTGTCCTCGGGTTCGCGAATTTGATGAAGTCGCCCTGTGCTATGAAAATCGCCTCGTTTGCATTTTCGACGAGCAGCCGATATTTTTCCTCCGAATCCCGGAGCGCCCTTTCCGCATTTTTACGTGAGGTAATATCAGATATGACGCCTATATCGCGAATGTTTCTACCGCCGACATCGCGCATTGCAGAGACCGAAACGTCAGCCCATATAATATTTCCATTCTTGCTCACGTACCGCTTTTCGAGTCTGTAAGAATCTATTTTGCCTCGGAAAAAATCTTCCAGTTTCGATTTGGATGGCTCAATATCTTCGGGATGACTTACTTGGTCAATCGTTAGGTTCTGGAGTTCCTCCTGCGTATATTCCAGCATGTCCGCCAAGGCTGGGTTCACGTGTTCAAACCGTCCCTGCTTATCCACCATATCGATTCCGATTCCGGCATTGTTGAATATTGCCCGATGGAGCTCTTCACTCTCACGTAATGCTTCGTCAGCTTTCTTAAATTCAGCAATGTTACTAACTACCGTCCTACATCCGATTGATCCATGTTCTCCCAGAAGCGGGATACTCTGCAGCCTAGCATTGAATAGGGAACCGTCATTTCTGATCAGCCCTAGTTCACATGTCTGCTCGGCTCTTCTCTCAACAAGCCCTTGCCGGTGAGATAAATACGTGGGACGGTCGGATGGGGCTACAAATTGGGAAAAATGTTTCCCGACTAATCTGTTTCTAGCAATGCCAAGGAGATGTGCGAAAGTTAAATTGGCTTCTATAATAACCCCGTGCTCGTTTATTGTCACATAGCCGACTGGTGCCAAGTCATAGAGATCCAAATATTTGTCCTTCAGTTCTTCCAATTTTATCTGGGCGAGACGTAGTTCCTCATTCTGCACTTCCAATTCTATCTGATGGATTTGTAATTCATGAAGGAGGCTCTGAATTTCACCTCTATCTAAACCCGACATGCTATCCGGTTTGAATAATCGGTTTTCAAGGTATTTCTCGGCCCGTATTCGAAGATCGGAGGAGGTCTTCTGCTGGTTATCGGGACTCTTCTTGGAAACGCCACTGTGGACGTTCTCATCAGTTATCTTCTGCTTTGTCTTTCGTGACATATAGTTTTTTTCCTCACGCGACTCTACATCGCAGAAAGCGTAAAAAAACCCGATACCGATACGCAAAAAAAAAAAAAGCACCTCGGCGATACAAAGTCGATAGATTTATTGATTATTGAGAATTACAAGCGTTAATCACTTCGGACGGTCATCGATCAAAATCTTTTACCATCACAGCTCTATTTGCATACAGCATCTGTTCTGCGCCCCGGGAAGAAGTCCGGGTTATGACTAAAATCTCAAGAACGTGCAATTATTTTGATTTTATAAGATAAGGCTCGGTCAGTCAATTACCACGGCGTGCCACTTGATCAAGGGGCAACTTCCTCAAAAGTTGGTTCCAGATGTTCCGTATTTCAGCCACCCGGCGCTCTCAATGTAATGACGGATTCGTGCTGTGACAGTTCATTCACTTGGTGCTGTTCAATAGCTTGGATCTGACACGTACGAATTCTTCAGAATCCGGCGACAATTTTTTGAGCTTCCCGTCATCTCTGATTTCGAGGGTCGTGTCACCCCATGTGTGAATTGCATATGCATGGAGGCTCTCGCGCTGTGAATCTTTATCCCAGTTTGGGGCAACGTACAGAACGACATCCTTTTCCACGTTGAGACCATATTCATCCTTATATGGTCCGCGCACCGGTCCCACAGGGTAATATCGACCATACCTAGCGAAATATTTTTGTTGAGAAGCCACCGCGTTTGTTATGGTGAAAGTTACGGAATTCTCTCTTTCCGCGTTTTTTGTTCGTAGAAAATAATCAAAGGCGAAGTGTACTAGGAAATAGGCTATGATCAGATTAATTGCAAACACGTATACTAGTAGTTTGGTTATGCTCTTTCGTTTTACGCTAATTTTTCTGGTGACAAGATACAGCCATGCGGCATAAATCGTGGGTGCAAAAATCACGATAACAAAACATAAATAAACCAGAGCAATTATCCCGAAGCCAATTATGTGATGAAGCATTTGGATTCACCGGTCTAAATACGTCGAATTATACCACCGAAATAACGTAGGTGAAATTATGTATCACGGGAGTGATTGCGGAGAAGAGGCAGATGATATATTCAGTAATTGACTCAAAGCTTCATGTTATTGTGAGCCAAAAAAGATAGAGTGGTTTTTCGTATGAAAATAGCTTTTGATGTAGACGGTGTAGTTTTAAAGTCCATCGATGTCATACTAGAGTACGTCAATAAAAAGACGGGCCTAGATATCAAAGTTGACGATTTGACAACCTGGGACCTTGAGCCCCTCGGTCTTGATCTGAAGACCCTCTGGGAAGCAGTGGATTACATGTACGCGACTCCGAGAGTGGAGCCGTATAGTCGGGCAATGGAAGTGCTTTCACGCATACACCACAGCACGAAGGAGCCATTGCTGTTCATAACCGGACGTGCGGACCCTGGAACTGCAAAGCGGCATTTGGAAGCGCTTTCCTGGAATTCTACAATGCCCGAAATGGTTGTGTGCGGCGGAAATCGTGATAAACGGGAGTATCTCATAGAGAATTGTGTGGACTTCATTGTTGAGGACGACGTTCGCCATGTTGACGATTACCTGAATGCAGGATTCGGAGTCGGACTGATGGTGAGGCCCTGGAATAGGAGTGCGGCAACCGCGGTCACGGCACGATTCGAAAGCTGGGCTGAAATCGAGCAGTGGTTCCTGAGTATTTCACGTAAGTACGAAGAGAGATGAAAGTAGCTTTGCTTGACATTTCATCGGTCATATAAACTTATCATTGCCGCAAAGGAGAAATGAAATGAGCTACTTCGGAAAGCTCTGGGCAGTCCTCAGAGGCTTCTTTATAAGGGCAGGGGACGAAGTGGTTTCCTCGAGTCCTCAAGCGATACAAGCTACCTATGCATCCGCTATAGATGACGCTAAGCGGCGATATAAAGAAATGGAAAAAGCAGTGGCTATGCTGGCGGGTCAGAGAGAAAGAACCGAAATGAATGTAAAAGAACTGGGTCGCGAGGAAATAGAACTGCACAGAAGACTCGAAGGTGCCTTAGCATCAGCCGAGTCTGAGCCCGGCAATCCGGCCCATCGTGAAGCTGGTGCGCGTTATCTGACCCGCATTAAGGAAATCGAAGAGAAGCAAGCACAATTAAATGGAGATCTTCAGGCACAAAGCCAGAGAGTGGATGAATACAAAGTCAAACTTCGTTCATTTACTGATGAGATTCAACGCCTGAAAAAAGAACAGGGAGAGATGATGGCTGAGTTCATTTCCACTCAGCAGGTACTTGCGTTGGAAGATCGTTTAAAGGGCTTGGGTGAAACGGCAGTGGATGAATCTCTGGTAGCAATAAGGGACAAAGTCGCGCAGATGCGCGCGCAAGTGAAGATCGCTGGTGAGATGCGAGGCGCTGCAGTTCAATCACACGACGAGATTTACGAGAGAATAGGCACCGAGAAAGAAGCTAAAGAGCGTTTTGATGAAATGCTCAAGTCCAGAGCAGCCGCCAAAACCTCCGCAGGAAAAGAAAGAGAGCTCGGGTAGTTGCTGACCGAACATGCCCTTGAGGCGTCATGACAGACAACAATGGGAAACGCCCCGAATTTGCGGAAAAGATTATTGAGAAATATATTTCAGCGCAGTCGAACGTTTTTCTGGTGTACGGCAATATAAAAGATATATATCCCGTGACGTCGAAACGTTACGTGTCGCTGATAGACTTCTTTGTTGAAGCCCTTATAAAACCTGACCGGCTGGAGGTCCCTCGGATAGTCATAATCTATGATCCGGCTTCAGGCATCAAATTTCAGAATCCTGCCGACAGTCTCCTTATCAGCCGTGAGATAGGCGAGGAGCGTCTGAACAAGATATCATCCGCGTCCCGGACGGATATTGTCACTGCTTTGGAAGAGCTACGGGAATTTACACGATTAAACATCACTGTTTCGGTTCAGGGAGATCAAAGTGAGAAAATAAGAAAAGACTTCGCTATCATCATAAAATATGGTGAAGCGGTGGCTCCGGCCGCAAAAGGCGATGTCATGCTGGATTCGGATCGGCTGAAAACAATTATCTTAGAGAATTGGTTTTCGGACAGCGCCTTTGTTGCATCGTCCGATATTGTGTTTGTTATTGGAGAGACGCTCAGCGGGCTCAATGAACGAATAGTTGACTTGCCCTATTGCGCAGTCATCAGGATTGACAGACCAAGCGAGAGTCAAAGAAAACAATATATTGAACATCTTATGATAACCGAAAAAGTGGAGACGTCGATTCCGGTGTCACAAATTGCTTACAGCTCCGCGGGATTGACGCTTTTGTCGATCCGACAGATTTTTCGTCAGGCTCGATATAAAGTTGAGAGAATCACCCCCGAACTCATTTTCACTCAGACAAAGGAAATCATTGAAAAAGAATTGGAAGGCCATATTGAATTCCCGACACTGCATTACGGTTTTGAAAAAATCATTGGTGCAAAGCGGCTTTTGAAGAAGCTCGATGAGATAAGAACGACACTCCGCGGTAATGACCCTTCTCTGATGCCTGTAGGCATACTTGTTCCTGGTGCCAATGGCGTTGGTAAGACATTCATCTACAAGGCTTTTGCCAAAGAATGTGGATGGGTGGCAGTCGTTCTTAAGAACATACGAGGACCGTACGTTGGGCAAACCGAGAAGAATTGGGAAAGAATACGTTCGGTGCTCGAAGCCATGGGAAACGTTATGGTTATTTATGATGAGGCTGATACGGAAATAGGAGGTCGGAACGCACAAACGCATGAAGTTGACCGGCGATTGTTCGGCAATATTTTGAAGATGATGTCCGATGAAGAGAATCGTGGCAAAATAGTATGGATTATCATAACTGCCAGGCCGGACAGGCTGGAACCCGATATCAAAAGATCAGGTAGAGCGGGTGAGCATCTGCCTGTTTTTTCTTATGAAGGTGAAGAGAAAGAGGCTCTGTTGAAACATGTCTTGTCGCAATCCGAAATCGAGCTGGAGGCATTCTCGCCGGAACAGCGTTTGGAATTTTTCAGGCTTACTGCCGAGCATTATCCGTCGGATTTCGACCAGCTCACAACCGAGCTGAAACGCAGACGCCTTATGGAAGGGAAATTAACTCCCGAGATGGTGCTCGACGAAGCAAGGGATTTCATCCCATCGGACTTGGCCAGGCAGAGAGAATATCAGGAGCTACTGGCAGTTCTTGAGTGCACATCCCGGGAATTATTGCCGGAACGTTATAGAGAAATCTCAAGAGAAGTCTTACAACAGCGAGTTCAGGATATTAGGAGCATGATGGATCAGCTATAATGCTTGTCTTAGGAATAGAAACATCATGCGATGAAACTGCCGCGGCTGTAGTGAAAGACGCCCGTACGATACTTTCTGATATAATAGTTTCTCAGATCGACGTGCACAGGGAATTCGGTGG
>JBKQRG010000086.1:0-2934 GCA_052144015.1 Desulfomonilaceae bacterium
CCGAGCGTAGTGCAGTGCAGGAAAAGCTATGGAAGACATTCAATTTGCAGGAAATACAACAAATGTTGTTAATACACTAACACGTCGCATATCACAAACAATAGCAAGACCTTACCACCACAGAAACAGCCTTGCGCGAAGATTCCAGTCCTAGTACCAGAGTAGATTCATGAATCGATTTACCTCCTCGGAAAATCTACTCTCTAATTTGAGATCAGGCAGATTACTAGCTCTGACAGCTCTTTTGGTTATAGATCAAAATGTCCTTATCGGTTACGCTGCAAGTCCAGAAGAGGCTTACTTATTCATTTCAGCACCATGAGGGACAACGAGAAAAGGATGGTCACCGGATTTGGGCCAATTCCCAGCCGCTGAGCGCTTCCATCAGCTCTGCCGGAGTCTTGGCCGTTGTGAGGGTGCTCATGAGGTGCCTGTTCTGAGCGACTCGACCGGCCAAGGCCAGTATCCAGGTCTGGACCTCCGGAGGTTGTGCGGGAGAGAGTATGAGAAAAACCAGTTCCACCGGCCCGGCCATCATAGCGTCCTTCACCCCTTTTTGGGGACGCCCGATAGCCACAAGTGGGGTTTCGAGTCTGTCGATGCGGGCATGGGGCAAGGCCACCTCGCCGCTAAAGAAGGCGGAGCCGACCTCCTCTCGGTCCATAATCGTTCTCAGAACCGCTTCAGGTTGGTCTATTCCGCCCTCCCTGGCGGCTGCTTCGACTAGGTCCCGGAGCAACGTCTCCTTGCTGACCAGCTCGTCCCAGATGACGATTCGCGAGGCTGACACGAAACTGCTGAGATGCAACACGTCGTGAATCTGGGAGTGCGCTGTCTCCGATTGAACTTCATGCCTTGAACCTGCCTCAGGCAAATTCTCCCTCCACGTGCCCCATATCACGACGGTCGGCCCGTTGGCCACAGTCACGAGCCTCTCGACAATACTCTTCTTCCCGAAAAGTCGTTTCCACAAAGGAAGCCGTCTCGACTTCCCTACCACCACATGCCCAACCCGGTATTCTCGCGCAAAGCGAAGTATGCTATCGACCACGTCCTCTCCTTTGGCAGTGAACACGATCGCACCCAGCTGTTTGGCAAGGGTGATGGTCCCGGACAGCGGCGTTTGCGTGCGAGTCTCAATGACGCTGGGACCCTCGTGTTGAGTCTGCACGTACAAGGCATACCAGTTCCGGTTCAACCTTCCTGCCAGTCTGGAGGCATATCGGAGCAACATCTCGCTGTTATGTCCGGCAGAATTGAGACAGACCATAACCTGATCCGGATCGCCGGTGTCTTCTCCCCCGTGGATCTCCCGCCTGTGCAGGTCGATTTGCGCTGCCAGTTCTCTGAGGGTGAGTTCGCGCAGTTTCTCCAGGTTGGACTGGGTGAAAAAATGTGCCAGCGCAACGTCTATGCGGTCCGAAGGATAGATCTTTCCTAGTTCCAACCGTTTGCGAAGGTCTTCGGGAGCCAGATCCACGTTCACGATCTGATCTGCTTCCGCCACGACCGCGTCCGGGATACGCTCTCGAACCTTGACATGGACGGTCTTTTCCATCGTCTCGTAAAGACTTTCAAGATGTTGGATGTTCAGAGTGGTAATGACATGGATGCCGGCATCAGTGATTTCCTGGACGTCCTGGTATCTCTTGGGGTTGCGGCTTCCCCCTATGTTGGAATGGGCCAGCTCGTCGATGAGTACCACATGGGGCTTGCGGGCAAGGACCGCATCGAGATCCATTTCCTCGACGGTGATGCCGTGGTACGATAACCGAGTCCGCGGAATGACCTCCAGTCCTTCGATCAAAGGGGCGATCTCCGCGCGACCGTGGGTTTCCACAAGGCCAATGACGATATCAACACCTTCCTTCTTGAGCTGATGCCCTTCCAACAGCATCTGATAGGTCTTGCCGACGCCGGCGCCGTAGCCGAGATAGATCTTAAGCTTCCCCCGCTGTGCCTGGCGAATAATGTGCAGGAATGTGCTGACCTTGTCGTCCACCCTTTTATTCCAGCGCCCATGGCGAAGAGCGCCACAGCGAATGAGAAAAGTCTTTCCCCGGTGTCATGCGGCGGTCACCCTGTCCTGTGGATACTAAGATGTCTAACTGGCTCTTCGATGATCTGTCGGGGCTCAAAAGGTAACCGATAAGAATACAATAACACAATCAGCGACCTCCAACAAATCCTTACCCCCACTGGGGAACTTTGGTTCAAGCTGGATGCCATCATTACAGTGAAAGTTGAAAGGAACTCACTAAATGTTAACTTTTACTTCACTTATCAATGCAGCACGAGGTATTTTGGACAAGAAGTTCGACGCACAGCTCTTCCTGAGCTGGCAACCCTTGGCTCTTCTCACCCTTACCAAGTTGTTGGGTCCTCTTCACTACTATGAGTGCACGATTTGCGAGCGGCGCATATTGGACCAAATGCGGTTCACACTGATATACACATTGAGGTGGCACCCGATCTTACCGTCGTGGAAGCGCACCACATAGCCCAGGAGGTGGAGAACGTTCTAAAACCGTTGTTGGGGAATGGCATTTGTACCGTTCACATAGACGCCAATCCGGCTGAGTCACCTGCAGTGGTACAGCAAGCCGCGCCAACGGACCCGTAAACTCACCGTCCGCTGAGCTTCCTCTTTGATTTCCCATGTGGGGACAAGGGTGGTCAATCCTAAGAATTCGCCAACATTGTGGTCACGGCCGCGAAGTCCAGACATCTGCTGGTTTTCACGCAGCCGATGGGCAAAGGCCACCGCAACGGCACAAGAAGTCAGCCGAGCTTCAGCCGAATCCGCCCGGCTGGTCAGAATGATGGGGACCCGTGCCCCCAGAACAATGCCGGCCGAATCGGCTCTGCCCAGGTAAGCTAGCTGCTTGGCCAGCATGTTGCCGGCCTCCAGGTCGGGCACCAGAAGAATGTCTG
>JBKQRG010000087.1:0-11997 GCA_052144015.1 Desulfomonilaceae bacterium
TGATTGGAGAATGACTCCATCGGAAAAGTTGATCTGCACCTGGGTATAGCGACTTTTTGTTTCGTCAAGGAATAGATTTATAGCCGCAAAATGGAATCAACCCCCATCTTACTAGGACTAAACGCCTCTGAAGCGTCTCTGGATTCAGCCTGATAATTGCTACCTTTTGTGTGGGAGCGATATTGTAGCGAGCATCCAGATCAGGGACTTCTTCAAGCTTGAACCTCTCTGCCAAATTACTTCCCGGCGTCATCAAAACGAATCGTCCACACATTTCAGGCTCCTGGCTTAAGAAATTCCTTTCCAAGTCATAACATGATGCATTATAAAGGACTTTTACCAAATTGAGGAGGTATCGATGACGCTCACAAAAGCACATATAGCCCAAAAGATCGCTGACGACTGCGGATTCATGAAAGGCGAGACAACGGAACTCGTAGAAAAACTTCTGGATATTATGAAGAAGAAGCTCATCGCCGGAGAAGAGATTATGATTTCCGGATTCGGCAAATGGCGTATCAGATCCAAACACGCCCGTAGGGGCAGGAACCTCCAGACCGGACAGGAGATAATGATTGGTCCCCGAAGGGTCGTGACCTGGATTTACTCGCCGGTGTTGAAAAAGGCGGTGAATGGACCCAGTCAGGAAGTAAAAAATTAGAGGTCTGATATACTCTTTCGCATGTTCCGGCTAGCTTAGAGAGGAGAGATCAGATTCTTAGGAACCGCCGACTTAACAGAAAAAGCGAGAATACAGAATTATTTCACAATTGAAAGAAGTGAGCAAAATTCGTGTTCCCATCGGTCTCGACAAGCACGGCTTCAGTTATAGATGAGTATAGTAGCAGAGAAATCATACAACCTGGATCGTCCAGACTTAGCCAAGAGATCCCCACCCTCTCTCAGGAGTAAAACGTGCTATACCTCTAACTTACAAAGTGGTACATAATTCGGAGGCAGGTCACGGTTTAAATCGATAAAATTATTCATCCCAATTTTTTAGGCAGAAATCAGCAAGAGCTGCTAAGTTTTGGTCCTTACTGTCTTTGTCAAAATAAAGAAGAATGGGTGTGCGGAGAAGATAAGATTCGTCTTTAATGGTTTGCTTGGTCGGAACAATCGGCGGTGATTTGTCCTCTCGTTGAATGCCGAGAACCTTAATTTTATTTTGGCCTTTCGCTTCTTGTACCGGTCCAAGTGGCGCATAGCCGACCGCATCCTCTCTGCTGGCAACGTCTCTGATAATAGCACTCGTTGCATGACGTATATTGGCAGAGCGAGGTCGTTCACCAAGTATTTTGTTGAAATATACGGCTTCCCCTGATTTTTCTGGATCAGGAACATAGGCCACAATGCCATAATAATTTCCGCCAATCTCGTCCCACGTTGTGTAGTCGTTCAAAAACAATTTTCTTACTTGTTCCAAAGTCAATTGATTAACAGGATTCTTTGGATTGCAAATTATTGCCAAACCATCCCAGCCAATAAATCGCTTATCCAAGCTCAACTTCTTGGCATCGGCGATCTTTTTAGACTCGTCATCCATTTCATAAGAGGACATAGCCATGTCTGCTTCACCATCGAGAAAAGCAGCTATTCCCAATGGAGTCCCACCTCCAGTGACCACGATGTTACAGTTTGGGTGGCCTTGCATATATTTTTTTGCGAGTTTGTCCATTTGGCTGGACATACTATATGCGCCTTTAACTCGGATGATAGACTTTTGAGTGCCTTGAGATTCAGAATGGAGAGGGATGAACAACAAAAAACCAATGATTAAGGACGCCAACGAAAAATATGGTCTCATAATAAGCCTCCCGAATTAAGTGGCTCTGGACCTCCGCATCCGAACATACGAAATTACTCCGGTAACTAGGCTAAGTCAATAGAAATAAGCGGGAATTATTCGGGAGTCCTGCCATTCCGGGATGAATTTATGTCACTAAAAAAACGCAGCAAGGGAGTTGACCGCAAGGATTCGTCCAAGCATATTATAACGTGCATGAAAGGATTTGCGCATTCAGGCACCCTGAGTCCTATGTGATGTCGATTATGAGACATGAGAAGCCACAAAAGGGTAATCCGCACGAACTAACGATCAACCAGCACACGTTTCCTGTAGCGAGTCTTAAAAGGTTCGTGGACAGTACCGGAGTGGTCTGCGTACATCTCATCCGCAACAATCGGATTTTGAAATTAGCACCTGACAATAAGTCTGAAATCGAAAGTAGACTGGATTTTGGATATTATATTGGACACCAACATCGTCGTTCGTAGTGGTTTCCTGCTTCGCACAAGGCCTGAAGATACAGCGGTTCATCCCCCCACCATAACGATCATTCTCTGGCCAGTCCAAGGTTTGCATGTGAGCGAAAAATATAAAGGCGGATAGTGAAAACCGGGACTAACACGATCCTCCACCCAAACGCACCAGGATACCGTTGGTTGGCTCGTTCTTGTTCACGAGGATTAAGGGGGCAGGACGGTCGCGATCATCCTTCAGATTGCGTTATATTGATTGGAGAATGACTCCATCGGAAAAGTTGATCTGCACCTGGGTATAGCGACTTTTTGTTTCGTCAAGGAATAGATTTATAGCCGCAAAATGGAATCAACCCCCATTTTACAAGCACTAAGCGTCTCTGAAGCGTCTCTGGATTCAGCCGTATAATTGCTACCATTTGTGTGGGAGCGATATTGTAGCGAGGCTCCAGGTCGGGGACTTCTTCAAGCTTGAACCGCTCCGCCAAACTCCTTCCCTGCGTCATCAAAACGAATCGTCCACACATTTAAGGCTCCTGGCCTAAGAAATTATTTTCCACGTCCTAACATTTTGTATTATAAAGAACTTTTACCAGATTGAGGAGGTATCTATGACACTCACCAAAATTCAAATAGCCCAAGAAGTAGCCAATGACTGCGGATTCATGAGAGGAGAAGCAGCCGAAATATTGGAGAAGCTTCTTGATATTATGAAGAAAAAGCTCATCGCCGGAGAAGACGTCATGATTTCCGGGTTTGGAAAATGGCATGTCCGATCTAAGCGTCCCCGGAGAGGCAGGAACCCTAAAACCGGACACGAATTGGTGCTTAATGCTCGAAGGGTAGTAACCTGGAAGTATTCGCCGGTTTTGAAGAAGGCGGTGAATAGGTCTGGTAAAGGCTTGAAGAAATGAAAAAGAAAGACCGGCAGGAACGGGAACTCAAAGAGAATATGATAAACCTTGCGGTCCGCAAGAATTGGTGGAAACTCGTCCAGGCGGTTGAATCCATTAGGGACGTCCTTGACAACAATGTAGCCATCTTCAGTCTGGGTGTAGCGCTTCAGTCTCTTATAGACCTCAGCCTTGATTTTGGAAACCGCAGAGTCGAGGAGGTTATCCCACCGGAGCAAAGAGACCTGTTCGGCATGATTCTTTTTGGTGGGGAGGATCTGGCTGCCACAGCCCTTGAGGAAGGAACTCGTCTTTACGATGACTGGGAATTCCCCTCGCCTGATGCAGTTTTTCATCTTGTCCAAGAGGTAGCTTTTGGTAAGCCTAAAAAGTGACTCCCGCCGCACCGCTCCTTGTGTTATCCAAAGGAATGTTTCAGAATGATGGTGAAGGTTCAACAGTTTCACACAATAGGGAGCCGATTCTGTCCCTGGACAGAAATCACGGAACCCTCAAGTTCAGGCAACCGGCAACGTTGAGTGAAGACGTGACTCAGTACCACTTGCGCCACAAGGGGACGATGGGCGATCATCGGTCTATGGTACGTGTAAAACAATAGTTGTGTACAAGGAGCCAGGACTAAGATGGATATATCAAGCGCATTCAAGGACGTAGTAGATGACTTTGTGAGTTCGGCAGAAACTGAGGAGCATCTCAGTCTCTTCACCATGATAGGTGTGACGGCATGGAATCTCTCATGCTGCACCGAGAATCAGCGTGCGGAGCGGATCAAAGTCTTTATCGACATGTGGAACTGCCAGACATTCACTTGGAATGGCACTGTGGTGCAGACGAAGGAGAAGATTCTTGAACTGTGCAACAAAAAACTGCGGATGTATCCAGAACTGAAGCAACAGATCATCAGCCTTGACATGGAGGGATTAGAAGACGGCTTCAAGTATATTATTGCATCAAAGCCAATTGATTACACTCAATGAGACTGAGAGAGTATGAGAGGTTGTTCTCAGTTTTATGAGCAAACCTCGGACGTGCTATCCTTAAAGAAGCTTGGAGATCCGAGTTATTCTCATGTGCAGGGAAATCTAACTATGCATAAGCGTACGATCAACGCAAAAGATATCGTCAATGACATCCACAAGGGCCTAACCGATTTACAGTTGATGAGCAAGTACGGTCTTTCTCTCAATGGGCTTCAAAGTGTCTTTACCAAATTGGTCCAGGCTAAAGCAATACTGCCCCAGGACTTGTTTGACCGACCCCCGTTTTTGGCTGACGATAGTGTAACAGTTGAAAACATACGAATAGGCCCTCGCGAGAAGATTGAACTCACCATCCCTGTGTGCGACGCCGCCGATCCAAATCAAGTAGGAACACTCCGTGACCTGTCGCCAGAAGGTATAGGAGTTCGTGGAATTGAGACGAGAAAGGGACAGATCAGGACCCTTCTCGTGGTACCTAGCCACTGGTTTCCCGTGGACGCCTTTTCGTTGGAGGCTGTATGCCGCTGGGTCAAGAGGCGAAGGGCTGAGGGGATTGTAGATGCAGGGTTTGAAATAACAGGAATTTCAGAAGAGTCTAAGAAGCGGCTCAAGACGACTATCCGGTTGCTGAACCTCCCGGAATGACGGTCTCGGACAAGGGCAGAAAACAGCGTAAGTGATTCATAACATCACAGGTCTGCCTAACAGTCGCTCCGGGTGAAATTACTGAGCCGTCTCATAGATATGTCACCCGATACCCAGCTTCATCAAACGACGATAGAGACGATTTTTCAGCGAGTTTTATAAGGGAAAAGAGGACCCCTCTTAAATCGCCTCCGGTTGGCTTGAGACTTCGCTTGTGTATACAGTCTTCCTTGACAAAAATGACCCACCACAAGTCCGAACCTGTTATAATCCCCTGATTATTTCGTTACCATAGACTTTTACTAATTCGAGGAGGGTATCTATGGTTCTTACCAAAGCACAAATAGCCCAAAAAATAGCTAATGACTGCGGATTCATGAAAGGCGAGGCAGCCGAGGTCTTGGAGAAACTTCTGGATATTATGAAGAGAAAACTCATATCTGGGGAAGACGTTATAATTTCTGGCTTCGGGAAATGGAACGTCAAGTCAAAGCACTCCCGTAGAGGCAGAAATCCTCAGACCGGCGAGCAAATCGTCCTCGATGGTCGAAGGGTTGTAACGAGTTATTCGCCGGTGTTGAAAGCAGCGGTGAACGGGACTGGTGAAGGGCTGAAGAGATGAAAACGGATGGGAGTTTCAATTCTTCAAACTAGAATTCCTTTCTATCATTAAATAGGGGGGAGGTCCCTAGGGCTATGGCAAAACAAGAAATTTACGCAAAAGAAATCTTGAATGACATAAGATCAGGAATGAATGATGTCAATCTTATGCAAAAATATAAAGTTACCGGGAAAGGGCTTGATAGTGTATTTCGAAAGCTGCTCGCGGCAGGATTAATCTCGCAGCAGGAATTGAATGCCCGCAAAATGGGGTACCTGGAGACAGTCAATCTGTCAGGACTTTTCCAGACCCAGCAAGAAGCAGGTCGTCTGAAGAAGAAAACGGAGTATTCGTATTCAGGAATGGTGGATGGAGTTGATATTCTGGATTATATTCAATGGATATTACTTGATGGGCGGCGCACTGTCCTGGAAATTAGTTTTCCGAATCGGACAGCGTGTAGGGTGTATCTGAAGAATGGTGAGATTCTTCATGCTACAGATGGCGAATTAGAAGGAGAAGAGGCGCTTTATTCGAGCATGATGTGTCCGAGCGGAAAATTTGTGCATCTAGCTTGGACCGAACCAGACCGGAAGACGATTCAAAAAGCCGGAACACAGTTACTCTTGGAAGCCGCACGAAGACGTGACGAAGCGGATCGATAAGTCTGTCCCATCTTCATAGCGCACTACTCTGCCCAGGACAGAAATCACGGAACCGGCAGTGCGGCGAGTGCAAACGTGACCCAGTAACCACCCTGAGCTGGGACGCCGTAAGGTGCATTGCCTCTCGGGTATCCTCGGCAACCTTGTGAAAAAGAAAGCACCTCCGCGGAGCCTGAACCTCATAAGAGATGCGAGAGTAATGCCTCCGGTGAGAGTCGGCGGGTTGTGGAAGATATCAAAGTCCGCCGCAATCCCACACTACTCACCTTGAATAATTGAGAAGAAACCGTCTTGCAATTTCATGGACTTTTGTCCCGGATTGGCTATCTTACTGCGAATAAATTTCGGGGGGCGCACGGTGAGTGGTAAGAATCATCCAGATTTCGTGCTTCCGGAAGACTGTAATGAACCCCTACGCAACCTTGAAGTGAAGGACACAGGGGTGGAAACGATTGATTTAGAAAGCCTATCGCAATACACCCTGACCACTTCGGGCAGTTTTGATCTGACCGGGGTCAATACAGGTTTCTTCGCCAAGCTCCTCCAGTCCATCCCTATTCCTGCCTTCTTGGTTGATCCAGGATTCAACATAATCTTCGCCAACCAAGCCTGCTCGAACATTGATTGGGGCTACAAGGACATCCTAGGAAACCCTTTTTCTTCACTCTTTGTTGACGCCTTCATCGGCAATGAAATTCAGTCCGTCTTGGAAGGAGATTTTTCTACAAAAAAATATCAGGTCTATGCCGACCTTCAAATTTGTGACAGCCGAATGTGGGGTCGTATGACCTTTCGCCCACTCAGGATGAAGGAGTTCCGATCCGTCCTCGTGCTCGTCGAAGACTTGACCGCCGAACAAAAGAGATTTCTTCAAACTCAGAAGCATCATGAGGAACTCAAGAAAGAAATTGTCGAACGCCAAAGGACAGAAGAAGATCTTCGCAGATCCGAAGAGAAATACCGAAACATTATTGATACAATCCAAGATGGTTACTATGAGACTGATATGGCGGGTAATTTCACCTTCTTCAATGACAATTTGTGCGAGATCACGGGCTGCACCCGGCAAGAGTTGAAAAACGTGAGCTATCGGCAATTCATGGATGAGGAGAACGCTAGCAGGACACTGGAGGAGTTTAAGAAAGTCTATCGCACCGGCAAGCCCAGCAAAGTATTCGATCATGAGATAACGAGAAAAGATGGAACAAAGAGGAACCTCGCCATTTCCATATCCTTAATCCGAGATTCTTCTGGTCAGCCCTCAGGATTTAGAGGGATTTGTCGTGATATTACAGAGCGCAAGCGAGCAGCCGACGATCTCGTCAGGATGGAGAAACTTGAGTCTATCGGGACACTTGCCGGGGGTATTGCCCACGATTTTAATAATATTCTGACCTCGATTCTGGGAAATATAACCCTTGGAAAGATGTCTTTACAGTCTCCCGACAAGGCTACTCGCAGATTGGAAGAGGCTGAGAAAGCGGTTCGAAATGCCACTAATTTGACTCAGCAGTTGCTCACCTTTTCCAGAGGTGGATCGCCAGTTAAAAAGACCGCTTCCATTTTGGAATTGGTCAGCGATACATGCGAGTTTGCCACGAGAGGATCGAACGTCCGCTGTGAATTCTCTATTCCTTGTGACATCTATCCAGTAGACGTTGATGTAGGGCAAATCAGCCAAGTAATCAGCAACCTGATTATCAATGCGGAACAGGCCATGCCGAAGGGAGGTGTGATTCGTGTCCGGCTTGAGAATGTTTCGGTAAGCGACGGGCATGGACTCTCCTTGAAGGATGGGAAATACCTGAAATTGTCCATACAAGACCGGGGTGTCGGCATACCCGCCAAAATCTTGCCCAAAATATTCGATCCGTATTTCACGACGAAGCAGAAAGGGAGTGGTTTGGGACTTGCGACAGCCTATTCTATAGTGAAGAATCATGACGGCTTGATTACTGTAGAGTCCGAGCATGGAGTCGGCACAATTTTTCATATCTATCTTCCCGCCTCAGAGAAGCCGACGGTTCGACGCAAAGATTCGGACCGAAGCGTTGTTGCCGGAGAGGGTAAGATATTGCTCATGGATGATGAAGAGACGATAAGGGACATGGCGAGCGAAATGCTGTCCCTGTTGGGTTACGAGGTTGATGTCGCAAGAGACGGTGAGGAAGCGGTTGAACTCTACTGCTCGGCTAAAGATTCGGGTAAGCCTTATGCTGCCGTTATTTTGGACCTGACCGTTCCCGGAGGGATGGGGGGCAGAGAAACCATTCGCAGACTAATGGAAATAAACCCTGAGATCCGGGCAATCGTGTCAAGTGGCTATTCACGTGACCCCATTATGAGTAATTACAATGTGCATGGCTTTAGCGGGGTTGTCACCAAGCCGTACAGCGCCGAGGAACTCAGTCGGACATTGGATTTAGTAATTAAAGGATTCGGCAAATCTTCTTGAGAGAAGTAGTGAAAGAAAAGTATCGAGACGAATATTACCGGTCCGCCCTGTAGGACAGCTGCGCCCTTTCATTCCCTCCATTTGCAGCTGTTGCAGATACTGGCATTGTCTCTGATATTAAAGACTATCTATCGGGATGATTGCAGCTGCAGGACAGCTTAATTCCCGTCACGTGGCTCACCAGGTCAATGGAGAGATGATTTTTCCGAAACCGAATAGTTCCGTAAGGATAGAAAAGAGACCCTCCTTAAAATTCACCTGGCTGCTTTTCAGCTCTTAATGCGGTTCGGAAAAAGCATGAGTATTTAGGAGGAGCCAATATCCTACTCGTCCTGCGAAGTTGCACCTAGGGATCGCCTTAAATGGTGCGGATTTACAGACTCTGATCTACAAGAAATTTCCATTGGAATGCCTGGTCGTGATCAATCTCAAGTCTTTTTGCAAGATCATTTGGCCACAAAATTCAGCATAAACAGCGGTTTTTAATGAGAAGGTTTCCCCGAGATCAGTTTCTCCGAGAATAACTTTATCCTTATATCCTCTTTGATTCTGAAACTGGAATCTGTTACAAAATACACCAAGAAGTTTATGCACTAATTAATGCGGACAGGGCGTATCATCAGCGGAGATGGCATTATGCCGCCTGTTTATTTTGACGGTATTCAATTGCGCAGCCATTACGCAAAACTCGTGCTTAATGCTATGGGTAGCCTGAATGAAACCTGTGCGAAGTGCGGGGGTTCAATTATCGAAATCAAGAGCATTGCTATCCATTCCAGCAAGAGCCCGATTACCTTCCTCACTTGGTGCGGTACATGCGGTAATTATGATCGTCTGAGCCAACAGTTTCCTCTGGAGTGGCACCGTCGGTTTCTCGCGAACGTCGGAACTAATTTACGTTAACCAGCCAATGTCGGGTTATCGGAGTGCCAGACCTGACCATTTCCTTTTCTGTCACGTCCAAACCGGAAATGCGCCGTCGCACAATTTCGGCAATGGAATGGGACACTGAAGCGTTGCCTTGATGACACCATCCAAGCATGGTTTCAGCTTTAGAGAGCCGCTTTCGACGATCCTAACAAATACTGAAATTGCCTCGAAACGCTTTGCCGGGCAATTGTTTAGGAAACCGGTCAACCCTTGGGTGGTCGTCTACGACGCGGCAACGCCCCCAAATCAAGCTTCTCAATCTGGGTAAATATCTTGTCTACTTCGGAAGCAACACTCTGGCGAAGCCCGGATTCCACGTCCAAATTCAAAAGGACGCTCTCGACGGCTTTGTCGTAGTCATTCCGAAACTTGCGATTCGTCTCTTTCCAATCTATCCCCGATAATGCCTGCGCCACGGCTTCGTCGAAATCCAGCCTTCCAAGCACCATCAGGACGGCGATGATCGGATATCCGATGTAGCGCTGCCAATAGGACCCATTGTCATTAGACGTTATCTGCCCCAAATCAGCCGACCATTCCACAATGTATGTTTTTGTACCATCTGACGACAGCACCTCTGCGGTTTCACCGTCCTTGAGCTTTACCCTGCCGCCCGCCACGGCGGTCAACGCTTCATAACTTTTGCTTTCGGCGGGAGCTTCCAGCCACCCATGCTGTCAATCTATCCTTTCAGGCTCCGTTCGTAAGCCCATTCTATCATTTCCGGCTTTTTCGCTGCTTCCGTACAGAGTTTTCGAGCTACAGGTTTCAGTCCAACCCGTCCAATATCCAATCTGTCAGCATCCCAACACGTAAGCACAGTAATATCTCCTACTAGCAAACCATCGGTGTGGAACTCACAAGCGTAGGCCAACACATCAAGGTCATCGGGGGACAGATCGAAGAATAATCCCTGGAAGGACCGGACGATTTTCGCCGCCCTTCTCCCGTGCAGGTCGTCTTCTTACTCGTTGTAGCGTCCAGCATCATGGAGAAACGCAAAAAGTTCAACTATCGTGGTCTTTGCTTTGGTCTCTTCGGCAAGCCCGAGACCGCTTTCCCTGACCCTCTGGAAGTGAGCTATGCCGTGAATACCGAACCAGTTCAGCCGGAACTGTTTTCGGATATAATCTATGAGTTCTGGGGTGACCAGTTTTTTTCTCCCCCGTGTTCAAAAGCTCCGCGCCAGTATACCTCAGAAGACTGAGAATGGGTCGCGCAGAACTATTTGAGTCTGAAATTCGAGGAAACCGATGGACTCTGGGAGATTCAACATTATGAAAGGTAAACTGCGCTAGCGTTTTCTCTCCTTTTCCCAGTAAGCAGTTGCAAGGCGGTCATTCCCAAAAAGTTTATTCTTCGCGTATTTCCATAATTCCTGAGCTTCTTGGGAGTCCGTCTCAAAACTTAGAATATAGAGGAGATCTTTGAAATCCTCATAGAATAATTCCCCCGTGACATCGAAGAAATGTCCGTTCAGCCGGTTCCAGGCGTGGCGGAGCAGATAGCCGGTTGTCGGTTTCGCGACCCATCCTTCACAGTACGATGCTCCCAACTTGCGGCAGACCTTTACTGCGTTGAAATAGCACACGCACACCTGGGTGTTTCGCTTGGCTCTGTATCGGTCGCGTGCCGTTGGGACAACTTCCGAGACTGGCTTGACTTCAATGATCTGGGCCTGTTGGATCTGCCAAGCCATTTCAGAGAAACGAGCCAAAGACTGCAACGGCTTGAGAACAGACGAGATATCGTCACATGAGATAGTGACAGACTCTGGGAAATCGCCTGCCGCGGCTCTCTGTTTGATCTCCTCCAATGCAATCCTGGATTCCTGAAGATCGTACATTCTCTCACTCCTGTTAATGAAAAGGACCGGAATAATTCAAGATGTCTCACCGATTGAGGTCCGTCTTTGATCGGTTCCGGGTTCCAGATGATCAATAATTCTTGATAATTATCTCTCGTGCTGGTTTCCCATTCGACGCTCCATACTTCCACGGCTCCATGGTCGTCACTGAGAAATGCTTTTCATATAAAGATCTTATGTATGCGTGGTCATTATACGTCATCAAGAAACGACCCTTGTGTTTGCGAAGCCGTTGAGCCAAGTCCCAGTGAGGGAAGTCCGTGCCCCGACCTCCATAAATCCATTCTTTCAAATAATATGGGGGATCTAGGAACAAGAAATCCTGGTCATAGCCAGCAAGAGTATACCGGTAATCCTGAAGTGATACTAACCCTACAACGCGACTTAGGATTCTTGGCAGGGGTGAAGAAGGGCTCCCCTCCTGTGCCGCCGACAAATAAGGCGGCGCGATGCGGGACCCAAGAGGCGAGACAGTAATTCGTTGATATCAAGTCACAAACTGACCGCCGGTTATACAAGTTGCGTTGTTGTGCTAAGAGATTTGGACATCGAAAATTTCTGACCGTCTCGACGCTGCTCTCCGTGAACCTCTTATGACCCAGAGAGTATCCTCCTCTCCAGGCATCCTTGTTGAAAGCACTTCTGTCAAGTGCATAAAACACGGCTGCGGCGTTCAAG
>JBKQRG010000088.1:0-14298 GCA_052144015.1 Desulfomonilaceae bacterium
GCCGCGGCCATCTTGGCATCAAATAGTTCCACTATGCCCATCTCGCGCATGGAGGATGTTACCAGGAGACCGGACAAGGTCTTAAACATACATTTCTACGACCCCGAGCTTATACCCATGGTCGACATCATGGGGGGGACAAGGACAAGCGATCAGACTATGGCGGTTGCCGAGAAGTGGGCCAGGGAAATCGATTGCATCCCCATAAGGCTTAAAAAAGAAAATCTCGGGTTCTGTATGAACCACATTTGGCATGCGGCCAGGATAGAAGCTTTGAAGATGTGGGCAAACGGTTGCGTCGAATTCCAAGACATCGATCGGGCTTGGATTGTCTTCCTGCGGATACCTTTTGGACCATTTGGACTTATGGATAGGGTGGGTTTAGACACGGTTTACAACGTTCACGCTTTCTATTACAACGAGACAAAGGACATTTCCCAGAAACCACCTGACAAACTGAAGGAAATGATAGATCGGGGAGACTTGGGGGAAAAAACCGGCAAAGGTTTTTATTCCTATCCTAACCCGGAATATGCCAAGCCCGATTTCTTGAAGGGGAAAAGGGATTAGTTGGACAAAACCAAATCTGCCCGAGAGGCAAAGGTTTTATCTGAAGTTCAATACCGCAATCAACCGCAGCCCATCACTGCCCTTTTCATGTGACCTAAGGAAATCCGATGAACATCCAAGAATCATACACCCGCGTCCCCATGTAAAGTTCGAGGACTTGAAGCGGCTGCACGTCTCACACAGGAAATGGAGATGTAAGCATGTCTGACCGGAGTGAGAACGGCTATCTGGTGCCTAAACTCTATGCCTGGTATGTGTACAGCCTTGTCTTCATGCTGATGATCTTCGACTACATCGACCGGCAAATCATTGCTTCCCTTTTTCCGTTTCTGAAACAGGAATGGAACCTTTCCGATGTGGATTGTGGCATGCTGGTGGCGGCATTGAACTGGTCTATCACTATTTTTGCGTTCCCGGTCGGGATTCTTGCAGACAGGTGGAGTAGGAAGAAAACCGTAGGCCTGATGTCAGCCATTTGGAGTTTGGGCACTCTTGCCTGTGCGTTTCCACAAGGCTATTACCAGCTCTTTGCTACTCGCTTCTTGGTGGGAACCGGGGAGGCGGGATATGCGCCGGTGGGAACTGCATTGATATCCGCATTGTTTCCACGAAGGCTGAGAGGCAGGTTAATAGGCTTATTCATGGGGGCTGGGACGCTCGGGAGTGCTATTGGAGTGGCCCTTGGCGGTTGGATCGCAGTGACCTGGGGCTGGAGGTATGCTTTTGGAATAGTCGGTATACCAGGCCTCATCTTCGCGATAATGTTCTTTTTCATCCGTGATTACAAAACCGTTGAATTGACTATCAAGGCCAGCGAAGCCAAAGACTCCGTAGTCAGACGAATGATGACCAAAACGGACATTATCGTAAACCTGTTCGGCAGGCCAAGTGTGGTGGCGCTTTATTTGGTCAGTGTAACCGGATTTTTCTTCTTGGGTGCGCTTGCTGCCTGGTTGCCCAGTTACTTCATCCGGGTAGGCAATTTACCCGTGGACGAGGCCTCGGTGAAAACTGGGCTTAGCGTTGTGGTTTGTGTTCTCGGCAATTATCTCGTTGGTTACATCGCCGATATTGTCGTTCGACGTGGTCGGATCAACGGTCATCCTCTTGTGGCTGCGGGGAGCCAATTATGCAGCGGTGTACTCTACGCAGTCGCGTTTGGTCTGGCTCAAGGGCAAGCACAATTCTACCTGCTGATTCTCGCCGGAATATTCTTAACAGCTTTTGTATCGCCCGCGTACTCGGCCCTCTCCGAACTAGTGCACCCGGGTCTGCGATCCAGCGTCATCTCCGTGAATGTTCTTTTATTAAACGCATCGGGATTCTCAATGGGTCCTATTTTTGCGGGCTTCCTTTCGGACAGATATGGCATCGGGACCGCGATGATCGCCCTCTCCGTTGTGCCGTTCATTTCCATGTTGATAAGCTTGGTGGCTGCGGCATTGTACGATCGAGATCTGGCGAAGGTGGAGAAGGTGGAACTCCAGGTTGAGAACTAGTTTAGCAACTATCCTGTCTTGGGAAAACGGAATTTACCGTTCCCATGGGCTATTTGTTCCCCCAAACTCAGAAGTTCACCTGACCCAAGCCTTTGAGTCCGAGCATTTCTCTGGCTTCCATCGGCGTGGCTGGCTCTACTCCTAATTCCTTTCCGATGCGGATGATTTTCTCCACCTGTTCTGCATTGCTTTTCGCCAGCGTACCTTTTTCGAGGTAAAGACTGTCTTCAAGTCCCACTCGAGCATTCCCACCCAGGACGAGGGATGTCGTGCAGAGCCGCATTTGGTCCTTCCCGGCCGCACATACCGAAAATTGAAAATCGCCTATTTGCTTCCTGGCGGTGTCCACCAGGAACACGAGATTTTCTGGTGTTGGTGGAATCCCGCCCAGAATGCCCATGACAAATTGAAGGTACACCGGCCGCCTGGCAAATCCACGCTCTAGCAGAAAGGCTAAATTGTTGATCATCCCGACGTCATAAATCTCAAATTCGGGTTTGGTATTGTTCTCGTACATGAAGTGCAAGAACTCACGCATTGTTTTAAATGTGTTTGGGAAAATGAAATCCTCGGTCGATTCGAGATATGGTTTTTCCCAATCGAATTTCCAGTCATCAAACTTCTGAAGGACCTGGAACAAGGCGAAATTCAACGAGCCCGCATTCAGCGAACACATTTCAGGTTTCAAATTGATGACGACAGCGACTCGTTTTTCCGTGGGTTCTCCCAAGCGGCCGCCCGTGGTGAAGCAAATCACTACATCGCATCGTTTCTTTACCTCGACTGCAATCTTACGATACACGTCCTGGTCCGCTGTTGGATAGCCGGTGAGCGGATCTCGCACATGAATGTGGACGACCGCAGCCCCGGCTGCGTGGGAAGCAACACATTCCTCTATCATATGTTCCGGAGTGTACGGCAGGAATGGTGACATAGCCGGGGTGTGAATCGCTCCGGTAATCGCTGCTGTGAAGATGGTTTTCGACATGGCATTTCTCTCTTGTCGCATATAATGTTTTGGCGCTGCCTGATGACGATCTAGTCAGTTTCGTTGCTGAAATTCGTTAATGAAATCTTTTACCATTTCGTCCAGTCCGTATGTGATAGCCCAGCCCCAATCTCGACATGCACGGTCATCGTTGATTCTCATTTGGGCTAGTTCGGTAACCAGGCTCATTATATGCGCATCCGGGGCAAAAAACAGATCGGCTTGCGGAAGCTCCCGTTGTACCGCTTGGACCAATTGTCCGGCCGAGTAAGTGGGTTTGATTCCTGCAATATTATATGCTGTTGCGGAAAGCCTCGATTTCTCAGCCTCCGCCAACAATAGTAAAGCACGGGCCCCATCTTTGAAATAGATTGCCGGCACCTTGGATTCCGGCTCCACGGGAATTGCGTAGGGTCTACCTTTCAGCGGCTCTTCTATAGCCCAACAGTTATAACTCGACATATGACTGACTGTCGAAAACGGACCCACTACAGAGGGTAACCGAACCGCTCTAAAATCCAGGCCGAAGCGTCGTGCATAATACTTTCCCAGGAGTTCGCCAAACACTTTGCACGTGCCGTAGATGGTTAGGGGATGGCAACAGGTGGTTTCAGTCACTTCGTCATCGGGGAGGTCTTCCGAAAAGACCGCTATGCTACTAGAGAAGACAACTTGCTTCACACCAAAAATTCTGGCTGCTTCGAGAATGTTGTAGGTTCCGACGGCGTTCACATCAAAAGCTTGCCACGGGTTTTGCTCAGATGGGAGTGATAGCATTCCGCCAAGGTGAAATATTCGGTCAACATTTCGCTTTGAGAAAGCGTTGGCCAACTCAGACAAATTCGCGACCGAGCCGCGGATATACTCGAAACGGTCGGAAAGACGAGTCAAGGCCCCGCGGCCTTCCATCACGTCGAAAATGATCGGATTTTCGTCTCTTTTAATCAGGGTTTTAGCGAGTTCTGCTCCCACAAACCCTGTTCCTCCTGTTATAACCGTGTTGATTTGTGTTCTACCGATTTATGTCCCGAGGTCAGAGGTGAACCCTGGTCTCGCCTGATCGGAGGCAGGCCCGATGGTCTGCCTCCACAACTCAATCAGTCTACTCGTACCAAAACCCCATAAGTCACCCTGCTAATAAGCAGGAAAGTCACTACTTGGCTTTGATTCTTGTGCAACCGGTTTGGTCGCACGGCACTTCCACGTCCTTAGCCGGAATGGCCGACGCCGGTCCTTCGAAGGCATGGTTGAAGAACTCAGATTTGGGGACGATTTCGGCCATCCAAATGGGTACCTGTGCTTGATGGTCGCAAGCCCTCATGACCCATTCACCCGCGGGTCCATTGTACTTAAGCCCTTCCCACGCTTTGATTACTGCATCCACGTCATCTGTGCCGGCTTTTTTGATAGCTTCAGCCCAGAACATCGTCGCCATGTAGCCTTTTCCGATTAACCAGGATGGATAGCCGCCCTTTTCCTTGTGGTATTCCGCAATGAATTTCTTGTTTGCCTCGGTGGGGATGGTGAGCATGTAGATCTCGCTGGCCATACTGCCTATAACTGCCTGATCGTTGGCAACAGCAGCTATCGCGGTCTCGTCGTTGAGATAATAACACGCGAACTTTGTCTTGAGGCCGAGCTGATTGCCTTGTTTGAGCAATAGGGACAGATCGTTTCCCCAATTGGATGTAAAAATGATGTCCGCGCCGGACCCGATAATCTGTGTCACATACGGGGCAAAATCCTTCTCGCCCAGCGGATGATAAAGTTCGGCCACAATGGTCGTGGACGGAGAAAGTTCTTTTAGCTTTTTGATGAAGGCAGCGGTAGCTTCTTTACCGAAAGAGTAATCCTGGGCAATGGTACAGACCTTCTTGAAACCCTTATCAGCCACCCATTTGGCAAGCGCAAACGAGTGCGTATCTGTATTACAGGCTGTTCGGAAGAAATTTCGACTGCACTTTTCGTTGGTCAGGCTGGCAGCGTCCATGCCATAGCTAAAAAAAAGTGCGTTATTCTTTTCAACCAGCACCGACATGGCCGCTCCTACGCTGGAACCGGTCCCGCCGGCGAAATACTTCACGTTGTCCTTAAGAATAAGGTTGGTTGCCTTGCGAGTTGCAACGTCAGGCTTGAGCTCGCTATCAACAGAGATCAATTCCACCTTCTTACCCAGCAGTCCTCCTTGCTCGTTGATCTTTTTGACCGCGTACTCCACTCCTGCAAAATATCGCTCACCAATATCCTTAAAATTCCCCGAAAGCGGCTCAGTCGTGGCCAGTTTGATCGTATCCGCAGCATGCGCAGCTCCGACCCACATAATGGCCATCAGAACCACAGTGAACAGTCTCAAACCCTTGTTAGCCAGCATCTGTTTCCTCCTTTGCGATTGGTCAGCGCATGTCCTAGGGCATGCTAAACTTCTAGATATTTCCGTTTCACTTCATCAGCTTTTCCGAGAGATTCTCTGTTACCCTCGAAGACTATCGTTCCTTTACTCATGATGTAGAAGCGCGATGCTACCCCGATGACCGCTTTCATATTCTGTTCCACCAGCAGAATGGTCACGCCGGATCGCTGGATCTCTACCAGCATTTCAATCACTGCTTTAACGAGGATGGGCGCGAGTCCTTCGGTGGGTTCATCGACGAGAAGCAATTGAGGATTGCCCATCAAGGTCCTCACCACACTCAGCATTTGCTGTTCTCCACCAGAAAGCTCGTTTCCCATGTGGGACCGAAGGTCTTTTAGCCTTGGAAACGTCCTGTACGCCCTATCAGGGTCCCAGAAGTTTTCGCCAGCTGCTTTCTGACCGCCGCCGGCCTTGATGCCGATCAGAAGGTTCTCGTGAACGGAAAGACTAGGAAAAATCCTGCGATCCTCAGGAACGATACCAACTCCGAGGCGGGCAATTTGATAGGGCAAAAGTCCTACAATATCTCTGTTCTCCAGGAGAACTCGCCCCTGAGCAGGTTTAACCATGCCCATGACGCTTTTGAGTGTGGTAGTCTTTCCGACGCCGTTTCGGCCCAGAAGGCATACCATCTCGCCTTGCTGGAGCCGCAAATCCACCCCCTGGAGAATGTGGCTTTTGTCGTAATAGCTGTGCACGTCCAAGAGTTCCAAAAACATAATCAGTCGCTCCCCAAGTATGCATCTTTTACCCGCTGATCCTGGCGCACCACGTCCGGCGGCCCTGAAACCAGCACAATTCCGTTGTGCAAGACGGTTACGATATCGGCCAGTGAAAAAACCACATCCATATCGTGCTCAATAATAATCAGTGTCCGGCCCGCGGTTACTCGTTCAATGATTTCTACGGCTTCCCGAGTCTCTTCTCTGGTCATTCCCGCGGTCGGCTCGTCCAGGAGAATCAGCTCAGGATTCGTGGACAGGGCCATCGCGATCTCTAAGCCTCTCTGTCGTCCATAGGAAAGCTCACGGGCAGGGACATCCGCAAATTCGGCCAATCCGACCTGTTTCAAGATCTGCCAAGTTGTCTCGTCAATTTCCGGTAGAGCCCCAGGGCCACTGAAAAAGCTGTATCGTACGCCGAATCGAGACCTGACACCGGACCGCACGTTTTCAAACACATCCAACCCAAAAAAAGCATTGTTAATCTGAAAAGATCGAGCCAGACCGAGTCGGTTGCGCAAGTGTGCAGAATAACCTGCAATGTTGATCCCCTTAAAAATGATTGTGCCGGAACTTACTTGGTGCTTGCCTGTTATAACATTGAAAAGGGTCGTCTTTCCCGCGCCGTTGGGACCGATGATCGCATGCCTTGTCCCGTCCTCTACCGACATGTCTACGCCCCTGAGCACGACAAGCTTGGAAAAGTCTTTTTTGACATCACTCAATTGTAGGATGCTCACGACTCCTCCTGAGGCTCAGGTACGGCTCGATTCCAGCGAGTCTTCACCCATGTGCTCACATCTTCGATTAATTTTGACAGGCCACCCGGCACAAAAAGGACCATGAAGATAAATATCAAGCCCATAAAAAACGGCCAGCGATCGGTAATATCGCTAAGAAAATTTTGGAGATAGATGTATACAAATGCTCCCAATATAGGGCCTGCAAAGCTTCCGCTTCCGCCTACGAATGTGATGAGCAGCACCGTTGTTGTCATGCTGATCGAGATTGCATCCACGGAGACGAAACCAAAAAACAGAGCGTAAAAAGACCCCGCAAGTCCGGCCAATCCACCAGTGAGCGTAAATAGGATCAGTCTGGTGAGATTCGTGGAATAGCCCAGGAATTTCATGCGGTCTTCGTTTTCTCGCATTAATATTATAGTCTTACCCATAGCAGTCCTGATGAAATATGCGCTGAATAATATCGCTAAACCCACTACGACCAAAGTGACGTAATAAAAGACAAGCACGTCGGAGGTATTGAGAGTGGTAAAACCGAGATTTATATTAGGACGCGCGACACTAAGACCGTCATCGCCATGCGTGATGAAGGTAAACTTTATAGCCATTGCGTAGAAAAGGGCATTGAACGCAAGCGTCAACAGAGCGAATGACGCTCCTTTGTGCCTTAAAATCAGGAAACCTATAAGACACCCCACCAGGGTTGATGCGCCCGTAGAAAGCGCCACTGCGGCAAAGAAATTCAGGCCCGGCACATGGTTTAGGGCTACGGCCGTGGTATAAGCTCCCAATCCGAAAAAGAGCGCATGACCAAACGAGAGAAGATTTCCATAACCCAATAGGAGATTGTATGAGACTCCGAAAAGCGCAAAAACGATCATCTCGGTAAGAAGGCTAACGTGAAACTTGCCCAACATAAGGGGGAGTCCGAATAAGAGAAGCACCACCAAAATTCCAGGAATGAGGCGAGTCATTAGGATTGCCTCCCAAAGAGGCCGGAAGGTTTCACAACCAGTACGGCAGCCATCAATAAATAAATTAACGCGAGCGAAAACTTGGGAAACAACAACACCCCGAACGCTTGAAGTTGGCCTATCATCAGAGAAGCAACGACAGCTCCTCCGAGGCTTCCCATACCGCCGATCACGATCACAACGAATGCGTCCACAAGGATGGCATCAGCCATTCCTGGAGATGTTGTAAGCAACGGGCCTGCAATAACGCCCGCGAAACCGGACAGCGCAGCGCCGAAGCCGAAAATTGCCATAAATAAAACGGGTACGTTAATACCCAGAGCCCCTACCATTTCCCCATCGTCCACGGCTCCACGAATGATAATGCCCACACGAGTCTTAAAGAGGGCTAAGGCCATGATAAGGCCTATGAGAATGGATGCCGAAAACACGAACAGCCTATACACAGGATAGGTAATCCCAAAAAACTCCACACTCTGGGCCAGTATTCCCGTGATCGGGACCGCTAGAGGCCGCGTGCCCCAAATCCACTTCACCGACTCCATAATGATATAGGCTACGCCGAAAGTGAGCAGCAATTCATGTACATGACCCAAGACATGGACTTTCCTCAGGAGAAATCGTTCCACTATCGCGCCAATTCCAAAAAGGACGGTGGGAGCCACTACCAGTGAAAGCCAGAAGTTACCGGTCATCTGGAGCAGGGACCAGGAAAGGTAAGCCCCTAACATGTAAAAAGTGGCATGCGCGAAATTCAGGACATTCATCATCCCGAAGACCAGGGTCAGACCGGAGGATACAAGAAACAGAAGACCAGCGTATGTCAAACCGTGAAGAAAAAAGATAATATAAGCGTTCATGACTTTTCATTCACCCGTTCGAGCCCGAATGGCCCCTTCAGAATGGATACGCGGCAACATTCAGTTTCTAGCCGGCGACGAGCTTCGAGATTTTGAGTAGGACAAGATCACGTGTTTTTATCACCCGGTCTACATCTTCCTTAGACCATTTATGGAAACCTTCCAGCGACTTTACTCCAAGTTTGCCGTCCCTGAGTTTGCTTTCCAGGATCGGTAAGGGAGTGGCAGAGTTTTCAAGAAAAGGAAAGACATAGTCATGGACATCGTGCGTCAAGTCCAGCCCGGCGAGGTCAGCAGTCTCCAGAGGCCCCAAAAAGGGGGTGCGTAGCCCGAATCCGAATTTGACCACAGCATCTATATCTTCAGGGCTAGCGATACCCGCCTGCACAAGAGACATCGCCTCACGCCACAGCGCATGCTGCATTCTATTACCAAGAAACCCCGGCACATCTTTGAGGACTTTCACAGGTTTTTTGCCGGCCTTCTTCATAAAATCAAATGCTGCTTCAAACGCCTCATCGGATGTGTACTTGGACCGGATCACCTCTACACACGGCACTATATGCGGCGGATTCCAAAAATGCGTGCCAACGAGTCGCTCTTTTCTTCTGAGCGGCTCAGCGATTTCGGTGATGCTGATGGCTGACGTATTGGTGCACAGAAGCGTCTCGGCGTTTATGTAGCCTTCAATTTCCGAGAAGATCTTTTGCTTTAAGGGAAGTTTCTCGCTTACAGCCTCGATGATGATCTCTGCATCATGTGTGGCATCTCGCAAACTAGTGTACAAGCTGATCAAATCTAGACAACGCTCAATATCTTCGGGCGAGGCAAGCCCAAGCTCCAGAAATTTCCCAAAATTGTTGCGAATCCTGACCGGCGCGTTCTCCAACACGGATTGGTCATTATCGTACAGCGCCACCGGGTGGCCCTGCATCGCAAAAAGCTGGGCCAAGGCGTGCCCCATGAGGCCTGCCCCTATAATCCCTAATTTTGTTTTCCGATCTGATCTGTTTAGTTCCATTGCTCTAACTCTCGCTATAAATGACCATCAGGCACTTGACTTCTTTTGACCCTTGCACCGCACCAAAATGAGGGACACTGGCATCAAAATAGATACAGTCACCTTCCTCAACAACCAGCTCGGTTTCGCCGTGGGTGAAATGCATTGTACCTTCGAGCACGAAGAGCATCTCTTGACCCCTGTGCTGGAAGACAGCCTGTCCCTTGGGCCGTACCGGAAGCGTCAAAATGTAAGGCTCCATCTTGCGTTCAGGGTAGCCCAGGGCCAGAGGCTCGTACGAATAGCCGAACGCAGTGCCGTCCCTGGCCATCATCTTACGGTCAGATTTCTTAACAAGGGTTATGGATTTTCTGTTCTCCTCATCTGAAAATATTGTCGCAAGGCTCACGCCCAAGGCGGTGGAAATTGTAATAAGGGTCGAAACGGGAGGAGATTTCTTAGAGTTCTCGACTTTGGAAAGATAACCTTTGGTGAATCTCGTTCTGGCAGCCAGCTCCACGAGATTAAAGCCCCGCTCTTGTCGAAGCTGCTTTATCTTGCGGCCGATTTCTGCTTCATCGAGCATAGTGGACTGCTTTGCACCTTGATAGACCACTAATCTTAGATTCAAGGCTTGTTTCCTAGTAGGAAACAAGCGAGACCCCGAATCCAGCCAGAGACTCGAAGAACCCATTAATGACACAGCTAAAAGAAACTGCCCGCTGTTTCCAATTGAAAAACTTTATTGCAGGCATTGGGAAACTTTGTCAAGAGAAATTTGCAGCAATTCGTAACCCCTCAGCTACGAGTGGGCTGTGGTTTGTCATTGCGAAGAGTGAAATCCCGCGTTCCGCTGGGAAGCAATCCCCCAAGCTGGAGATTGCTTCGCTCCGCTCGCAATGACAGTATTTGGCCGCTCGTAACTGAAGGAATACAGCAATTCAGTATTAATATTGCGGTCCAGTGCTCAGGAAAACACTTCGGGATTAATGCAGTTTGGCGGCCTTTGACCATTTATCAGAACTGATATTAGATTCTCCGCAGCTACCAGTCCCATTTTTGTGCGGGTTTCAATGGAAGCGCTAGCAATGTGAGGCAAGATGACCACGTTATCCATTAAGGTCAACTCTTTTTCTATGGCCGGCTCGAACTCGAAAACATCCAGGCCGGCGCCGGCTATTTGTCCCTGCTGAAGTGCCTTTACCAGGGCCTTTTCGTCCACCACCTCACCACGCGAAGTATTGATGAGATAGGCGGAGTTTTTCATGGCTTCCAGCTCGGGACCTCCCATGAAGTGGTGGGTTTCCGGGCTGAGAGGAACGTGGAGGGAAACGAAATCCGACTCTGCCAGAAGAGTTGACTTGTCCACGAACTTGGCTCCGACCCTCGCTTCCAGATCGGAATTCGCTCTCATAGCGTCGTGGTAGAGGATTTTCATGTCAAATCCAAAGGCCCGTTTCGCTACTGCGAACCCTATCCGTCCCAACCCCATTATTCCCAAGGTCTTATGATGTACATCATTCCCCAAAAACAAAAGCGGCGCCCATCCAGTATACTTTCCAGCCCGTGCGTAGGAGTCCGCGGGAACTACTTTGCGGGCGACGGCCAAGAGAAGAGTCATTGCCAAATCCGCAGTGGTATCCGTCAAAACCCCAGGGGTATTGGTGGCGGGTATCCTCCGTTTGGTGCAGGCCGGCACATCAATGTTGTTATAGCCGACTGCGTAGTTGGCTACTATTTTAAGTTGCGAACCCGCGGCTTCCAATACCTCATCATCAATGCGGTCCGTCAGTAATGGGAGGATACCGTCTTTTTCTTTCACACCGGCCAGCAGCTCTTCGCGGTGGAGCACCCTGTCGTCCGGGTTGCACTGAACGTCGAACTCGTCTTCCAGCACCTGCATAGCCCCTTTGGGCAAGCGCCTTGTAACGAAGATCCTGGGCTTCATCACTGTCATCCTTTTCTTAGATTCTCTTAATCAAATCTGGGCCCAGGCTTGCTGCATGACGCGCTTCGCGTTTGCTATCACCAGGAGAGAATCCTGCCCCTGCATAGGCTTCACTTCGAAACTCACCATGGGCCTTCTTTTTCCGTCTAAGAATCCTATCTCCACGAGAGTGCGCAGAAAGATGGTCATCTCAGGAACGCCGTTGGCGCTCCCGGGGGTCCCGAAAATAGGATGGTAGTCCCCATATCCCGGTAAATTTTGGTCCAGTACTGCATTTCCCAAATGAACAGCGGCCAAGAAGTCCTTAACCGGTTCCAGGGCTTCCTGGGGAGATTCCCTCAGAAGGGGTATATGACTGAGGTCCACCATTAACCCGAAGTTGTTGTGTTCCCGACAAACAGCCTCAGCGACCTGTCGGCAAAGGGCCGCAGGCCCGAGCAGGCAACACTTGTCCACATCGCAATCAAATGCTTCTGCGATCACTGTGGGACCACTCTGATGTTGAGAATAATCACACAACTCACCCAAGGAGGCTATCAGCGCCTGAGTAGCAGGTCCGCGTCTATCTCGACCTGGATCTTTGCCGGAAAGCACAACAAAGCTATCAGCGCCCATGAAACACGCTTCATCCAGCAGCTCTTTCATTTTCGCTACAGCGTGGCCGCGCTGATTCTCGTCCAAAGAATTCAGATCCAGTCCCTGGCCTAAGATGATCGGATGGGCTCCGAAACCTATATCAAGTTGAGCTAGCTGACATATGTCACGTACCGTTCGGCGCTGTTGCTCATCCGCGATGTGGGTGATCTCTATGGCCGAAAAGAATGGGTCCAACGCTATGCATTTGACGGTTTCTTCCCACGGTCCTTCACCACCTGCCAATTCCGGAAATGCCATGAAATGTACGATGCCCATTCTGAGGTACGCATCTTGGCTTTTATCCATAATGCCTGCAGCTCCTAATCTAGGCGTCCATTGGGCGGAATATAAGCACAGCGGCCATCACCACATAAACCATAGCGTCTGATGCTGAAGAAGCAACATAAGCTGCCGTTAAGGAGTGCACCATACCCAACGAATATGCCGCCACAGCGGTTCCTTTGAAGTTTCCCATGCCACCTGCGATGACCACAGCGAAGCAAAGAATAAGGATCTGAAATCCCATATAGGGATCGAGTGTGCTGAGTGGCGCGTAGAGAACTCCTCCCAGAGCTGCCAAAGCGCTGCCCATGACAAAGACAATGGCGAAGTGCTTCTCCACGCTGATTCCCAGGCTGCGCACTGCCTCACGGTCCTGTAAGCCCGCCACGACAATCTTGCCGACCAGAGTTTTTTTGAAGAACAAATGCAGCCCAATGAATATCAATATCGAGGCCCCGATAATAATCAAGCGATACACCGGCATTGATAAGGAGCCGAACCTCCAAAGCACTCCTATTGGATCAATGATCGGTAAAGGGCTTGCCCCGTAAATCCACTTAAGCAGGTCCGCTCCAATCAAAAGAATAGCGTAGGTGGCGATGATTGCATAATCTATGGATTGCCCATACAGTCTCCGAATCACAAAGCGCTCTATCAGGTAACTTATAGGAATCGAAACAGCCACAGCGGCTAAAAGACCTACGATAAACCCCGCTCCCATCATGGTTGCCACAGTGTACACAGCATATGCGCCAACCGCATAGATCAGGCCATGCGCGAAGTTTACAATACCCATTGCGCCGAACGTGAGCGATAAACCAATTGAAATTATATAGAGTATTCCACCGATAGTAAGGCCGAACAGGATCGATTGCACGAAATTAGTCATCGAATTAAATCGCTCCGATTTGCTAAAGCAGCTCCCTAAATCTTGCTCAGATAACCCCAGATCCCTTTACGGAACCAAAAAACGAAAATCAACAGAGCGAACCCTAAGAACATCTCCCAACGAATCAGGTACACAGCCAAATAGTTGCTTATTGTCATAAAAGCCGCGCCTCCCACCACAGCTCCGATAACGCTCCCGGCCCCTCCCATTAATGCGGCGAAAATCACCTCTACGTTGCGGGTCGGGGCAATTAGGCTGGTATTGGTGTATGCGAGATTAATGCTCGTGAGGGCTCCGGCAAAGGCTGCTATACTTCCTGAAATAATGAAGGTGATATATTTGTACAGATAAGTATTGTAGCCCAAAAATCTGACTCGAACCTCATTTTCCTTTATGGCTGTCAGCAGCCTCCCGTACGGTGAACGCACCAAGAGCAACACGAGGTAAACCACCAGCAGTAGTGAACCCAGGCAGAAATAGAATCGAAAAGTGCTTTCTCCAAAGTTGATAAAGCCGTACTTCTTAAAAAACAACGAGAGGCCGTCCTCACCCCCGGTCCATTTGTGCCAGGGACTCAAGACCAGATATGCTCCCACCTCGTTTAAGGCCAAATTCAAAAGAGCGAAGGCCGCTTGGCTAGTTTTGACAACTTGAAGAAGACCCGCCATCAGGAGTACTTCAGTTACGGTGTGGCGCCTCAGGGTTGGAAAAGGTTTCTCCATCTGCCCAAGGTCAAGCTGATCTCGTCGGAGAAGACGGACGGGAAATGGGTGA
>JBKQRG010000089.1:0-15836 GCA_052144015.1 Desulfomonilaceae bacterium
CTTTTTGCAAAAAGGGCCTCCCCGGTCATCACTCTTCAAAAAGGAGGATTCTATGTGGAAAAAGACGGCCTGCATTTGTTGTGCGCAGAACTGCGGCCTCGAAGTTCTGGTTGAGGCGAACCGCATAGTCAAAGTCCGTCCGGACAAGGAAAATCCTCGCAGCCAGGGATACAATTGCCGGAAAGGATTGAAGATCTTTCATTATCAGCACAACGACGATAGACTGAAGCGGCCGCTGAAAAGAGTGGGGGACGAATTCAAAGAGGTCTCCTGGGATCAGGCGCTCGGCGAGATAGCGGAAAAGCTCAAATCGACCGTTGAGGCCCATGGTCCGCGCTCGTTCGCCTATATGGGCGGAGGAGGTCAGGGAGGTCATTTCGAAGCCGCATTCGGAGTAAGGCTACTCAGAGCATTGGGATCGCACTACCATTACAGCCCGCTGGCTCAGGAACTGACAGGCTACTTCTGGGTTAATGGCAGAGCGCTCGGACGACAGTACTTCGGAACCATTCCCGATCACCATCGCACGGACATGCTGGTGGCAATAGGCTGGAACGGCTGGCTAAGCCACCAGATGCCGCAGGCGAGACGTCAATTGAAGAGGATCTCAGAGGATCCGGACAAGCTGCTGCTGGTGATTGACCCGAGGCGTTCCGAGACCGCTCAGAGGGCTAACATCCATTTGGCTTTACGACCCGGAACAGACGCTCTGCTGTTGCGAGCCATGATCAGCATGATTCTGGAAGAAGGCCGTCAAAAAAGCGACTATATCGAGGCTCACGTGAGCGGCTTTGAATTTATCAGCCCCTGGTTTAAGGATTTTGACTATCGTTCCGCAATCAAGACATGCGAACTCGAATATGAGCAGGTCCGGGAAGTTTGCGATCTCTTGACTACTCGGAACTGGTCATGTCATTGTGATCTTGGCATCCTTATGGGCCGAACCAGCACGGTAAACTCATATCTGGAATTGATCCTGCTTACAATTTGCGGCCGGATTGGAGTGCCGGGCGGGAATTTCATACCAGGCGCGGTCATGCCTCTGGGTGGTCACTCCGATGAGCGCAATCCAAAGACGTGGCGAACTGTTGCCACGGATTTTCCGGCAATTATGGGCACATTTCCGCCCAATGTCATGCCGGAGGAAATTCTGTCCAATCACCCGGAGCGACTGAGAGCAGCCCTTGTGAGCGCTGCCAATCCTCTGAGGTCCTACTCAGATACCACGGCTTATGAGGAGGCATTCAGAGCGCTCGACTTATTGGTTGTCATGGATGTGGCGTTCACTGAGACGGCAAGTCTGGCTCATTATGTGCTTCCGGCCGCATCCCAGTTCGAAAAATGGGAGGGGACTTTCTTTACCTGGACGTTCCCTGAGGTTTTCTTTCAGATGCGACCTCCGGTTGTGGATCGAGAAACGGAGACTTTGGAAGAAGGTGAAATCCTTACACGTCTGGCCGACAAATTGGGATTGCTCCCGGAAATCCCCGAAACGTTATACCAGGCAGCGTCCGGTGACCGCATGAATTATGGCCTCCAGCTAATGGCATTTGCTCAAAATGAGCCGCGGGCCGTGAAATTCATGCCTTTTATTCTTGGCAAGACGCTCGGTAAAGCGCTGAGTTCGACGAATTTGGCTGCACTATGGGGAATGCTCCAAATAGCACCGAAATCTTTTCGGGAGAATGCTGTCAGAGCCGGATTCAGTCCAGGTATGGGAATGGGGGAAGAGATTTTCAAAGCTCTTCTCGAGCATCCTGAAGGTATCCAGATAGGAAAAAGCGATACCGAAAATCATTTCAATGAGCTGCAAACCGAGGACAGGCGCATAAATCTGCTGATTCCTGAGTTGGAGGAACCTGTCAAACGGATCACCGTCGAAAACGAAGAAGCGGCCCTGCAGTTGCCTGCGGATTACCCCTTAATCCTCGCGGCCGGAAGGCACATGGACTACAATGCCAATACGATCATGAGAGATCCGGCCTGGAACCAAAGCAATCCCCGAGCATGCACACTGCTGATGCACCCGAGCGATGCTGCTGCGCTTGGATTGACGGATGCTCAGACAGTGAATGTAATGACCGAAGCGGGCTCGGAGGAACTCGAACTGGAGATTACCGATACCGCTCGGCCTGGGCACGTCACAATCCCGCATGGATTTGGTCTAATTTACAAAGGGCAAAAATATGGTGCAAATGTGAACCGTCTGACGAAAAATACCCATCGGGATGCAATCGCCGGCACTCCTCTCCACAGATTCGTACCGTGCAGAGTGGAAGCAGTATAATGAGGACCACTCAAATTCGGCGGGATATCGAGGCAAGATTCTTCTGTCAAGAATAAAGGGAGACACGATTCATGGATATCATCGATCTCAAGAAAGAGGATCATGTTTTCATTCTTACAATGCGGAGTGGACAAAATCTGTTTAACCGAATGTTTGTGGACGCTATGAATGAGGCCCTGGATTCAGTGGAAGGATCCAGCGGCCCGGCAGCACTGGTGACAACCGGCGGAGAAGACAAGTTCTACTCCAATGGTCTGGATTTGGCCTGGCTCGGTGGAGACGGTAAAGCGGAAGCCATGGAAGTGATCAAAGACGTTCTGAAACTCCTTGGACGAGTTATGGCATTTCCGATCCCTACTGCAGCCGCGATAAACGGGCATTGCTTTGCCGCGGGAGCCATGCTGGCGCTGGCGCATGATTTCAGGGTCATGCGAGCAGACCGGGGGTTCTTCTGCTTGCCCGAAGTTGACATCAATATTCCCTTTGTACCTGGTATGACGGCTCTGATCAAAAGCCGGCTCACACCCAATGTGTTTCGTTATTTGCTTCTCAGCGGGGCCAAGATAGGAGGGGGTGAGGCGAAAGAAATGGGCGTTGTCGATGAAGCAGTACCCGCGGAGGATGTGCTGCCGCGGGCCGTGGCCAGTGTTTCCCCTTTGGCTAATAAGAACCGCAATACATATGGAGCTATAAAGCGAGGCATGTACTCCGATGCGGTGAGTTTATTGGAAGAAGGCGTCATTGATATGAAAAACGCTGTGTTGTTCTAAGGTGAGCTTTTCGTGTGAGCGATATACAAACTGCCCTCGTGGCAAACAGGAGGCGAGCATGAGTGACAAAGTGTATTACGATTTACGGGAACAAATGGATCAGTATTCAGTGGGTTTTCCGTCAACCGAATCCGGGGTCGAGATCAAAATCCTCCGAAAGCTTTTCTCCGAGGAGGAAGCTGAACTTTACCTAAATATCAGTATGATGCTCGAAACTCCGGAAGCCATAGCACAAAGAATCGGTCGAGAGCCGGGTGAAGTGGCGGCGATGCTCGACGGCATGTTCAGAAAAGGACTGATTTTTAGGCTGGTAAAAGAAGGGTCTCCCAAATACGGAGCAGTTCCTTTTGTTGTTGGATCGTGGGAATTTCAGATCAAGGACATGGACAAGGAATTCGCTCAACTTTTCGATCAATATTTTCTGGAAGCCTTTGGGAAACAGGGCATAGCTCAAGCCGCGCCCTTGCGGACCGTACCGGTAAACAAATCCATTAGCCATTTATGGCCGGTGGCTCCGTACGAGGACGTGAAGAAACTTTTCGACAATAGAGCGAAAATCTCCGTAGCAAACTGCATTTGCAGGGTTCAGCAGGGTCTCTTAGATAAAGGCTGCGATAAACCGCAGGAGGTTTGTTTCCAGTTCGGGACTCATGCGCAATATTATGTCGACAAAGGCATGGGTCGGTTCATTACGAAGGAGGAAGCCCTTAGTATAATCGATAAGTGCGACGAAGAGGGGCTTGTTCCGCAACCATTCGTTTCTCAGGACGCTGGCGGCATGTGCAACTGCTGCGGTGATTGCTGCGGAATCCTGCGCTCGATCAAAATGGATCCTAAACCTGCGGAAAGAGTATTGACCAATTACTATGCCACCGTGGATCCAGATGCTTGTTCGGCTTGCGAAACTTGCACCGAGCGTTGCCAAATGGAAGCCATCAAGTTGGGCGCTACTGATGCAGCGGAAGTGGACCGCGATCGATGCATCGGATGCGGACTTTGTGTTTCCACGTGTCCCAGCGAGGCTGTCTCACTCCAGTCAAAACCTGAATCAGAACGGAAAGAACCGCCCGCAACAGGGAAAGATTACTTCATGCAAGTAGCCTCAGCCAGAGGGAAATCTCTCATACCGCTGGTCATGTTGAAAAGATCTCAGGGCTGAGAGTCCGGACAAAATACCCCGAATGCAAGGACGTCCCGCGCATCTCGCGGGACAGCGTCTGCGATTTTGATTTTGAGGTCGTGAAAGGAGTCTATGCCATGGCTGATCAGGATACGCTGGACAAATCGTTTCACCTCATCATGAAACGCATGGTGGAAACCGGTCAAGCTCCACATTACACTGAGTTGGCCGGTCAATTAGGGCTCTCAATTGAAGAAGGACGAAAAGCCGTACATGCCCTCTTTGAGTCGGGAATTCCGGGATGGCTCTTCCCGAGTACCAGTTTGATTGCCTCCTTTGCGCCTTTCAACAACCTGCCTACGCAATACAGAATAACAATAGACGGCCAACAGAAATGGTTCGGCCAGTGAGGTTTTGAGTCGCTGGCGGTCTGCTGGCTTTTTCCGGGCAAGACAGTTCGGGTAGACTGTCCATGCCTTGATTGTGGGCTTCCTATTGTTGTGGAAATGCGTGACGGTCAGGTCCTGCGGTCGGAACCGCAAGAAATGATCGGATATGTTGCGGTTCCCTTCTGGAAATGGTTCGAAAATGCGGCCTATTCCTGAAGCACAATGAATCTATTCCGGTCGGAAGAGCATGTTCGCAACTGGGCGGATTTCAAGAAAGGATCTGAGGAAGGGATCATCCCTCTCGATGATTTGGTCAAGCTGTTCTCCGGTAGCTATTTCAGGAAGCGATTGAACCCGGATTGGGTTTCCCACCAGCGGGAATACGCAGGTGAGATGATTGCAACGATGAAAGAAATCGGTAAAACCGGGCCGTTTTGGCGCAGGCCGCAGCGGTAATTAGCTTGGTCTTGCCGCATTGATCGATCTGAGACCTTATGTTGCGCTTTGTTGGCAAAAGAGTAGGATGTGGTGAGCGAAGCGAACCGCATCGTTCGCGAAAAACCTCGATTGATGCGGTTCCCCTTGGTCACCGCATCCTACGGGAACTACACTTCTCTTCTATTGCCTTGCCCCCGAAACGACTTTCAGCGGCTTGCTCTGGATCATATCTTTCTTGCTCTCGCCGTTGGCAGACATGGGTTCGAGGCCAGAGCGTTCTTCCGCTGCGCGCAGGATGGTCCCCAACATTTCAGAATAGGACATTCCGGCATTAGCAGCCATTTTGGCAAGGTGGCCGTCCCAACACCAGCCCGGGTTGGGATTTACTTCCAAAATTTTCGGGTTACCTTCTGCATTCAGGCGCCAGTCAAGACGAACGTAGTCTCGGCATTCCAGCCTTTCGGAAAGCACGACACACCATTGAATGATCGCGTTCTTGGTCTTATCCGAAAGCTCGGCGGGTATTGATTTCAAGCTACCATACGGCGACTCGGGGCACCACTTGGCCTCATAACCGCAGATGTGGGGCAATGAAGGTGGCAGAGACGAATAATCTTCTTCGGCCATAGGAAGCACCGTGTACGAGGTGGGTGGATTGCCGATCATTCCTACGGTCAGATCCTTGCCCGTAAGGAACTCTTCCACTAGAATCGGTTTTTCGTACCCAAAGTCACGGCGGATTTCCAGGACCGCGTTGATGAGGTCCTCGGGTTTATAGGCTACCGAACGGGCAGTTATACCAAAGCTGGAATCACCGAAATTCGGTTTCACGATCACCGGAAAATCGAGTGGGACATCAAATTTGGAATCCTGAGGCTTGATTAGAAAAGCTTCAGGAACTGGGACGCCCATTTCTCTCGCCAATCCGCGCAACAAAGACTTGTCATAACAGAAAGCCAGGCATTGCGGACCGGATCCGGTGTACGGGACACCCATCGATTCGAGTATTGCGGGAACGTGCAACTCTTTTCTCGGATCGTTAAAATGGCCTTCGTCGCACAAGTTGAAAACCAAATCTATTTTTCCTGATAGTCGTAACAGGTCTCTAATCAAAGTCTCATGATTGCAAAGATACGTGAACCTGTATCCTTTGAGTTCACGCAGAGCTGCTTTCATCGCGTCTATGGTGTAGAAATCGTCATCATCAAACACGCTCAAAGGTTTTAGTGGGTCAGGTTTCTCCGGATCACCCAAGATCACGACCACATGTTTTTCGCCGTTTTTGTGCCGCTGTCGGGAGGGGGTCCATTTCTTCCTCGCCTGCGCAGACACCACTATGCGTCGCTCCATCATTCCGAGGTCTTGATTTCGTTCGGAGTCGGAACTCAGTGAAGTTGGGGAATCGATTTCGCCGAACCCCGCCTCCTTCAAAAGCCTGGTCAGACTTTCTTGTGAGTAAAGCCTTTCAGCATAAAACTGGTCCGCAAGCACGCCTTTGGTCACGTGGGTAATAACTTCCCTGGATACTAGGCGCTCACGATCCAATGACAGAGACCGTTCTCTGCAAACAAAGAGATTGTTATCTATCCATTCCCAGGAACGGTTGCGAAATGATTCCTTGAGGTAGTCTCCATCGGCAATGTCAATGAGCAGTTTGCCCCACGGCCGGAGGATTCGCATAACCTCGCGAAGGACCTTCAGATCGTCCTGCAAGGTTTCGAAATATCCGAAGCTGTTGCCCAGGATTAATACGGTATCGAAGCTGTCCGCGGCGTACGGAAGTTTTCGCGCATCCCCTTCTCTGAATCGGACTGCCAATCCCTCGCTTTTTGCGCGTTCTTTGGCTTTCTGGATTAAGTAATGTGAGCGGTCCAGACCCTCGAGATTCCTAAAGCCTCTTCTGGCCAGCTCCAAAACGTGACGTCCTTGACCGCAGCATAGGTCCAATATCTTATCAGAATTCGATGGCTGAAGTGTGTCACATATGAGGTCAATTTCCTGGCGCGTAATGCGCAAATCATCCACAACATCCCCATCGGTCTTCAGATAAAACGAATTGAAGATCCGGCACCACCAATCAGGGCTCACGTGATCTTCAAGGTTCTGCACCGGCCCCAAACTGGACGACTGATTCCGTCCTTTTCGGTTTTTCTGAAGAAGATCGGTTGCGCCTTTTCTTTTATCCATAATTCCTTCAGTGCCTCCCTTGAAGAGAGAATTTCATGTTAATTGTCCGTCCGGGTTTGCAGCCGTTACTTCTATCCTTAAGCGACATTTGTCTCCAACAAGTGTTCCGCGCATAAGTAATGAAATCGTAAGTAGAACCGCCACGTTGACGACCAAGCGATTGAAAGAGGCAATTCATTCTGGCGAAACCAAGAGTTTTCGACAGTAACACGGGACTCATTGGTTCTAGGGGCGATTCTCGCATGATTCGCAATGCGCTTATATCAGTTGCAGCTTGTCGTCAAGATCTAATTTGTGATTGCCGGGGTAGTGATGGCTCAAGGAAACAACCGCTGAGTTCGCAGAGAATCACATTTGAATGATAATACCATATTCGGGAGGGGCATGACCTATTGTGAGGACGCATTGCGATTCGCCAATCTACCATGATGGAAAAGGTGATGGTTCCTGGACGGCGTTGCCGTATCGGATTTGAAAATCCAGTTCGAGAAAATTTGAAATTCGGCAAATCGGATAGTTCAGCCATTTGCGTGATCACTCCTCATTTTTTTGCTGGAGCACACTTGTTTGTGAGGTTGGCCCCACACCGAACACAACCAGATAGAAAACGACTCCTATAAACCCGAAGGATACAATTGTAAAGATAGGATCAAGTTCAGTGCAGTAGAAAATGGATTCCGTTTCCAAAGCTGAATTGGCGTAATTGACAATCAACACGACAAATAGGTTTATCGCAGCATGAATCCCCATTGCCGTTTCCAGGCCGTTACTTTTCAATGTAACGATCGTAAGAATCCCCCCGACAAGAAAATAATAAAAAGCCATCGGCCAGAATCCGGCGGTCATTTCGGGATTGGCCAAATGCGGGAGCATGAATAAGACTCCAGAGACCAACACGAGCGCAACGCGGTTCCGGGTCAGCAGTGCCATACATTGCAGCAAATAGCCGCGGAACAGAAGCTCCTCCGCTGTCGTTTGAATTGGAGTCAAAATGAGGGCTACCGGAGCGAAAACCAAGAAACGTTCCGGTTTCAATCGGAATTCGTAAGTTGAAGGATTTAGAAGATAATCGACAACTGTCGCCAAGGCGATCAGGCCAAAAAATAATCCGAAGCTTTTCGCAAACTTTTTCCAGTCAATAAATTGGTGAGGAGTTATGAGGGTAAGAAAAGGACGTAAGTGAATAACTTGTACTGCCAGTAGAATTCCGACAATGAGACATGCCTCAAACCCGCCCACTTCAACGAAAGCTATGATTACATTGTTTAGACCGAAAATATGGTAACCGATACGGGCGTATAGCATGTTGGCGATAATAGCCAGCGCCACGGGAGTACCAAGAATCAGCACTACGCCCACAACATAGCGCCACCAGTTGTTTTTTCCCAGTTTCGCCAAGTCAATGAATTGATCCATTTTATTTCAGCTCCCTGACAAAAGAATACCGCAGAGTGCGCATATAATGGCAGAAAAAAAAGATGTGCTGAATCTCTACGATTTCTGCGGCAGAGGGTGTTGTCTTCATTGCTGAGAAGTGTTATGCTCTTACAAGCATATATGCTCTGATCGAGGAACTCTCTTAATGCGTGTAACTGTTCATATCCCGGACAGATTGGGTCCAAGAGTCAAGCAGGCCGCCCATGACGAAGGGTTATCCCTGTCAGCTCTGACCGCTAAGGCCTTGGGAGAATATCTCAAACAAAAACGGAAAAGGGCCGCGGGTAATCGTCTTCTGGAATTGATCGGCCCGAATCCTCCAACTCGTGACGCCTGGGATGAGCTGGAAAAGGGCAGACTCGATGATCGGGCTTGATACGGGTTTCTTTCTCGAACTGGTGAGCGGTAATGAGCAAGCGGTAAGTTTGTGGCAATCTTGTCTGGACGACAAGGTTGAGCTGGTCGTGTCTTGTCTTACTCTTTTCGAGATTGAACGGCTCGGCCTAAAAGGAAAACTGGGGGGGATTGACACGATTCTAGATGCGATCCACGGTGTCACTCTTGTGGTGTGGCTGGATCGAGAGATTCTTGGCCGGGCCGCCAGGTTGTCCCACGGCTTGGGAATCCCAGCTTTAGATTCATTGATCCTTGCGTCATTGACATCCCGAAACGTGAGCGAAATCTATACCACAGATTCCGATCTTGAAGCGTACGAAAGCAGCAAGACTATGGTCAAGAATCTTCGAAAGAAGAAGTAGTTGCCCGCTGCATCGTTTTCACCAGAGAGAGCCTTGTTGAAGCAACCAAATTGAAGCAATCAAACATGGAGATATGAAGATGGATTCAGAAATACTACAGGCCGCAAACTTACTGAGCAAAGATCTTAACAGGATAGCTACAGCTCTGGAAAGGATCTCAATGAGCTTGGCCAGACTTCAAGAACAGCAGGTGAAGGATGAGACCTGTTCCTCAGAGACCTGTGCGACATGCGACGGATTATGAATTTAAGTCAGCCAGATTATGAGCAGGTTAGAGATATTGTAGGGCCCACTGGCAGTCGCGCTTGCTTAAGTGTGTCATGTTATTTGGCGCGGTCTTTAAAAAGATGAAACGCGTTCACATCAAAACGCCGGCGAAGATCAACTTATTTTTGAGAGTGCTGGAGCGTCGACCGGACGGGTACCACAATATTGAAACAATATTCCAGGCCGTCGATCTTCAAGACGAACTAATAATCGAAAAGACTTCCGACGCAAGCGTTCTTACCGTTCCCGGATTTTCAAATCTGGAAAACGAAGAAAACCTTGTGACGAAGGCGATTAGACGGCTAGAACTGCAGATTGGACGCGATTTGCCCGCGAAAATTGAACTTAATAAAAATATACCGGTCGCGGCGGGACTTGGCGGGGGGAGTACGGACGCGGCCGCAGCATTAATTGGCGTGTGCTCGTTATTTAATCTGGATTTGTCGGAAGGAGCGATTTATGAGGTGGCTCGCTCTCTTGGTGCAGACGTCCCGTTTTTTCTCAATGGAGGCAGCGCAGTCGGTGAAGAGGTTGGGGACGTGCTTACTCCAATCGATTTGCCCTTAGATTACAGTATACTGCTTGTTAATCCCGGATTTTCCGTGTCAACCGCAGCGGTTTACCAGGAGCTTTCATCGAGCTTGACAGGCCTAGCCCGTGACGGTAAGCTTTGGACAATGATCCAGGAGCACCAGCACCTGGAAGATCTGCTCCATAACGATTTACAGGCAGTCGCTGAGGGGCTGTATCCTGAGATATCGGAGGTCCGAATCTTTCTGAAGCGCAATGGCCTGAATAAGACCCTCATTTCTGGAAGCGGTCCAACAGTATTTGCTATAGGCGCTTCGGACCAACTGAGTAGGGTGGCAGGCATTTTACCGGATAAATGGCGAGCTTGGATTGTCAATCCAATCCAGCATGGCCCAACAATAAGTTGATGATCGCTCCTGGGAAAGGGGCGTTGCAACAAGCCTAATGGGGCGTCGTCAAGCGGCAAGACACGGGTCTTTGGAACCCGCATTCGGAGGTTCGAATCCTCCCGCCCCAGCCACTACCCTATTGATATTATTAAGCCTGATACCTCAAAAGTCTATCTGCAAATTGTCTGCAAATCCTGATTCTAGGTAATATTCATTACAGTCACGCAGATACCGCGCATCATGGCATTATGCCATTCATGTCCGCGCACAATTAATCCTCTAGGTAAAAAGACACAAACCCACTGCACACACGATCACTTGAACTATGAAAGCAGTGTGTACCCCTCTGAGATTGCTTTAATTGTGGGATGGAGTCCTCGTGCCCCATGGCATGTCGCGGATCTGGTCGTACGCTTCAGGCTGAAATTTCCACGAATAGACCTTGGCGCCTTAGGATTTTGGAACATGGCAGACCGCTCCGCATACAGGAGGCCTTAACTAACGGTATCTTTTTTAAATTTGTCAGGTGTAAAACAGTTTTGTCCCCTTACAGTAATGTTGAAAGCCCGAGTTTTAGGGGTTTGTGGAGCCGCGGGTTCGATTCCCGCCGCCTCCACCAGTTAACCTATTAATATGATTAAAGTTAAGTGCCTCAAAAGTTGTCAGTAACTTGTCAGTAAATGCATAAGTGCCCGAATCTTCGCCGAATTGCCACTGCCCAGCGATAACAGTAGATCATTAAGGACTAGCAAGAGCACCGATGATCGTTACCAGCACGTCCAGGCTCATTAGATCCCCCCCCACTGCGGTCTAACGTTGGGCATCAGGCGCGGAGCGAGAGCCGTCAGCTGCATACCCATGTTGGATGGCGCGTGCTTCCTTGAGCCAACCAAAAACGCCGTCGTAATCGCGCAACCAAAGCCGGTTCTGGACGCTCTCCTGAAACACGTGGGCGCCTCTCGTAAACCTCGAAGTCGTCACCAGGACTCCCCCGGTTGCGTTCTCCGCGTTTACGACGCCATAAAGCGCCCGCACCAACGCAACGCCCACAGGCTTGTTGGGCCCATAGCGTTTGCATTCGACCAAGTACAAATGACACCTAGCAGCCGTTTCTGCCCACGCTAGAATATCCCGTCCCCCGTCTTTTGATGGTTGCGTAAGATCGACTCGCATGCCGTGCCGACTGAGCAGTTCCGCGACAAGTTCCTCGAACTTGCGCGGGTCCATCAGGGTCAGGTCATGGGGATGCTGCACTAAATGAGAGATCATCCTGTCCCAAGTATCGGCAGATGCAACGATGATTCGGCTGGCAACAGCCGGGATGCTCGATTCAGGGAGATCCTCGTACACCAGCTGCCCGGTCTTGCTGCCCTCCCACAACCTGTCGAAATGATCTTGAATTGTGACAACCAGCTGGGGGTCGGCGACAAAATGCGTATGCGTTTGGCGATCGCGATCTGCCGCAGGAAGACTGGCGAGAAGCGCTTCCTTGCGATCGGTAATTAGGCAGTTGAGGGTTGGCACACGATCGACTACTCGCACATCCCAACCGAAATTCCTCAACTTACTGATCGTTTGCTCATACATCTCTACGTAGAGCGGTCGCCGCTCCTCTGAGAAATCCGGCCCAAGAGTTACTTCGGGTGAAGTAAGGATGCAGCGAAGTCGAAGGCGCTGGTCCACAAGCGCGAACCGGTCATCGGAGTCCAGGGCGTGGACAAACCCGACGCCCATTCTGAGAAGGAGGTCATTCCCTTCTCCGGCCCCAAGCATCATGGAAGCAAAGGTCGCTTCAATGTCCTCGACATCCATGGTTCAGTCCTTCTAACGCTTGGGCTCAGCGCCTCCGTGGACGCGCAGCGGACACGGAATACGCTGGAGCCGGTTTTTGGCTGACTATTTTTATGCTATGTCTGAGCGTAAGTCACCCACCGCCACTCCGTCAGCCGTTTTCACCCGACGCAACCACCTGATCACTCTCGATACCGGTAAACTTCCTTGACCATACCAGATGGTTGACCAGAAGAACATACTTTCCTTTGTTTAGCCGCCGAATAATCCGCGATTCAGCCTTTCTTTCAGGAAGAATTACCCGGGAGAAAAAACTTCGGCGGGATTTTACATCGCGGAGACGCGCTACCAGTCACTTTGTCGTCGGTGGGCTTATGTTTAATAAAGCAATGTTGGTCTTTATGAAATCAGAGATTGCGTTGCACTCCACGCCGGCTAAGATCTCCCCCGCGTAGTCATTGGAGACGAGAAGCCGGTTCGGTATGATCTCTATTGTAGCTTTACCAGCCAAAGGAAGTCGGGCAACTATCGTCACATCCGCGTCCACGATCTCCAGAAACCGGGAAAGCTTCTGCCCGTGAATTGCCCCTCTGCTGAGAAAGATCGGGTCGTCCTTAGGGAAGTCATCACACCGAAAGCTGGGTGGCGTATGTAAAGTTTGCCGAATCCGGTCTTCCGTAATTCCGGATCTAAGTAATTGCCGGATGGCTGTGACGGCGATCAAATCGTACAGGTTCATTTAGGGGGATCGGAAAATGGATCGTGGTTTGCCACCCGCGGCGGGAATATGCCCGCCTTCCTCAATTTCAGGCATATGTCTGGCGTGAGCCAAGGAGCTACTAGCGGAAGATCTGAGTATGAGAAAAGTCGGTCTTCGTATGGGGCCACGGAGGGTTCCTCTTTTTTGAAATTTTGGAAGCATCTATCCTGTGGTTAAAAGACAATCGTAAAGGTTCCCTTACGGGTATAGTCGCTCCATCCTCGTCCCCGAACCGCGGAAACTTCTACGAAGTTATCGTCTCAGTCGACACTAAGAAAGACGAGAGAAGGACGTGGTTGTAGAGACTACGATGACCATAGCGACCGCTATGGGCAAAATGGTTTTTCTGAATTTATGCTTCATACCTGCTCTGGAAGCCTCTTATCAGTGAAATTGATGAAATTCCAATTTGCCGGATGTAGAATTACTGTGTTTTTTAAATAATCCACTCTGGGAGCCAGTTACCAGACAATTCCTTCTTTACAGATCGTTTGGTAAAAAACCTAATGATTCTACATCCGGCAAATTAAAACCTAATGATTCTACGTCAGGCAAATTAAAACTTAATGATTCTAGATACTGTCCAATTTTATCTGAGCTTCTCGTTCCGCTTTCTTTTTTCTCCACTCTTCAATCTCAGCATCCCTTTTTTTGATAGCAGTGATTAAGTCATTTATGGTTCGTAGTTTATATTCACGCATAACCTGAATAATGTCTTGGCGCACCTTCTTTTCAAAACCATCAGACCCGTCAGGACCAAATTTAATGTGGCCCAATAGCGAATTCCTACCGTCAACACAGGAAAAATCTAATTCACGGTCCAACCAAATGTGGAAGCGGGTTGATAATGGTAGATCGATCCGCGGTGGTCGATCCCCTACCTCTACAAACAGACCCACAAACCAGGTGAATTCGCTTAAAGAATTTGCATTCCATTGTTTCAAAAAACGAAAGACTTTATCTTTATCGATTTTAAGCTCCTGATCGGATGAGGTCTGGTGCGGAACCAACCATTGTGAAATCAGATATTCAACTGTTGGATTGCGCTGTTGTTTTTGTTCAAGTTTGTCCAGCAGTGCAGAGATTTTTTGGTCCAAAGATAAAGACTTCTCTTCTTTCACGCTTGTTTGGCTGTCCTTTTGAAAGTCCGTGCCGGAAAAAGCCGGATTTTCGGCTGCTTTTTTCTCTGGCAAAGTAGTTGTTTCACTGTCTTTTTTTTTGAGAATCCGCCACGGATTTTCCGGCTTTTTTCTCCGGTACAGATTTTTTCTTTCTGTCCTGACGTTTACGATAGTATTCGAAAACCTTGGCTGATACCGGCATATCAAAATAGTAACAGTTTTGCCCATTCCAAATTCGCTTATAGCCCAGGAGACCAGAGCGTTTAAAGTCCTTAAGATAGTTCCGGATTGTTCGGAGGCTCTTCCCCGTAATTTTTGCTATTTGATCTTGAGTGGCATCCGACTCCAAGGTTCCAGGATCAAGGTACCTTTCCAACGCAAGCAGGACGGCGAGTTTGTTATCCGGCAAAAGGGGGGCCAGTTTGCCCAGACTTACTAACTGATCGGGATACAGCGATATTTTCTCATCGGGATATAAACGTTCGGCAGATTTTGAATCGCTACTTTTTACGTTATCTGGCTCTTCAGGTTCATCCACCGCAGGAATTTCTTGGGCCAAAATATTTTCTTCTTTAGAAGGAATATCTTCTTTAAGATCCACAATATCTTCTTCCAAGGAAGATACATCTTCTGGGCCTGAGATTTCTTCTACCTTGGAAGAGAGATCTTCTGCCGGATGCTCTTCGTCTGGTATGGTGGTTTTAAGAACAATTGGTGCTTTGTCTGTCCAGGGTCTAACGGGGTCACACACTGTTCCAGATTCTTTTAATTCGTTAAGAAAACGCTTAAGGGTCGCTATTGGAAATTGCATCGAATCTGCTAAATTACTGAAACAGGTCGGTCCATGGCTACGCAGAAATTTTTCAATAGCGTCTTTCTGATATTTATCAAGATCTTCTTCCGGATGTTCTTCGTCCGGTACAGTTTGAAGAACAATTGGCCTTGTTTTGCCGTCCCACGGTCTCTCTGAGCTATGATACCAGTGAAACCAGCCGTATTTATCAGGCCCCTTTACTATCCCAGACTGTTTCAATTCGTTGAGATAACGTTTGAGCGTTGCTTTTGGGAGTTGCATGGCGTCTGCTAAATCATTGAAAGTTTTCCAACCTTTCTCCTGCAGAAATTTTTCAACCTTGTCTTTCTGATATTTTGCAAGATCCTCTTTATCTCTAGCGAACCAATCGCCATTTCCATCCTGAAATACCTCTCCAGATTTTTCCAAATCTTTGAGCACAGCATTAATTTTACGTTTGGGCACGCCTATAATGAGTTCTTGCAGGTATTTCAATTTTAGTGGCGACTTACGCAGGTGCCTTAGGACATTATGTTTTATCGCCTTACGAACAGCAGCTTCGTGTTCCTCTTTGGTGACCTTTGGATTAAGTGCGTCTTGCTCCTTGGGAGTAAATGTGTGTGCAACGATCTCTACGGGCGCCTCTTTTGTATTTAAAGGTTCTCTCACTTCTATAGTCCTCTGCATTGACTCACGCGCTAATGGTATCAACATTTTTCCAGGAGCGAAGGGAGAAAGGACGCGACATTGGCCAGGCAATTTGATATCGACCCTCTCAAGACCTTATTGGGAGGGAAC
>JBKQRG010000090.1:0-5766 GCA_052144015.1 Desulfomonilaceae bacterium
ATCTTTTAAAGCTTCTGCTTCGTCCATATCCATCGGAAGAAATGACTGTTCAGCCGGTGAGTCCGAAGGTCAACAAAGCGACGTATGATGCTCCTGATTGCATCGAGATGGTTTCGGTAGAAGATGAATAATTTTCAATCTTCTATTGAATTGCTCAGTACGTTCGCAAGATGTTCATGCCTCGACTTCACTTCGGTGTCGTACCAAAGCTTCAAGTTGCTCAAGTCTTCGCCAGTTCCGAACTTTTGAATCATTATGGTCGTGGAGATCACAACAAAAGTCACTGCAAGCCACGCGTAGTCCTTCAAATTTTCTGGATTACGTATTTGATGGAATGCTGCTGCACCATCGCTCGTTTGCGACAAGAAACGGGAGGCATCAGTGGCGTGCATTACCGAAGACCACTGTCGGTAAAGAAGATCGTAAAAACCTGCTCTGGAAACCTTGTCAGCTAACCTACGGAGGTCCGTGGGTCCATCAAAAAGAGAATACCAATTGGGTGTTCGCTTTCGAGATTTCTTTTGGCGTTGATATTCGTCTTCAATCGCACTTAATGCACCAGCAAGTAATCCTTTGAGCCTTTGGACATTTTTTGAGAGAGAAAATCCGGCAGCGCTCGAATCACCTTCATTTTCTAACGTCTTCTTGAGTTGTTTCCCACGGTCTGTTGTGGGATCCAGCAGCTCGTAGGACTCTATTCGTTTATGGATGTGCAAACAGAGCCAAGATAAGGAACGCCTTTCGTAATCCCTTTGGAGCATGTAATCTAAAGACAGAAGGGCTTCTAAGATGCTACGAAGAATGGGCACAGCAGGGCCAGAGCAACTGTTCGAGATGAGAGATTCCAATCCATCTGCCATTTCGATTATGTGCTGGTACAACATAAGTGGAGCCCGATGCTCGCTTGTATCCTTGGTGCTGGAATCTCGCCCAGCAGACACGTGACATCGTTGGAACGCCTGCGTCGCATAATTTCTGACCTCTATGAGAAGAGGGCTGGCTACATCTATAATGGGCTTCGCGTTCACTTTTGCGAAATCTGGGTCCAAGAGTTCCTTGAATGGGTCGGTGGGCATCAATCGAGTCCTTTCTCCACAGCGGGCTTTCCACCCCAGAGTAGTCCAAGTATCAGCCGTCTAAAGATCCTTCTCCCAAAGACTGAATCAGATCCTGCTCCGTAAGAATAATCGGTTTGAGAGTACCCCTCTTGGACGCAGAGGGCTTATCCGAGATGTCAATAGTAATCATGAAGATAGTCTTGCCATTGACGGAAAATATCCCGAATTGCGGATCATCGTGTTGGGAGGAAAAAGACAACTCTTTATCCCCAACATTGAAAATCGCCAGACAGCCGAAGGGCTGATTGTAGTCGGTGGTGTACGTGTATATCTGTCTGAAGCCCGACTTGACATTCGAGGTATTGTCGGTAAAGACCTTAGCGTCCAGCAGCAGACGCTCATCTCCAACTTGTTCCGAAATCAAATCAATTTCCCCGGTAGCCGACGTCGGCTCTATGTGAAAATCCAAGCCCTGCGAGTACAGGAATTCATACAGGTCGGAGGCCAGGACTTTTTCTCCCTTCCGGGACTCGGCATCGTTGTACCTCTTTAATAGGGACTCTCTCCTGAACCATTCGCTCACGTGCTTATAACGGACAAGGAGGTAGAGCAGTATGTTCCGGCTATCAAGTTGCTCATCGAGATATTCATATAGAGGCATCACGAATATCCTGGTAAAGGCATCTATAGATTCAGGGAATTTGGTCGAATGGGTATACCGCTCGCCAATATGCAATTCCTTTTGATTTTGAGCATGAGTTGCCGGGGTCTGAATACAGTCTTTTACGACAAAATAAGCTGCTGCCGCCTGATCCTTTTCATCGTCAAAGACCGGAACAGTGTCGCGTGGTGAACTCCCTTCCAAAAGCGGCTTTACTCTGTCGAAAACCTCGGTCTTCTCTTCCTCTAGTAATTTCAATATAGTTTTGAACACTATGTGAGAGTTCAGAAATGTCCAAAACTGCACCAATTGCCAGTGATAGAATTGCCAATCCACCGATTTCAGTCGGCGGAGCCTGTTTTGAAGTCGGTATCTAAGCGTCTGTAAGAGTTTGGAATCCATGAGACTATCTCCCGAAGTTTTTGATTGCTTCTTCCAAGTCCTGAAGGGCTTTATTGATCTTCTTCCGGGCTTGTTGGATCTCTCCCATGTGGTCTATTGGGCGGATTAACGTCTTGCAACCACGGCAGATGACCGGCTTTTCAAGGGCAACGTCCCTTATTAGGAATGGATTGTAGAAGCCGCACCAAGGACACTCTGCTTCAATCTCAACATCATCCGAAGAAATCATGGGGTTTCATTCTCCGTAACTGTTGATCTCTTCAGAGGATCGTCTCTTCGTCTCGTTTATACAATGCTCATCAATGTCGCAACCGAATTGAAACGCTCACTCAATCTTTCTGCTGCGACTTCGATTGTATCGGACACTGGGGATTTCCGGTCGAGATCATTTCCATAGGGCTACAAATACCTGAGCTGCCGCAAAGACAACCAGGCCAATTCCCACCCATGTGCTGGTTTTACTAGCATTATTTATGGCTTCCGTCAGACGATCCATTCCTTTAATTGATGCTTCGATGTAGCGACCAGTCAGAAGCATTTCCATAAAATCGCTTTCATTAGGTCCATAGGTTCCCGACTGAGCCGCTGAATAAAACATAAAGAGAAGTCGGTCCACTGGAGCTTCGTTAACGAGAAGTTCCGCGTCCTTGGATGTAAGAGACTTGTAGGACCAATCTCTGGGATCGATTTTGGAGCTGTCTTCTCTCAGCATGGTCTCCTCCACTATGTTTTGGATCAAGCCTATATAACCAGTTAAAGCGCTGCCCGCAAAGCCAACAGTGGTTACAACGTTAGACTCATTCTCTATAAAGGCTCCCACTTCATATCGCTCTTGACATTACTCTTAAAGTCTTTCCATGTGGGCCATTCTTTGGAAATCAAAACTTCGAGAGCCATCACAAGCTCCACATCCGTCGCTTCTATAGTCTTCGCTGGGTATAGATTCGCTAGCGGCTTTCCGTTCCCGGCATAGAACTCGAAACACGCTTCTTTGAACTGGGGAGCGAGTTCCGCCAGCACGCAGTCGATCAGAGATCGATATTCGATAATACACCCGTCTTCCTCAAGAAGCTGGTTTACTTTTTCACGATTTGATGTGTTGTTCAGGAATGCGTTTACGGAATTTAACACAGATGGATCTCCCGTTAATCCCCCGCCCAGAGGAATGTTAGTCATTTCGATGGAAAAGATGTTGTCCATGGTCGGGCCTCACGGATTAGGCGGACGAGCCGAATGAAGACCCCTCAATAGAATCCAGTCTCAGTCAGTAATGCAATATCGTGACCACCTTGAACAAACAGTCATCAACGACTTCTATCTCGCGCGACTTCATTCTGATAAATAGCTGAAAAGTGAGGAATACCTAGGGCATATTTAGAAAATTAGGGTGTTGAAACTGCCGAGTCTTGTTTCACAATTCTTTCTTACGCGGGACTCGGCTATTATGGGGAATCCGCCGGTTCGAGGACTGCCGTCTATGCTTGAGGATATCCAGGGACAGATTGAAAGGGTGACTTATCACAACGAGGAAAACGGCTTCACCATTGCTCCTTTAAAGGCAAAGGGCTTTCGGGAGCTTGTCACCGTTACCGGAAATCTTATGGCTCCCATACCAGGACAGGTACTTCATATCACCGGCGAGTGGACAACGCACCCACAGTTTGGAGTGCAGTTCAAAACGTGGGTTCCGCCGCGTTGCAGGCATAGAGAAGTTGAGCCACTCTGGAATAAAGTGGGTTGCTGAAAGATTTTCTGTTTAGAAATCTTGTTGACTCATAGCTTGTCTATTAGTTATTCGTATATTGGCAAACCTGAAATCGAAGGAGGATTGACATGGCAGACCTTATTGGCAAATTTAAGAGTTTGTTCCGACGCAGTAGACATCCGGCGGGAACCAATTTGCAGGCATTTATAGTGTTGGTAGGTATTCTTATACTGCTTGTCCTGACAAACAGGCAGATCAAAATTGCTCTGTCTACGGTCGAGCTACAGCATCTCTCTCATGTATGGGCAATTCCCATAGTGTTCATGTTATTAGTCATTATCGCACGATTATTTCATCCTCACGAAGATACTGGTCGTGCTCTGCTGTGTCTGATGTTCTGGGGATTTTTTCTATTATTTCTCGATATATATCTGAAGGCTATTCCCAATGTAGAAATGGAACGGCTGATGTTGCTCTCATTCGTGGTTGCATTGCTATGGTTTGCAGTCTTTTGGCCTGAACTCCCGATGCTGTCAGCCTGCTTGGTAAGTGTGGCAGTGCTTTACCAGAAATTAAAAGACATTCGGGATCAACCCTTTGATTACAAAACGATGTCTGAAACAGAGTTCTATTTAGGACTCATACTGTTGTTCGCACCCGTTTGGATGCAATTCTATATTAAAATAAAGCAGATTGTGGCTCACAATGCTGCTGTCGCTGAACAGACGAAGTGACCAAGATTAGAGTGCTGATATAATCGGGATTCTTCTTGCGTCACACGGCAAACTTTCCAAGCCTAGCCTGAACTAAATGACCCAGATCCTCGAATTCTTTCACGAGGTAATCAGGCATGAATTCCGGACGATATTCTCCAGAAATGTATTGAGATAAGAGCAGTTTTCCCGATAACATGTTCGAGTCCTCGTTTGCAGCCATTCGAAGAAGCTCCGCAATCCCTAATTTGCGCTCTTTAACCGACTGGATTACCAACTCGTACTCATCAACAGACAAAAAATATATATTCTTAAATGGAATCCATTCTACGTCCCCGCACTCATGGACGAGCTGGTCTAGTCTGTCCTTAGCGATGCACTCGTAGAAAAGCCTTCCGGGTCCCAGAAAATGGTTTTTGTAAGTTACTATTAATGCAAATCGGTCCCGGAGTCCGAGTTCCAGATCTCCAATTTTGTGCGTTTCTCCGATTCTCATGGCAGTTTTGAACGCTTGTCGAATGCCCTTAATAACCGACTTCTTGACCGTGTCAGAAACAATGCTAGGATTAGGGCTCACGTGACCCAGAGTCCTCATTTCCACACCTTTGGCGTCCACGAAGATCGTTGCTCCGTCATCGACAATCAGGAAATCTGCAATTTCATCGGTGCCGGGTAACAAGGATTCCAGTTTACTTTCCTTCAAGAACGGGATCTCGGCATATATAAGCCCCTGTTCTAAGTAGTTCTCAAATACTGTTCCGAATTTATCCATGAAATTGTTCGCATTGTCATCCCGTAACAAATCGTAAATCAAATTTTGAAACGAATGACTAAGCAAGTGTTTGGAGTACCATGTGTAATTGGCCCGGCGGTTCAGCAGGGGTCGTCTCCTAAACGGTGTTTGCTCGTAAAACTGTAGAGAAACATCGCCTAACTGTGACTGATCGTTTTCGAGAAAGCTCTTGGCTGATTCCAAGTCCCAAGAAAGCATTGACAGAAATCTTTCTGCTGTCCCCGTTGGATAGGCTGCATTGACCGAATCGAACGATTCGACGGTAACGTGATCTGGATTTTGACTAAGGACCACGGAATAAAGCATCATCTCATACTCTATGAAATGGTCAATGTCTAAGCCTGTTATGGCGGCGAAACGTTCCTTAAATCGATGGTTAGCCTCAAGATTTCCGAACAAAAGTCTTTGCCGACCGACCTGAGAAGCCGTTAGTT
>JBKQRG010000091.1:0-8414 GCA_052144015.1 Desulfomonilaceae bacterium
ATCTTGCCCTCAAACGAGTAAAAACTGTAGCCAGTCTCTCCGCCTACTATTACCTCATTGCCCTGCTTGCCTAATTTAACCTCGCGTATCTTGCCTGTATACTTCACCTTCGGCAGTTCAGCCATTAACCACCTTCCTTACAATGAGCTGACCGGCATCACCCTCGCTCTGAAGACATTTACTGCGCTTCAGTACGGACCGGATATCAGCCGTCATAAACCCGATTGACTTTATCACAAATCGCACTGAATGCCTGTAAGCTTTTTCGAAACTCCGCTACAGCCTAAGTCAAGAAAGGATTTTCGCCTAATGCACGGGTCAAAATTGTCTGTCCATTTTCCTCATTCGGTTGACAAATTATTGTCAGATACGTAATGATTCCCCAACAAAAGCAACATAAATCTAAATAATGGGGCTTTCGCATGGAGCAGAGCGACCTTGATCTCATTACAAAGTGGAAGGACCGGGAACCCGAATTGAAGACGCTCTGGGAAGAGCACCTTGAATTCGAGGAACAACTGGAATCATTTAAAAAGAGACCCTATCTTTCACCCACCGAAGAGGTGGAACGAAAAACGATTCAAAAGAAGAAACTAAAGGGTAGGGATAACATCGAACGGATTCTCGTCAGATTGCGAAAGGGCGAAACAGGATAGGGCATTTTTAATACAGGCCTATCCAATTGGAACGAAAGTGAAAATGAACGGAGCCCAAATTCTTTTCCGTTCCTTCAAAGAGGAGCGAGTTGATACAATTTTCGGATACCCTGGAGGTAGTGTCCTCGATCTTTTTGATGCCATGGTACGCCATTTTTCGGGGGATTTTCGGTTCATCCTGGTACGACATGAACAGGCCGCGGTCCATGCCGCGGACGGGTACGCTAGGGCCACCGGTAAGCCCGGGGTCTGCATAGTAACATCCGGCCCTGGAGGAACAAATACCGTTACCGGACTTGCGACGGCTTATATGGATTCAATTCCCGTCGTCGTCGTGACGGGCCAAGTGCCCACCGCGCTCATAGGAAACGATGCGTTTCAAGAGGCTGATATTGTCGGCATAACTCGACCCTGCACAAAACACAATTACCTGGTGAGTCGAATAGAAGATCTTGCCGAAACAATTAAAGAAGCCTTCATGATAGCGACTACCGGCCGGCCGGGCCCAGTATTAGTGGACCTGCCCAAGGATGTGATGCAAGCCGAGAGCACGTTTGAATATCCGCGAACACTCAAGCTGCCTTCCTATAGAACTACGATCAAACCTCATATGCCATCCATTAAACGGGCCGCGGAACTGATGATAAAAGCGGAAAAGCCGGTAATTTACGCCGGCGGAGGGGTTATTTCCGCTGGTGCACATAAAGAACTTCGTGCTTTAGCTGAAATGATGAGTTTCCCGGTGACTATGACCCTCCTGGGGCTCGGCTGTTTTCCCGGTAGCCATCCTTTGTCACTGGGAATGCTCGGTATGCATGGGACGTATAGAGCCAATATGGCCGTTGCTAATTCCGATTTATTGTTCGCTGTCGGTGCCCGTTTCGATGATAGGGTAACCGGAAAATTGGAGGAATTTGCCACTGACGCAAAGGTCATCCATTTAGACATAGATCCTACCTCAATTCAAAAAAATATACCGGTGGAAGTTCCCATAGTTGCCGACGCCAAAGAAGGCCTGGCCAGGCTGATTGAAGTTCTAAAGGCTAAGGGCCAATCATCTAAGTCGGGAAAAAGACTGAAAGACTGGCATCGCGCCCTAACCGCATGGGGAAGTGAACAGAGGCTGAGATTTGACAGATCCACGGAAACAATAAAACCCCAATACGTAGTGGAGAAGCTTTACGAAATCACAGGCGGAAACGCGATCATCTCGACCGAAGTGGGACAAAACCAGATGTGGGCAGCGCAATATTATCATTTTGATCGTCCGAGGACATTTCTATCCTCGGGGGGACTCGGTACTATGGGCTACGGTTTTCCAGCGGCAATTGGCGCGCAAATAGCATTTCCGGATCGATTGGTCATAGACATAGCGGGCGACGGCTCAATTCAGATGAACATCCAGGAACTGGCAACCGTCATTCAATATAATCTCCCAATTAAAATAGCAATTCTGAATAACGGATATCTCGGTATGGTGCGCCAATGGCAAGAGCGTTTTTACGAGAATGTATATGCTCATACTGACATAATGGCTACCCCGGATTTTGTCAAATTGGCGGAGGCTTATGGTGCTACCGGGCTGCGCGCACGCACAACTGATGAGGTCGAGCCCACTATTAGAAAAGCATTGCAGACTCATGGCCCAGTGATAATGGATTTCATTGTCGAGCGAGAAGAGGGAGTTTATCCAATGATCCCCTCGGGTAGATCCATTAAGGAGATGATCCTAGTATAAATGGAAGATCGTCGCGTTATTTCTGTACTGGTCGAAAATAAGCCAGGGGTATTAGCCCGAATCTCGGGAATGTTCTCCGGCCGAGGTTTTAATATACATTCTTTGGCTGTGGCGCCAACTTCAGATCCACAATATTCACAGATGACAATAGTTACCGGCGGGAACGAGCAGGTAATTGAGCAAATTATTAAACAGTTACGGAAATTGATTAATGTCGTAAAGGTTCAGGATCTTACTCGTGGGGATTATGTCGATCGGGAAATGGTGCTGGTGCGTATCAAATCAGCAGCTAGCGACAGATCACAGGTCCTTGCCGCAGCGGATATTTTTCGAGGTAAAATTATAGATGTGGGCCATGACAGCGTAACGGTGGAAGTCACTGGAGCCCAAAACAAAATTGATGCCTTTCTGCAAATTCTCGCCCCAATGGGGATCATAGAATTAATCCGCACAGGCATGGTGGCCATTCCAAGGGCAAGAAAAGAACCCAAGCCCAAAGGCAATTCTCGATGATATCTCCTGTTGGTCATTATGAGCCAATAGCGAGGGAGGGATATGCTTTCATAATCCCCCCCTTTTTGATTGCTTTCGGATTCTGGTGGTACAGCTATCCTTGGATCTCTTTTGTATTCCTGCTTATTTCTGTGGGAATCGCGCTATTCTTTCGTAACCCGGAGCGAGCGACTCTTGAGGACCCTGCAACTGTACTTTCACCCGCGGATGGTCGCGTGGTGCAAATTGAATCCAACGTTCAGTCTCGAAATATTCCTGACCGAAGCTTTAAACGGATCAGCATCTTTATGTCGGTTTTTAACGTTCACGTTAATCGGTGGCCTATAAGTGGCAGTGTCCGAAAGATCACTCACGTGCCCGGCGGGTTCGTTGATGCGCGTTTTCCCGCTGCCTCACTAACCAATGAACATAATTCGATTGTGCTTGATACAATCCAAGGCCCCATAGAAGTGGTCCAGATAGCCGGAATGATAGCTCGACGAATTGCATGCTGGGTCCGAGAAGGCGATACGGTGCGACAGGGGGAGCGGCTGGGCTTAATTCGATTTGGATCGAGGGTCGATGTTTATTTACCGGAGGACTTTACATTTACAGTGGATTTGGGCACCAGAGTCAGCGCTGGAATGACAGTGATCGCTTCTAAAGTTGATTCAAATACAAATTAACCGTAATGTGAGTGGAACTAGCAATCCACGGGGGAGAACTGGTATGAGTTCCGCTGAACCCACCGAAGCCGTTCAGGCAAAGAACACTCCTGTGCGAAATCAGATCGGCCTTTTCTCATCCATGGCCATCGGTATCGGCGGAATGGTCGGGGCCGGCATCTTTTCCATTCTCGGGGTCGTAGGCGAAGCCGCAGGCACCGCCATGTGGGTCTCGTTTTCAATAGGCGGCACAGTGGCGCTAATGTCGGCGTATTCGTACGCTAAACTCGGGGTTAGATATCCTTCTGCCGGCGGGGCCGTCGAATTTCTGGTCAAGGGTTTCGGTGACGGAGTAATCACCGGAGGCATCAATCTGTACATGTGGATTGGATACGTGATCGCATTAGCTCTATATGCTCAGGCGTTTGCAGGTTATTTCATGACGTTTTTCCATCCTTATTCCTCCACATGGCTAGCGAAGAGTATCGGAATCAGCATTGTACTAATTTTCACTGCCATAAATTTCATAGGCGCAAAAATCGTAGGGCAATCGGAAAGCTTCATAGTCGCGGTGAAGTTGTGCATCCTTTTACTTTTTGCCGCAGCAGGGCTAATTTTTGCGAAACCGGAGTACCTGGCGCCGAGTCTTTGGCCTGCGACATCTGGGATACTGTTTGGGGCCGGGGTTCTCTTCATCGGGTATGAAGGATTCGGTCTAGTCACAAACGCCGCGGAAAATATGGCAAATCCACGCTTGCTGCTGCCCAAAGCGCTTTATTTCAGTGTTATCAGTGTCATTTTTATATACCTGGCTGTTTCTGTTGCAGTGATAGGGAATCTTAGAATTCAGGAGATAGTGGCCGCCAAGGACTACGCGTTAGCGGCAGCGGCAAAACCCTTTCTGGGACAGTTCGGTTTCAGGTTGATTGCTGTGGGAGCCCTATTTTCCACTGCCTCGGCAATCAATGCAACTCTCTTCGGGGCTGCCAACGTGAGTTACATGATTGCCCGGGACGGCGAGCTCCCAAAGATCTTTTCGCGCAGCATCTGGCAACGAAGCATGGGCGGACTCTTGATCACGTCCGCTGTGGTGATCATGTTCATATTGTGCTTTGATTTGTCTGGTGTGGCGATGATGGGTAGCGGGGCTTTTCTTTTGATTTACGCGTGCGTGCACTCGGCACATATGAAAATAATATCTGAAACTCGCGCAAAGAGATGGATGGTTTTGCTGTCCCTCGTCGCATGTCTTGCTATGTTCGTAATTCTTTCCATCTACATGTACCAAAATTCAAAGCCAGCGGTGATAACTATGGTAGCTTTGATTCCGATATGTCTAATTGCGGAATGGACCTATAGAGGTATAACAGGCCGAGTGATAAGAACACGAACCTGAGTAACCCGAATAAACCTATTTGCCATTAATTGCGCCGCCTGGTTGGTCAACTGGTATTCTCACACTGCAATACTTCAGCTTAAATTTGTTTGTCTTGGCATCTTATCATCCAGCTTCATCCATGATAAAATGATGAAAATTTTCTCTGAGTTCCCTATATTTAATCTTCAGGCGGCCTGACTCGGCACTCCTTGTATTGGCCTGCCTGGGTTTAAGAATGCATCGAGGGATCAATTATGGCTAATCGACCGCGACGCAAGATAATTTTTTTCAAGAGGCGTAAGGGGCTGCCCGGTGAAGGTTTTCCCGACAGGCCCCCTCGAAAAAAAATTCCGATCGGACAAATGAAAAAGGGGATATTTATTCTCCCATCGCTTCTTACGCTTACCAGTATATTTTTCAGTTTTTACGCTATTATCTGCGCAATAGCCGGAGAATTCATGCTGTCCGGCGCGCTGATACTGGTGGCGGCTTTCTTCGACGGCATTGATGGTAAAGTTGCCCGATTGACAAAGACAACAACCAGATTCGGGTTGGAATTGGATTCACTCGCTGATGTGATCTCTTTCGGAGTGGCACCTGCGATACTCATGTATCTTTGGGCGCTAAGCCCCTACGGACGGATAGCATGGATCGGGGCTTTCGTGTTCGTTGCTTGCGGCGCTCTGAGACTGGCAAGATTCAACATTCAATCGGGTACCGTAGACCCAAAACGTTTCACAGGGCTTCCGATACCGGCTGCAGCCGTAATTGTAGCAACCACGGTATTATTTTTTCATAAAATCGAACTCAACCCCGCCGATTTCATGATGCCTCTTCTTATTCTGACCTATTTCATTGCATTCATGATGGTCAGTTCGGTTAAATTTCACGCGTTCAAGGATCTCACGCTCGTAAAACAAAAGCCCTTCAGCTCCACAGTAGGTTTTGTTTTGCTCTTGGCGCTTATCGCGGCCTCGCCCCTGGTAGTTCCTTTTTTCATATCTGCGGCGTACCTGATCTCCGGACCGATATTGACTTTGGTATTGTATGTTCGGAGCAAAAAGCAAACCAAAGTACCCCTTGCGCCGATTGAGTAATATTGGGCGAGGCGAGATCCGCCTGAAGTTCTTTGCAGCTATAGCTGCCAGGTAGTAGCCCCGACTTATCTTCCGGGGATATCGGCAGTCTTGCCGATGATTGAAATTGGGGTAAAGCATAGTAATATTCAAAAAAGATGAGGCTGAAATAACCAAAGACGATCCTGTGCACTGCAACTGATTGGAGTAATTATGGCCGAAAGAATTCTTATTTTTGACACGACGCTCAGAGACGGCGAGCAATCTCCCGGCGCTACCATGAACAAACAGGAGAAACTCCAGTTGGCGAGACAGCTGGAAAAGCTGGGGGTAGACATTATTGAAGCAGGTTTTCCAGCCAGCTCCGAAGGCGACAAGGAGGCTGTGAAAATTATTGCCAAAGAACTTAAAATATCGCGGGTAGTCGGCTTAGCCAGAACAGTAGCTGAGGACATCGAGGCTGTCTGGCGAGCGGTAGAGAAGGGGAAAAATCCTGGCATTCACACTTTCATAGCTACCAGCAATATACATATGAAGCATAAACTGCAAATGACTCCCGACGAGGTCATTCAAAGAACAGGTCAGGCCGTTGAACTCGCTCGTTCATTTTGTGACTGGGTAGAGTTCTCATGCGAGGACGGTACGCGCAGCGATGTAGATTTTCTGGCTCAAGTCGTCCGGACCGCAATAAGCGCGGGCGCAGGCACAATCAATATACCCGATACAGTAGGCTACTCATACCCCGATGAAATTTCCGGGCTACTAAGGGCGCTTAGAAAAAAAGTTCCCGAAATGGAAAATGTCATCATCTCGGTGCATTGTCACAATGATTTAGGACTCGCTGTAGCTAACTCTTTGGCTGCTCTTTCCGCCGGCGCACGTCAGCTCGAATGCACCATAAATGGAATAGGCGAACGAGCAGGGAACGCCGCGTTGGAAGAGGTCGCAATGATCCTGAAAACCAGACGGAACTCCTTCAACTTCGAAACCGGGATTATCACTGAGCAAATCTTTCATACCAGCCGATTGGTCACTTCCATCACCGGTATTCCTGTGCAGCCGAATAAGGCCATTGTGGGGGGCAATGCTTTTGCGCATGAATCCGGCATACATCAAGACGGGTTAATTAAAGAGCGAACTACGTACGAGATCATGGATCCCGAATCGGTTGGAATTGGAAAGTCTTCCCTTGTGCTTGGCAAGCACTCCGGCAGACATGCTTTTCGTGAAAGAATTTCATCTCTGGGGTATCAACTTACAGATGATGAAATCGCGAAGACTTTCAAACGCTTCAAAGACCTTGCTGATCGAAAAAAGACGATTTTTGACGAAGACATCGAAGCGATAATTGCTGAAGAGATTCTCAGGACAACCGAGACTTATAAGTTGTTGTCGGTTACTATAATGTCAGGATCTCATGTGGTCCCAACAGCTACGGTTCTGATGGAGGTTGGCGGAAAAGAGCGCCACGGTGCGGAATTGGGCAATGGCCCTGTTGATGCGACATATAACACAATTCTAAAGCTCACCGGTCGAAAACCAAAGCTGCTCCGTTTTGCCATAAGTGCCATTACAGGTGGAACCGACGCAATGGGCGAAGTGATAATTCGTCTTGAAGAGCAAGGCAACTTGGCAGTCGGGAAAGGCACCCATGAAGATATTTTAGTGGCAGCCGCCAAGGCAATGGTAAACGCGCTCAACCGATTGGATTATTTGGCAAAACAGTCGACAGCGTCCGTCAGGCTTTGATAGAGAGATTTTGGATAATTCCAGGCATTACGCGCGTGTTTATTAAAAACGTGCTATTTACGGAAATCACGCAAAAATTATTGCATTAACGAGTATCGTACTTCATAATAGTACTGCTTGCCCATCGCTATTCCTATCTCTGCGAAAAGCAAGTTCCCCTGACGGATTTATGCTCAAGATAATTCGACTATTTCGAAGCACGGATAAGAGAGGAGTATTTTATGGCCGGTGAAAAATACGAAGAGAAGGAAAATTTTAACGGGCAGAAGGTGAAAATCCTTATGCCAACCTACGTTGAGGGTCCTGAGGAGGACAGATATCAATGGCGAAAAAATATTACTGAGGTAAATCTCGGCGAAAAAGCAGACCCAATTAAGAGATACCTCACGACGGCGGAAAGATATTTCTATTCCAAAGACTGGTTTGGAAGTGAAAAACGAAAAAACCCCGCCTGAAAATTAAGGATCATCACACCCGGTGACCTTAATCTTTGTTATCACTCGTTCGATCATATCTGTTTTGAGGAAGGTGGCTAATGGCTGAACTGCCGAAGGTGAAGTATACAGGCAAGATACGCGAGGTTAAATTAGGCAAGCAGGGCAATGAGGTAATAGTAGGCGGAGAGACTGGCTACAGTTTTTACTCGTTTGAGGGCAAGAT
>JBKQRG010000092.1:0-11040 GCA_052144015.1 Desulfomonilaceae bacterium
GTAGCATCTCGGCTCCATTTCCCTGCATAGGCCAATTGCGGATGCTACTTTCCCTCGATTCGTTCCCGCGGACGTCAATCCGCCATCCAAAGGTGGTCCACAGTTTCCCATGAAGCATAGCGTAGTCGACGACTGCATCTGACCATGCCCAGAACCGCGAGTACGTGCTCCGATGAAGGCGCAGTAGTTCACGCGCCTCCGATTCGGAGCGGTCTATTTTGAGAGCAAGGGATTTTGCGCCCATACCATATTGCACAGCCAGGGCGCAGGACTTGAACAGATTTCTCACCGATTTATGAGATTCTTTTGTTGCGCCCGGGGGTGCCGCTCCAGCTTGAATCGCGAAGGCCATATATGGATCGCCGGACAGATAAGCCTGTTGCATAACTTCGTCGCCGGATAATGCCGCGGCGATGCCCAACTCTTGCTGGCTCCAGTCTATGTATGCTATTCCAAAGCCCTCACTGGGCTTGATAAGACCTCTCAGCCAAGTTGCAGGCCCGAAAATAAACCTAGTGTTCGAGGGAGTGTTTCGTCCAGTTCTAGCGCCAAACGGACTTACCATGGATCGATTACGCCCATCACTTCCCACCGCGAGTGCGTTAAGTTTCATCTGAGATAGACTCACTCGTAACTCACGTAAGGGGGCAAGCTCTGGATATGAGCGGCTCATTTCTTTGAAGGTCTCATTGCTCAAGTCCAGCCTACCGCTATCAAGACGTGGCCAATGGATACTCTTTGTACAAAGGTATTTTTCAAATTTCTTGTGTTTAAAGGTAGTTTTCTCAAACACTCCAAACGATTGATCAATACGCCCGATGAGGCTCTCCTGGATTTCGCTCCAGTGTATCTTGAGCTCGTGGAGGGCCTTGACATCCATTGGAATGCCAGCGTGTTCAATAGCGGCAGCGGCTGCTACGTAACGACCCCGTAACAGCGCTCTGGGCCCGTCGATGAAGGGGCCCATCTTCTTAATTAATTTCTCAAGGGCCACGACGTCGCTCTCGCAGTAATCTAGGAGGGCCTGAGTCTCTTCTTCAGACCACGGACCGCCTCGAAGGGCCAGTTCGCGCATAGTATTTTTCTCGGTCACGTCAATATGATCCAGGCCAAACGATGCCAAAGCACCGATAAGCCCTCGTCCATGTGGCGTAGGCAATCCATTGAAAAGACACCGAAATTCCACGTAGAGATCAAGGACATTCACCGGTAGTGGCCATCCTAGTGACAAATGGCAGTTAAGTTCAGCTGTTGCGAAATAAGCGACGAAAAGGTTCTCGCTTCCTACATCGAATGGAGGATATGGAAGTCCGTAAAGGTCGGACTCCCACAATCGTAATGTCGTTGAAGAATTCATCTCGTGGGCGACGAGACAGATCGGGCGAGGGCGCTCCCCGTCTTCCTGTCCAAATTCGAAATCATAGAGCCACACCTGCTTGAACGGCAATTGAGAGGCTTCCGATCTGATTAACGGCTTCGACGAAATAAGAGGAGCGACATTCATCATTTACTCCCCCCGCAGACGCCTAAGGACAGGATGCTGCCATTCGCTTATGATTCTGTCCCTGAAGGCGATTCTTACCAACTCATTGAAACCGATGTCTTGGGGCCATTCGGGGTCAGGAAGCTTTCCGCCGGCGATCATGCATTCATAGGCCCCCAGTGTCATATTGCTACGAACCCTCACCCACCCTTTCTTGGCTAAACGAACGGCTTCCCGTGCGCTTTCGTTCCAGTGATTCGTTCGTCCTTCTTCTCGTGGGAGTTTTAAAGGCCATAGGAAAACAACTTTCTGGGTGTTGATAGCCGCGAAAAGCACTGTGCGCGTCGTTTCGTGGGCCAATTCAGCCCAGAGGGAGGGTACCACCAAGTAGATCGCACGATCTTCTTTATCTTCCAAAACTGCTGTTTCTAGGTGCCATTCAGCATGCACTTGCACAAACCACTGTGACTCCGGCTTTTTTACCGGGACTGTCGTGATGACTTTCTTGACCTCGATTAAGCTGGCGTAATCTTGAGTTAATCTGTAGCTTTCAATGTCGAAATCGTCAGTTGCCGGCTTCGTGCTCTCTTCCGAGGCCTGTATAGAACTTTCGTCCGAAGACGGTTCGGTTGTTTCTTCCCTTTCTTCCTTGTCGTTTGTCATAGCCTAATCCTCCTTCTTATGGACTTCATTGTTGATACAAATTCTACGATCAATGGTTTTCGTCACACCGCAAGCCTGCTCCTTGGTGCTCGTTTTCCACCGCAATCCGGCTCGGCAGTAATCCCGTAGAAGCTCCGAGAGTGTTTTGCGCTGTTCCCAGGCTCGGTCTTTGAGTTGAATTCCGAGACTCTCTTCAACCAAAAAACCGAGCAAGAGCTTCCGAATTCGCGGAGCTTCTTCGTTCTGAATATTTTTTTTCATAGGGCCTCCTTGTACGCTTTAAGAGAAAAACGATTTTGAAATTGAAAAATGGAAAAATTTAAAGGCTAGCGTTCAGTGGACTGAATTATGGAGAGATTTTTTAACCATGGGACGAGAAATTTGGGTTTGAGGACCGCCCGGCTGACGCGCAGGCAACGTTGCCGCGATTGGGGACAACAGGAGTAAATCCTGATTGGCCAAAGCACAGAATAGCGTTTGCGAATGACACATCTGCTGAAAAATGGTGGTCCGGGGCACGACTGCACTTCTTGGTCGGGAGGAATACGTTAGCCTAAAAAATTAGGCCATTTTCGATTCGTACCACCCGCGCCGTAGATCACGTTCTGGCCCGTCGCCGCCTTCTCCTATGAGGCCTAACCGGAAATGGAGGACCGCCGCGCCTTCGCAAATGAGCTTTGACAAATGTCGGGATGGTACGCCTCCGGATGTCCGGATCGGAACATTCGCTAAGATGGTCAGTCGGGACGGCATGTGAAGAGAAGAAATGTCCGGAGTCTGATTGCGCGACCATCTCCAATAAATTGTCGACCGGTTCTCCAGAAAGGCCTCGCAAACGATTCACATCTATCCCCCACGCATGGCTTAACTTCATCACCATCCTGGCAGCGCTCATCGCTTCGCCCTCGTGAGGGCTGTTCAGCAGGGCCAAGATCTTCTCCATTTTGTTTATTCTCTCTGCGGTTGAGAAGGATCCGAGACTACAATCCTTGGTAGTTAAATCATCAAGCGGCTGCTGCAACTTCTTCGAATTCATTTTTTCTGCAAAATTTCTCCGCACCATTATTACCTCCCGTTTGTGATTGCCTTTTGCTCAGCTGCCCATCGTCAATGACCAGTCCCGACACTGCAGCTCGGTCGTGTATTGAACTGTCGGAGTCACTGCAGTGTGGAGTCCCGTGGTCATGGTCCCGTGCTTTTTCGGGCCTCGACAAGAAAAACATTCGGAAGGGTGACGGTTCACAGTTGTCCGTGAGCTTGCTGTTTCGTGCGACTAGTTCAGGAAAGCTGAGGTTGCGGGAAGACAGGGAAAGAAAGAGCGGTTCGAGTCTCGGTAACCGTCATAACCACTAAAAACCGGGGTTTTCGGTCCTACGTCAGGTCCGATGACAAAGGGAGTAGGTCAGCCGGCGGCGATCATTAAGTTGCCGACAATGGGGCCAGGCAATCTCGTTTTTCTTTTGAGGCCCGGTTTGCTCGATTAGCTATTTCAGATTTATGAGCTGTAGCGGGTCCTCTACTAAAAATGTGGGAGGAACCATGGCGATAATTGATGAAATGACATCGAAAACTTTTCGTGGGATTGATGGTTGGCACCAGAATTCCATAAATTATGTTCGTGATTGGTATTGCCAATGGATACAGGCAGCCACTGCAATAAGAAACCACTGGAGGGTCTTAGCCGCAGACGAAGCTTGGAAGAAGATCTTTCAAGATGACCCAAGGACTGAAGAACGATTAAGAAAACAGATAATCGGCGTCAGGGATGAAAGATTATGGACGATTCTTACCGAGCTTCTGCATCTCATAGACGAGGTTGATGAGGAAGAGCGAAAGTCCAGGGCCTAATAACTTGTTGGGAAGGCATTGTCACCCGGGAAATTTTTCGAGGGTATCGACTACGAGTTTTCGGACCAGAGCTGCAACGCATAACTCTTCTTCCCGGGCCACGTGTTGAATTCGCTCGTACAAAGCGGCTGATGCCCGGAATCGGACGATCAGGTTTCGGTCCCCAGCATAGCCGCCTTTTTTCAATGTCTTCTGTGTGTTTTCCATGATGGTCTCCTTTGAACAGATTATTTTGGGCTCTCAAGAAGAAAAACATCGAATCATGATGAAGTTTGCGGACACCACGCGGTTCTGGTCTGGCCACTTGGCATTGCTATTGCACAAACGATGGGCGTTGAGCAGCTTGAAGACGAGAATTCTAGGACTGACTTTAGCGAGGAGCGATGAAGTGATGGAGACTGGAATACCTGATCCCCACCGATGCGGGTTCTCGCTGTGTGATGAAATTTACGGAGACGGCAGAATGATTCCATGATGCGTTGATGGTCGGTATGAATGCTGGGGTGACCTAGCTTGTCTTTATATCAGGCCAATTTTGGTCGTACCTGGGACAACAATTAATCATAGGGGATACGGTCGTTGGCAACACTCGCAGGGAGATCTGATAGATCGCCGGCGCCGAAAATAGAATCATCCGGGTACCGCGACAACTCCCAAGATTCTCAAGCCTGGATTCATTGGGTGAGAAAAGAAGCTCCAAGAAGTGTTTTTCTTGAAAAGGGCGGGACGGGTCTGTACGGACCTCATCCAACTAACGTGGCAATTGAGGAACGAGACAGACCAAGGGCATGATTCAGGGCCATAATTTTGTCACCTAAAATTTAATAACAGTCTAACATGGCCCCCAGAGCTGAGATGTTCGAATCAATGTCCAGCCAGGTCAACCCAGATCGCCGTACAGACCATTTCGGAAAAGCAGAATACTCGGGAGAGGGCTAATCTGAAAATTGCTCAAAATGGCTATCACGAAGTTTTAGGACATGTTGCCTCAGTAACCCAGCTTTAGGGGCCATTTCCGGCATGGCAAGTCACCCAATTGATCATTATTGCCCGATTCCGACCGGGGCGTGATCCGCTATTTAATTCTCGACCAAAACCCCAAGATCGTCTTTCAATGGTGCAGCATATTTTTTCTCACCCAAATGAAAGGTACATCTCATGACTCCATGCGAAGAACAGTTCTTTTCCTATTCCGATCTTCCAAGAGTAGCGCCTTGGCTCAACAGAGAAACGTGCCAACAGTTGACCCGTGCCGGTCTATTCACGCCGCGGATGGTCCGGGAAGAAACAGGCCCGGAAAACCCATGCATGTACGTGTACGAATTAATAGCGCTCACAGCGATGCAACAACTTCTCCGATGCGGAATCAGTACGGCGCAACTGCGGAAAGCGCTTTATGACACATCCGGCTTTCGGTGTGGTGACTTCTCCAAGGAAGATCTTATTTTCCTCAGCACAGGATGTCTGCGCGGACAGGAACTCAGCCGGTTCCTGGAAGTTACAGACGCGGATGTCACGATTCTGGTCCGGCATTTCTTGGATCGTAATGCCGAGATAGAGTTCATTCCAAAAGAGCTTCTTGGCTCAAAAGATTATAGAGGCGAGACCCTGACCCACCTCGAGTGTAAGGCAATTCGTGATCTCATAGAAACCAATACTGCTTTCACCAATGCTACAACGTCCAAACGTCAGAATGGCAGATAGGTCTTTCCGGCATAAAATTCCTCCGTAAGATTGTTCTTCTTCATGAGAGATTTTCCACGCAAATAAAAGGAAAGGACGCGTGTTCGAAAGATCGGCGCCAATATCGAGTACGTCCTTCCTCGGGACTGTTTTCGGTTTAGCAATGAACGAGCAAGAAGAGTAATACTGTCTTTCTCATGTCCACTCGGGACCAATAACCAGGTCCATCATCTTCTTCATGAGCCGGAGTGAATAAGCTGGCATCCATCAAATCATTTCATGGTCTCTCCGCGACGGGTCGCTTCGCCGCTCGCTGGGAGTACCCGTAAAGCCCGCGGCTTTTCGTGCCTTTGCTGCGGGTTTCTTTTTTGTTCCTGGCCTCATCTGGAAATCTGCGGGAACTATCTTCTTCTTATTGACTATTGGTTTCGGTATATATATAGGAGAAGCACTTCCCACGATTTATTCATTTCTTAATTCCATTGATTCTTAGGAGGGTATTACCATGACCAAAGCTGAACTCGTATCTTTCATCGCGGGTGAAACCAAAGCAGCCAAAAAGACCGTAGATGCAGTTCTCAATTCCCTAGTTGACGCTGTACAGCAGACTCTGAAGAAAGGCGGGGAAATTAGGATCAATTCGCTTGGAACGTTTAAGGTTGTACAGAGAAAGGCGCGGACCGGAGTCAATCCTCAAACCAAAGCCAAGATAAAAATTCCTGCCAAAAAGGCTCCGGCATTCAGAGCAGCCAAGGCCCTTAAGGACTCGGTAGGGGGAGCTGCAAAGAAGCCCGGCAAGAAGAAGTGAAGCGGCAGAGGGCTCGATTCTAAATGAACAAATCAGATCTCTCAAAATCGTTGAGCAAAGAAACGGATCTGCCGATTCGGAAATCCGAGGAAATAATAGATAAGGTGTTCGACACCATGTCCAACGCGGTGATCGCTGGGGACAGGATAGAGATAAGAGGTTTCGGCGCTTTTTCCGTACGCAAGTACGAAGGATTCACGGGTCGGAACCCCAAGACAGGCGTAAAAACGGTAGTGGAGCCGAAGAGGTTACCGTTTTTCAAGATGGGCAAGGAGCTACGAGAAGGGCTGAATAAGAAATAGACGGCGGAACCAATCTCAAGGTCGTTATCACACTAAGATTACTTTGAAGCGTATCCGACGTCAGATCTGTGAGAAGGATGCAGCCGGGGGGTAACATCCTCACCATTCCGCAAATACGGATGCTCTGAATAACGTATCGCTGGGTGTCTTCACGTAAGTGAACAACCATATGAAATATCTTCAACTCATGTACAGCCCGCCATTCACATTAATGGTCTGGCCCGTAATATAACCGTTTCGGGCAAGCATGACCGCTGCGTTGGCTACCTCCTCGGCAGTCCCAAACCTACCTACAGGGATGAGGTCCGGTTTGGCCTTTAGGTTGCTGGTAACCATCTCTGTACTAATGAGAGCAGGCGCAATGGCGTTGACGGTTATCCCTTCCTTAGTCAACAGGGTTGCGTAAAAAGGAGTCAATCCGAGAATCCCAGCCTTGGACGCGGCGTAATGTGGACCAACTATTCCTCCGGTTTGCGCCGCGGTGGAAGAAATATTTATGATACGCTCCCATCGGTGCGTTCGCATGGAGGGCAGCGGCAGCCTGTTTTGATTTTTTCTTCGAGCGCAAATTTGCGCTCGACCAACCCTTCTCTTTAAGCCGGGCCGCGACCATTGCTCTCTGACCGTCCGACATGTGACCTCTGGAAAAGTTGGCGCTAACCATGCATCCAAGGGGGTCGTCGCCGTTGTACCCGTCAAAAATAGCTTCTGTGCAATGTTTCTTGCAGATCTCGTATCTGTGGCGCCCATCGAGGATCTTTCCTTGATATAGGATGACGCTGTGGTGAAGCCCATTGGCCTTGATGTCCTCTTCGAGCTGTTCCAGTTCGGTCGCGGACATCGACGGAAAAATTTCAGCATATTCATGGAGTTCATAATTGGTCATAGCTTTCTCCTTATGATATTTAGATCGGGAGCTTGCGCTCAGTGTTCTCGTATCACGGCATGATGCAACCGCCCCCGAATTGAGCAGAATCGGGCTACTTGCATTCCAGCCTCGCGGTCTGCTTGTATCCGCCATGTTTTCAAGTAAAAATGAATGGTCGGCTTACAGCCGCGACCGCCCTTGAGGACCATCCAAGGAAAAATTCCACATTCGCGACAGCTGTCCACCGTGCGCATGAAAATAGACCTACGCAAGGCTACGGTTTCACGAGTCATGAAAACTGGTGTAGGACTGTTAGGAGAGGCTGAAAGAACCAGATTGTCAGTGGAAGTCCGGGAGCTATTGCCTTTGGCGTACACTCGGCTACACCCCAATTCCCCAGTGGCGGTCTAGATACACCACCGGCGAAAAAGAGGTCTCGTGTCACGCTAAACAGACAAGCTCTCCCATAAGGAGCCCAGAGGGAGATGGCGTTTGTATGGTAACGGAGACTGCTCTGTTCAATATTCGCCGTGCCTTGTTAGGGATCACGGCAGTACAATCACACTTCGTTTACTAATATAGGCGATATCTTCGCCATGTCAAATCCGCGTTCATCTTTTTCAGAGTTAAGTTTTACAGATAACATCCTCCCTCCCGAACACAGACTGATAAGTTGCCGGCGGAGCCTGGGCCACGATAATAGTCTAATCTTTCTGTTCATCAGCCTCGTCTCCATTTAGGGGAGGCATCAGGCCAGCTCTTTGCAGATCCTTTTCAAGTTTGGCATGAGCCGCTTCCATTCGCTCAGCCGCTTTTCTCAATAAAAGCTCAGTTCGCTGTCCGGATTCATTGAGTGTGCGAAGCAGCCCACTCATGCGCATGGCCCTGGCTCTCAGCATGTTCTCCGTCTCTTGCAAGAACTTGCCCAGAAATCCTGAATCGGGCGGTAGGGCGGTCATATCGCTCATGGGCTGAACCCGTGTCACATCCGTATTCGGGGCATTATCGTTTTGCTCTGGCATCTGTTCCTCCTTTTACCAATCAGGACCTTTCCGAGGTTGCAAACTAAAACCCTATGACCTTCTTGCCTGTATGGATTTCCTTTATTTTCGCTTCTTCTTTGAGGGCCTCTATTAAAGCACGGTGCGATACTTGATCGGCTGGCCTGAACTGGAACTTGCTTTTAACCACCTTGAAATCTCTGGGGTAAGTCCCTGGACCCCCAGCTCGTCTTCCAATCCCTTTTCCAGATCAAACCCTATCAAGGGCAAGAGAATTTTCTTATAGAAGGTCACGACACCATCAGGTTTGAGATACCCGAATTCGATCTTATAATTGAATCGACGCAGGGCAGCGCAGTCCATGTTCATCAATTTGTTGGAGGTATAGATCTGAATACCAGGACGGGGTTCCGTCGAAGTCAGGAACTCGTTTACCTTGTACGTTCATTTTTGAGATCAACCGTTTTCTTGCCAGACGTATCCCTCTCGGATCGGACTTTGGTTCGTATTCGCATAATAATGACCTCATTAATAACTGCGTACGGACTGTTGGCTCAAAATCTAAGGCCCGGAAGAATAGGTCGGATCGCACCCTCATGAAATTCAAACTTGACGAGCCTGATGAGAAACCTCCAAGAACCAGAAAACTTGCTGCAGCAAAACCGCACTGGACGCATGGAAAGTTACTTTTCCGTTCCGCTTTAGCTGAATTTATTAGGCGCCAGCGGTCTGGATCAAAACGGCGCGAATATAACCAGGCCATAAAACTGGTGATTCGTCAAGAGGCGGGAGACTCGGTCATGTCGAACATTGGAGACGGCGCCATGTCAAGACAAATAATTTGACTTTGTTCGTCTCAAAATCCAACCTGTATGCGAGATTATGCTCGCTCCTCGATAGTTGCCAACGCAAGGGCGGACTCTATATGCTCGACCTTTTAACGAGGGGGTTCAGGAAAAACCTAGAAATTATGCCTTGGTTCGTCTATATCGTTCGATGCTCGGACGACAGCCTTTACTGCGGAACCACCACTAATCTCCGGCGTCGGTTGGATGCTCATAATTCTGGGGCGGGCGCTCGGTACACACGGTCAAGACTGCCTGTGCAGCTCGTATGGCATATCCAAGGAGGAAGCAAGTCCGCGGCATTCAAAGAAGAATTTAGGATCAAACGACTGCAAAAGGATGAGAAGGAGCTGCTCGTAGCTTCTCAACCGCATACAGAAGGCAGTTCTCCACGGGCACAGACGACGAATCATGAATCCGAGGCTCGGTTGCCAGGGGCTACTTTGAAAACTCGCATTCCATAAGGGAGTACGGCAAGTCATTTCCTTTGTCGAAAATATTGACTATTGCGCCGCACAGTCAGGTAGCTCTGCCATAATCGCAGGGCCATTCTGGTTCCAGCTTTCTCAAGCACACGCAAATCTGTTTGCTACAACGACAGGTACCTATAATAAGTCGCTCTTGAAATTTTGAGGCTCTCACATATTTGTCGGGGGCTCAGGCTCCGATCCTCATTCATTTTCTTCGCCATTTTTACTTTGGGATTATCCCCGATAACCGGTTTCCGTCCTCCATTCCGTCCCCTAGCTCTCGCAGCCGCCAACCCTGCTCGCGTCCTCTCTCGGATCAATTCTCGCTCAAATTGGGCCAATGCGGCAAAAATGTTGAACACAAGTTCACCGGATGCCGTAGTCGTGTCAATCGCGCCATCCCGCAAAGACTTGAACCCAATTCCCCCGGCTTTCAAATCTGTCACAACAGATACCAAGTGCTGCATTGATCGTCCGAGCCTGTCCAAACGCCACACAACCAACGTGTCGCCTTTTCTTAGCGTTTTCAGGCAATCATCAAGCCCAGGACGATGACTTTTCGCTCCGCTCACCTTGTCAGTGAAAATCGGCTCGCAGCCAGCTGCTTTCAGGTCATTGATCTGAAGAGATAAGTCCTGGTCCGTTGTGCTGACCCTCGCGTATCCAATGTGCTGTCCCATGGCCTTCCTCCTGGTAAGGCCTGAGGGCCTCTCATAAACTCAGCCCTTTGTCAAGGCCATGAGACTTTGATTTTTAGACGGGAAAAGAGACGAAAAAGATGAATAAAAATGATGTAGAGGCGCCCAGGTGCCTGGCCTCATTAAAGGGTCGTTTGATGAGACATTGATTGGGCATGCCAGGTTGCTTTTGAAGAGTTCGCGATAACTGCTGTCCGGTGGGTATCTCATGATGCAGAAATCCTGAGGTCTTTCCGTCAGAATTCAAGTGGCAGCTCAACCGGTCGCCCAGTGGCCACGGATTCACGAGCCAATTCGTAAGCTTCGTCGTACTGTTTGGCTACCAATTCCCAGGAAACTTCCTCATCGAGATATTTTTTCAGGCTTTCTCC
>JBKQRG010000093.1:0-15032 GCA_052144015.1 Desulfomonilaceae bacterium
GTGGTGCAGCTTTATGGACGTAAAATGCGTTACAAGACGCCTGAGCAGATCGGCAGAGAATTGCAGGCGCTGTATGATTTTGGATGGACCGAATCGGTGTGGGTGAGTGATGACAATTTCATCGGCAGCAAGACGAATGTACGGAATATCCTTCAGGAAATGCTCAGATGGAACAAATCGCACGGTGAGCCATTCGGTTTTGCTACCCAGGTGTCAATTAATCTGGCCAATGATCCTGAATTAATTGATCTCATGACCGAGGCGAACTTTTCCTATGTGCTCATAGGCGTTGAATCCCCAGATAAATCGATCCTGGAACTCAACCGAAAGATGCAGAACATTGAGAATCCGATGGTGGAGTCGCTTCGGACAATAAACGCCAAGGGTCTGATAGTAGTAGCAAGTTTTGTCATAGGATTCGATGGTGAAGAAAAAGGCGTTGACGAGCGTATCTGTGCTCTATCGGACGAGACCGGAACAGGATTAGTGTTTGTCCACCTGCTTCAGGCAATGCCGAACACGAAGCTATGGAACCGCCTCGAAAAGGAAGGAAGGCTGCTTCCGCAGATTACTAGCGGTGAGACCCTCGCCTCGCAGATGAATTTCGTTCCCAGTCGCCCCGTCGCTGAGATCATGGGTGAGTGGGCCAATTCTTGGAATCGGCTTTATGAGCCTGATCGTTGTTTCCAGCGGATCGTGAACGGTTTTCTTGCAATGCGTCCGACTCGCGCTGCTCTGGGAATAGAAACTGAGGCGCCAACCAACACAATCAGGGTTAGTTTCCAGGAAAAACTGGCGAAGGCTGCCACGGACCTAAAGATCTTCAGCAAGCTTGTACGCTTACTTGGATTGCGCCAGCCAACGGCATCTCATTTCTGGAAAAATGCCCTGATCGTAAGAAAAAAGAATCCCAGCCGACTAGTGCAATATTTTATGAGTTGCTCATTTGCTGCGAACTTGTTTCAGCTGCGCGATGAGATCAACATTCGCTCCAAAGCGGGTTCTACGGGGTAGGCAGGTTTTCGGCGAGGAATGCAAACATCACCACTGTAATGCTTCAGTTACGGGCGGCCAAAGAATGTCATTGCGAGCAGTAGGACAGGCGTCTCGCCTGTCTATTATAATGACCGGCAATCCCGCGTTCTGCGCGGGACGGTCCCACTGGCAATCTCCCGTCATTCCCGTGGAAACGGGAATCCAGAGGGCGCATCGCCATGCGCCCCTATCACCGGGGTTGCCACGTCCTGGAGTCCTCGCAATGACAAATCCGGACTCCGCGTCACTGATACCACTTCTCGTTCAAAGAAGTAACATGCCTTTGGTAGGGGCGCACCTGCGTGTGCGCCCAGGGAACGGGCGACACCCGGGTCTGCCCCTACAGACGCTGGTATCTTACAATTAGAAATCGAATTTGTGTCATCTGTTAGAAAGCGCATTGGTATGAGGCCTTGCTCACCACAGATCCCGTCGATTGACAAAGCGCATTCACGATTCTAATAATGTATCTATCATGATAAATCCAAAAGCTGTTCTTATTACCGGCGCGGCAGGAGGAATCGGCTCTGCTCTAGCCCGCGCGTACGCGGCTCCAGGAGTCCATCTCTTCTTGGGAGATACCAGTGCTGGTGGATTAGAAAATGTCTGTCCTTCGTGCGTAAATTCGGGAGCAATAGTTCATAACTCCGCTGTGGATGTGACGGACAAAGCCGCCATGGAAGCTTGGGTTGCTGAAGCCGATGCCATCAGCCCGCTCGATTTGGTGATTGCCAATGCAGGTATTTCGCATGGCAATCTTGAAGATGAAGAAACTCCTGAAGAAATTCGGGCAGTGTTTGCGGTGAATCTCGATGGTATGCTCAATACCGTGTTGCCGGCTTTGCCCCGCTTGCGCAGCCGTAGGAAGGGCCAGATTGCATTAATGAGTTCTCTGGCAGGCATCCGCGGCTTCCCTCATGCTCCCTCATATTGTGCAACAAAGGCCGCTATTCGAGTTTTCGGCCAAGGATTGCGCGCGCGAGTCAAAAGAGAAGGGGTTTCCGTATCGGTTATGATACCTGCATTTGTAAAAACGCCTATGACCGACGCCAATCTTTACACTATGCCGGGCCGCATTGAAGCGGATCGGGCTGCGAGCATCATTAAACGAAAACTTGCCAAGAATAAATCTGAATTCATTTTTCCTCATCCTTACCCCGCGTTGGCGTGGGCTTTCTCTGTGGCCCCCTCTTCGCTGGTTAATCTTTTCACTGACCTCAAATAACAAATGAATAATCAAACCAGAATTCCAGTGGCTCTGGCCATGTGCTCGGAATATATAGCTATGGATGTGAGCAACACGATTCGCGGTTTGTTCGAAACGATTAATTTTCGGACGACGCGCGGAATGAAGGTCCTCGTAAAACCGAACCTCTTGACTCCAATGCCGCCCGACCACCTGACTTGCACTCATCCGCTGGTGGTAAGGGCTGTTTGCGAGTTTCTGCTCGACTCCGGAGCTGAAGTCCGCGTGGGGGATTCGCCTACCTTCGGAAAAGCGGTGAATATTGCTCAAAGTATCGGCCTGACTCAGACGCTGGAGGATCTGCCCGTCACAATTGTTAATCTCGACCAGCCAAAACTGTTGCGTTTCTCTTTTGGCGGCAGAGTGCCTGTTTCTCGCGTGGCTCTTGAGAGTGATTTGATCGTGAGCGTTCCGAAACTGAAAGCACACCACCAAATGCGAATTACCGGCGCGGTCAAGAACGTGTATGGCTGCGTCAGTGGCCTTGGCAAGCCGATCCTTCATGTCTTATACGGGGATCGCGGATGCCGCTGGGAAAATATGATCTTGGAAATCAGGGAACAACTTCCGCCGACTGTTTCACTCATGGACGCTGTAAAAGCGATGCATGTTCACGGACCGGTAAAAGGGCAGTCCTATTCAATGGGGATGTTGGCGGCCTCCAATTCGGCAGTCGCATTGGACACCGCCGTCATGACAATGTTGGGTCTCAAACCCGATGATGCGCCATTATGGAAATTGTCCGTGAGCCTGAACCTGCCCGGTGCACGGCCAGAAGAGGTCATTTATCCTTTAGAGGCCCCTGAATCATTCAATGGTAAAGATTTTGAATTTACCAGGCATCTCTACCCCGTTAGCTTTCGACCCTTCAAATTGGCCGCTCATTACATAAGGCGCTTTAGGGCTGAATGATGGTCGCCCTACTCAGCGGCCAAGCCCGCGATTCGTCAAGCTAACAACCAGGGCGGAAGCTTCTCGCGATCCACGATTCTCAAACCGAGCATCGACTTTCGGCATTATGTACAGGCTATCCCCCTCCTGAAGAAGATTTTCCTCGTCTTCCGTTAGAATTGTGATTTCGCCCGATAGACAATAGACGAACCGGTCAGAGTCAATTTGGTCGGCCTGATTCATCGCCGAGGAGGGATAGAGAACAATCATGGCGGATTCCATGCGGTTCAGAGCAACTCCGGATGTAAGTAATTCTGTTGAGACTTTTTCGGAATCCATCGGCAATTTTTTTCCTAATCCCTTGGGGCACTTCACCGCTTTCTTGTAGAGGATCTCATCAAGAAATATGCCCGCTTTCATATTAAAAACAGCAGCGATCTTCATGAGAGTGTTCAGTGTGGGAAATGATTTGCCTAACTCTATAGAGCTTAGATTTGAGGCCGCTATACCGGTTTTCTCCGACAACTCGACGAGAGACATTTTCTTTTTGTTTCTGAAGGCTCTTATATTGGCGCCGAAATTAATCACATTAGGCCCCATCTGTGTCTCCGCTGGGAATAGTCATTGTTTCCGTTTCCTGGAATCGAATAGCGCATCAGGCAATTCCTGAAGGCGCGAGATCCCGATACAGAATAGTCCGGGCGGTGCTACCGTCTGCTCTGCGCAGGCAAAGGGGCATATGATTCTACTGAATCCGAGCCTGGCAGCCTCATTTATCCTTTCACTGGCTCTCGAGACCCGACGCACCTCTCCTGCGAGGCCTACTTCCCCAAATACGAGAGTCCCAGGGGCAATCGGCTTATCAGCAAAAGACGATAACATGGCCGCGGCAATCGCCAGGTCTGCAGCGGGTTCTGTCGCGCTGACTCCGCCCACAGCGTTCAGGAAGATGTCCTGATCGCCCAGGGCGAACCCCAGTTTCTTCTCGACGACAGCTATCATAAGGGCAAGCCTCTGCGAATCGATCCCGAGACAGGTTCTCCGTCCTTGACCCGGTACCGGCCCGGCAACAAGGGCCTGGATTTCAGCAAGAATCGGCCTGGTCCCCTCAACCAGAGCTGTAACTGCAGAACCCGAAGCGTCTTCCGGTCGCTCCGACAGGAAAATCTCCGAAGGATTTGCCACTTCGGCCAGCCCCGAGTCTCCCATTTCGAAAACCCCGATCTCACTGGCCGAGCCGAACCTGTTTTTCACAGCTCGGAGGATACGATATGGATGCCCCCGTTCGCCTTCAAAGTAGAGCACAGTGTCGACCATATGTTCCAGCACCTTGGGACCTGCTAAATTACCTTCCTTTGTGACATGTCCCACAATAAAACATGCAGCAAGACCTCTTTTTACACACTCAAGAATTTGTCCTGCGACTTGTCTGACTTGTGATATTCCTCCCGGCTGACCGTCAAACGACCGGCTATAAACAGCTTGGACAGAATCTACAACCAAGACAGAGGCTTTCGAATCTGTCATCTTCTCTATTATCGCGTCGAGATCGTTCTCCACCAGGACAAGGAAATTGCCTGACTGAATGCCTAATCGCTCGGCTCGTAGATTCAGTTGCTCTGAGGACTCCTCCCCCGAAATATAGAGAACGGTAATTCCGGCTGACGCCATTTTTCCTAAAGCTTGCATCAGCAGCGTTGTCTTGCCGATACCAGGATCGCCGCCGACCAGCACAACACTCCTATTTACGAGACCACCGCCGAGAACTCTATCGAGTTCTTCTATTCCTGTTTTCAATCTAATGCGTAAATCCCCGCGGATCTCCGGTAATGAGATAACCGACCCCGGTTCCTGGTCCACCGTGGCCTGACGGTGTGCCGACCTGGTTCCGGAGACCTGTTTTTCAACTATGGAATTCCATTCACCACATCCGGGGCAGCGACCCATCCATTTAAGGAGCTGTTTGCCGCATTCATTACATATGAAAATAATATCGGCTTTCATGGGTTTGTTTTATCAAAGATTTTGCTGGAAAGGTCAAGTCAGGATTGTAAGAACTGAAGGACTGAGGGAGAAAGGAAAAAAGATGCGGGGAGAAACCTTCTTGCCAAAAGAGTTGCCCTCCGCGCGCCTCTTACCAAAATATCTAATCGGCTGACGGTATGAACATTGTCTGCAGCAGCGCACAGCGGGCGCTCACCTGTAACCGTCCAGTAATTGGCGTAAGAGGACCGTCGTGCTACAGTGGGGCATGATTGATTCAGGACCAAGATATCATTCTCTTTCGTCGTGGCTGAAAAGTGGCTTTGGCGAAACCGTTCGCAAAATAACTCTGGATGCGGGGTTAGGCTGTCCTAATCGAGATGGTACCATAAGCAGAGACGGATGCCTCTACTGCAATCCACGCGGTTCCGGCACCGGAGCGCTCGTCCAAGGTGTTTCAATTGCCGAGCAGATCGATCGCGGGATAAAGTTCCTGTCACGCCGTTATGGATGCAGAAAGTTCATAGCCTATTTCCAATCGTTCACCAATACCTACGCTGAACCGGACCGTCTGTCGGCAATCTATTCAGAGGCATTGGATAGGCCGGAAGTGATCGGTCTTGCCATTGGGACCCGCCCGGACTGCGTCCCGGACCCGGTGCTTGACCTTTTGGCCAATCTGGCTCGCGACCGTCTCGTTTGGATCGAGTACGGTTTGCAGTCCATCCATGCACGGACATTGGAGTTGATCAACCGCGGGCATGGGCCCGAAGTTTTTTTCGATGCCGTGAGCAGGACTAAAACAAGAGGCATACCGGTTGTTGTTCACCTAGTATTGGGCCTCCCCGGAGAATCTCTCGATGATATGCGCCAGACCGCAAGAGCTGTGGCCGCCGCGGGGGTTAGCGGCGTAAAACTACATCCGCTGTACATTATCCGCGGGACGGGATTGGAAAAGCTGTATCCGGATAATCGGTACCGTCCCATTGTGGAAGAGGAAGCCATCGAAACCACGATGGCGGTGCTGGAGCTCCTACCGTGGGACATAGTCGTGCACCGTATGACTTCGGACCCGCACCCGGAAGAGCTTGTGGCACCGCTCTGGATGTTAGACCGCCAGGGTGTCAGAAAAAGACTGGAACAGGCCATGAAGGAAGCGGATTTTCGGCAGGGATCCGCAGCGAAGGCGTTTTAAAACTGTCGGGCTCGTTGCTGCAATCACGCGTCCAGCGCGGTACTCAACCGGATGCCCATAAACCGGCAGCCTGATGTGTATGCGCAGGCAAGCAAGTTGTCGCTATCTCGTCGCTTTTACGAGTCTTATGGCAGTCTTCCGAAAATCCAGACCTCCAATCCATGACATGGACGCGAATCCTTCGATTCTTGTGAAAAATCAAAAACGAGCATATGGTAAGTGCTTTTGAAAACGTTATCGGGGCATTTTGAGTGATATCGCAGCGCACAAAATATTTGTTGTACGCTTTACTTGGCGCATTGGGAGTCTTCATCTATTCCCAATGGAGCGCCCTGACGAATCCGTACGTCATCATGGATGACGTGCGGCAACAGACCTATTGGATGCAGAAGTGGCGCGACCCGGAGCTGTTTCAAAACGATCTGTTGACCGACTATGCGCAAAATTACGTGTCATGGGGTGTCCAGGCAGTTTATGCGTTGACCGCTCCTTTCATTGGTCCGCTGCAATTCGGCAAGATCTTATCGGGAATTTTATACCTGCTCACCGCGGGTTTTCTTTTTGGCCTCGGGTCGCGGTTTAAAGATGAATTAACGCCCGTTTTTGTCGTGTGCGTTTTTTGCTTTTTCGGCGATTTCATGGAACGCATCGCCGGAGGAATCCCGCAGAGCTTCGGGTATCCATTGCTTGCAGCGTATTTGTATTTTCTGTCGGGAAATAATCTTATAGGAGCGGGTCTGGCTCTATTACTGGCTTCTGTTTTCATCCCTTATGTTTTTATGCTCTGCCTGTTTACGCACGGCTTGTACCTGATTCACAATTACCGCCACGCGATCATTCGGATTTTTCAAAAATTAACAGGCCAACATGGAGCAGTGATCGAGGCCTCGAATTCCACCACCCAACAGCCGCGAAATTTCCCGACTATTTCGGTAGGGGTGGTTGTCAGCGTACTACTCGCGGCCGCGGGATGCGTTTTGATGTCGTTAAAATATATCTTCTTCAAAACCAATCGGTTCGGAGAACTGGTAACTGCAGCGGATATGACGGGCAAAATCGAATATTCAAGCTTGGGTCGTTTCGAGATTTTTCCGGTTCCATCTATATTCTACGAATTTATTCGGCCATGGATATTCGATCTGCCTTTCAGGGAGTGGGGCCCTCTTGCCGGATGGCTCTGCGCAATCCTCGGCCTTATTATCATTGTATATTCGTGCACCCGGAAGCGCTGGGCCATAGATCTTTCAGGGTTCAAGGTATTTGGATACTTGTTTATCGCTTCATTTATTCTCTATTTCCTCGCGCGAGCGGTCGTATTGCGCCTGTTCTTACCAAGCAGATATCTTGAACTTTCCTTGACTGTATTTTATTGCGTAGGAACAGCCGTGTGCCTCCGAGAAGCTTTTGCGAACCTGTTTCCGAGGAGACTTATCTTTCCGATATTGACGACCTTGTTGCTGGTCTTTGCTGCAGTGCGGCTCTATCACGTAGGCATATACGACTATTCCGAGCACGCCAAGCTCTACGAGTTTCTCCGGTCAACTCCAAAGGCGAGCCTTATGGCAGGTCATCCGGAACTGATGGACAATATCCCGACGTTTGCTCAACGAAAAGCCTTTGTTACGTACGAGTTATCGCACGCTTGGTACACTACATACTGGGATGTGATAAAGAAAAGGACATTCGATTTCTTCAAAGCCTATTATTCGGATAACCCCGAGGAGATTCGACTATTTTGCCGGGAATACGGGATTAGTTACCTGCTGGTCAGAGATGAGGACTTTGTCGCGGAGCGCCTGAAATCAGGAGATGTCTATTTTCAGCCATTTGGGGATTACATCAGAGATTCGGCCGGAACCAGAAGTCATTTTGCTCTCTTGGATCGTAAAGAATTCCCGCCCATCTATGAAAGAAACGGAATCAGGGTAATAAATATGGGCAAACAGCCGGCATGAAGCCCAATAATCTTACAATTATTTGAAAAAATTCAAGTGTCTTACGCGACGTCGCAACGGCGACAAAGTTCAATTTCACCCGGGTTGTGGAAGTACTTTCGACGGAACTGGCATCGACCACCGGCGGTATTAATTAATTTGATCGTATCTTGCCTATTGACGTTGCCGTAGACCTCTCTGCCGGCCGCGTCCTGACAGCAGATGCTGACATCGCCATTCCACAAGACGATCATTCCGCCCCAGACCCATTCGCATCTACGGGAATAACCCCGATTGCCATACCTGGAATACTCAGGCACTTCAAATTCGTCGATCTTCTGCTCGTCGGCAAATGAATTGTGTGTGTTAAGCTGCTTTAATCTCGGGATCAGATGGAGGTTCCTTATCGTTTCAATAAACAATTGAGATTCGGCAACATTCTTTTTGCTAATCACCATTTGAACAATGAGTTCCTGCTGGATGTTCTTTCGCTTCTTCACCTCATCCGACAATATTTTAATATTGTTGAAAACGCGATCGAAATCGTCACAGCCTCTGTATTCCATAAATGTCTCTCTGCTCATGGAATCCAAAGAAATGACAAGCCTTTTGAAGCGGTGATCTAAGAGCTTTCGTATCCTTTCCTCCGAGACTGCTCCGAAATTTGATAATATTTCGATATCTTCGGCCAACCCGAGGGTTCCCGCGTGTTCGACGAACTCTTCCAGATTCTCATTCAAAAAGGGCTCGCCAAATCCGGCAAATACAAGCACAGTTCCAGGGTTTACATCACGAACGGTGTTCTTGAAAGTATCAAAATCCATTTTACCTTTGGGACGGGCATTCGCGCTCAGGCCTGTCAGGCAAAATTTGCATTTGTGGTTGCAATAATTGGTCAGCTCGATATCCATTATTCTCAAAGATGACTGTATTGAAGCTCGATCCAATCTTCGTCGCGTGAGATACATATTGACCAATTCGCCTCTGATCCATGTGTAGACCCCGCGATGCCTCAGTTCACGGAAAGCTCGCCTTACCACCAGATTGTCGTCGTCACAGAAAATTATCCGGGGTTCAGTTGCCATTTCCTCAATGTACCTCAATGTACCTCTATGTACCTTGTGTACTGAATAGAAAAATGCCGCAGCGCCCATAATAGACAGTGGGATTGATAAGTCAAGACGCGCTTGGTTTTGCTGGGGAGGCATCAAAAGGAGAATTGTGTGTGTAGCCGCCGAGTTGATTGTCCATCATCCTTCACTCCTATTTTCGCTCGTCTGTAAGGATTCGTGACAGCATCAGATTTTTGTCGTGATCGAATTTCAGATTTATTATAGTGATCAAAAATCACCGCGGTTTTCCATTCAGGAAATCCGCTCACCTTAAGATGTGGCATTTGGATGTTAAAATACATTTTGGCCTGGATACCCATGCTCTTCATCGCAATTTTCAACGGAGCGGTCCGGGAAATGTGGTTGGTCGAATATTTTGGGGAGTTACGGGCCCACCAGCTTTCCTGCGCGACCGGGATCGTACTGCTGGGAGTATTTATTTGGGCAATCATGCGTAATTGGAGACCTGCGTCCGCGGCCACGGCAATTACCATTGGTTTAATTTGGCTCATACTGACGATTGCATTCGAGTTTCTTTTTGGTTTCTACGTCAGAGGTATTCCTTGGAGTAGCCTGTTTCACGAATACAATTTATTTGCCGGTCGAGTGTGGGTGCTTGTTTTGGTTTGGGTGACCGTCGTACCGTATCTGTTTTATCGTTTGGAGAATGGGCGAGGAATGGAGCTGTCAAGCGCCCGGGAAAGTAGCGAAAGACTTGCCAAACTCGGTGGGACTGAGAAGCAGCTGGATACTCCCAGGCGAAGAAGCCCAAAGAACGAGTGACAATTAGGACTGAAGTGTGACTGAGCAAGAGAAACTCCTTTCCAAGATACTACGGGGAACGTCCGATGCGAACATTGACTTTGACGGCTTGCGAAGTTTGCTGCGAGGTCTGGGATTTCAGGAACGAATTCGTGGAAGTCATCACATATTCACAAAAGAGCGAGTAGATGAGATACTGAATTTGCAACCCAAGTCTGCCGGAAAGGCAAAACCGTATCAAGTCAAGCAGGTCAGACAAGTCATCCTGAAATATTGTCTGGGAGGTCAGGAAAGAAATGGCCGATAAATTTCGTTACGAGGTCATCATCTACTGGGGTGATGAGGATCAGGCCTTCATAGCAGAGGTTCCTGAACTCCCCGGATGTGCGGCAGATGGAGCAACTTATCAAGAAGCAATAGCCAACGCTGAGGTAGCGATCAAGGAATGGATTGAAACAGCACAAGAACTCGGTCGTTCAATTCCGGAACCTCGAGGCCGACTGTTATATGCCTAGATCTTCCAGAGAGATCGATCTGAAAACCATATTGCTTTAGACCCTGGAACTTGAGAGGGGATAGAAGCAGGGAGTGGACCACCTTTACTGGCCAGCTCTGGACGTAGACTCAACACTGGACTCAATCAGGCATCCGGAGAAGTACCCGCCGGTATCCCGGATGAGCGATGGACAATCGACTGAACCTGGTTAAGCTGAGGAGCCGATTCCCCAAAAATCTGACATAAGGCATCGTTCACTTGAATGAAAGGAGGTCGGATAGCCATGGTATCTCAGAAGTCCTGTTTACGTTTCGCCGCGATCTTTATCGCCTGTGGTTGGGCAATCTTGCTGTCGACGCAAACCGCGTCGGCTATAGAGATTTCTTTCCGCAGTTTCAGCAGCGCAGGGGCGCTCGGCCCGCCTGCGGACGACTTCGCTGCGAAGCTACAAAGCATCTCCGAGACAGTCCTTGGTAAAGATGGAGAGATCAAGTTCAGCAAAATTAAGCCCACGCCGGCCGTTCCTAAAGAGTTCAAAAACATAGAGGCTGCTGTGGCCGCGGGCGGTCCGCTGGCAGGTGGGAAAGGTTTTGATGCGGCCTATATCTCCGGATCGGACCTGAATCCCGTGTGGGGATTTATTTACAATTCAGGGATCCCGTTCGGTCCCACCTTCGATGAGTTCATCGGTTTTCTTTATGGGAAATCCATTGACGACAAACAGACCGGCCTTGATCTGCTATACCAAATCCTCGATGTCGACGGTAAAAATATCATGGCAATTCCCATTTGCGGAAGCTGTCAACAAGGCTCTGGGTATTTCATGCAGCCGGTGGGCCCAGCGGAATCAAACCCCGGCATAGGCTTGGCTGGATTGTGCCAACAGACCTGGACCTTTCGGTATCTGCCGCCGGCGCAATACGTGATCGAGAGAGCATGTGACAATCTTGTGGCGAGCGGAGCGATTCCCAAGAAAAACATCAAATTCATAACAGCTCTCGCTGGAGGCGGATCCCTGGTTAAGGCAGTCAAAGACGGCGAGATTCAGGCTTTTGAATTCGCTACTCCGGTCGATGATGTATCCACGCTTTTCGGGCTACCCGAGGGGAATCCCGGGACCGTGGGGACTCGGTACGCTCACTTTCCAGGCTGGCATCAACAGTTCCTGATCACCTATATGATCGTCAACAAGAACGTTTGGAAGAAGCTGACCCCGGCCCAGCAGACTCTGTTCATGAGCGTTGCCCGCGACCATGTTTTGACTTCCTACGGAGAAAACCTAGGGCAACAAGGCGAAAAACTGAGAGAGATTCTGGCGGCAAACCGGGGTGAGCCAGGAAAAGAAATTGTCCTAGTGCATTGGCCTGAAAAAGACCTGGCGCTGCTCCGAGACGCTACCATCCAGTTCCTGAATGCTCAGGCAGCAGATGAAAAACTAAGCGAACAGGACCGTAAGGATTTTAGCACGATCCTGGAGTCATTGAGAAAATATATCGCTGCGAACAATGGCTACTGGAAAGTGCGCGATGTGCCTGCTACTCTTCGCTTTCAGGGCTGGAATGACCCCACCGGAAAACAGAGCTGGGATCAGCCCCTAAAATAGGTAACGTGAGCAGTCCTCCGGACGGACTTTGCATGAAAATTTATCTATTCGTGTTTACCGGGGTTTTCGGCCGAACAGTTCCTTCATGCGCATTAGCAAGGAGAGGTCGCCGGCGGTCTTGTACTTCTGCTCCATGAGCATCTGTTGACCGTCGGCTTTGCCGGTCATTATGTCGAGCCAAATGTTAAAAGGAGACTGAACGACCAGGTCAGGCTTTTCCGAAATCCCTTGTCCGGCTTCAATTCGTCCGTTCTCGATCATAAAATAGCATGACCCCTCCACTTCGCCGGAAAAATTGAATTGGAGGACAGCTTTTGTTGCGCCCGCGGCCTCTCCGTTGAAACCCTGGGCCATTATCATCATGAATGTATCAATTGAGTCCGGACGCGGGATCAAGTTCCTTTGTTCGAATTCCCTGGGCGTTACTCCTTCGTGGATGCATGTCTTCCAAAACGCATTTGCCATGTTCGCACAGGCGTCGAAATCGGCTATGGGCTGCGTGATGCGGCTCATCGTCGCTTCGGAGACCTTTGAGGATTGCACCAGCTCACGGCCCGCGTCCGAGGTTGCCTGAAGAATGTCCTTCGCGATTCCAGATGCATGGGACATCGTTTCAGCCGCGGGTCTGTAGATCTCTGCGATGAGACCTTTTTTGCAGAGAAAGTTCACATATGAAGAAAGTTGAGTGAATACGGACGCGTCAGGAAAACCCGCCACAGATAAGACCACAGATTTCGGCGGTTGTTGACGTAGCGGATGGGTTGTTTTGCCGTTGACCCGCACCATGAATGGTTCGAAAATCGGAAGGGTCCGTTCTATAAAAGCTTTCATGGCTGCATTCACGGTGAAATGGTACAAAGGCGTGGCATACACAGCGATATCCGCCTCCAGCCACTTGGGGAACAGCTCATTGGCCATATCGTCCCGATGAATGCAAACACCGGGGGTTTTCGTCCAACACGTAAAGCAGCCGATGCAGTTCTTGACCGACTTTTTGCGTAAGGGGATCACTTCGACATCGGCGCCGGCATCTCGCATTCCTTGTACCAGGGCATCGAGCATCATCGCTGTCTTGCTGACTCCATCACTCCTAGCGCTCGAATTAATTGCTAGAACTTTCATGGTTGTCTCCTTCTTTGCTTGTGGCTGATTCATTGTTCCTGTAGCGCTCCGAGGCCCGTCCGAGGATAGATGAAGACCTTTAGACTCAACAGATCCTCCGGCCGCGGTAATTTGCTCTGACCGTTGCTCCAAACTCATCCTCCTCTTATCTCCTCCCGTGGATGGAGGGGGATTTGAAACGCTAGCCCCTGGAGAAAGAGAGGAGGGAGGTGGGGGGGTGAATTTGCGCATTTCGGCTATGGTGGGTAAACCTACTCGTTTGAGGTAGTAGTCCGGGAAACGGAAATTGAACGGAATCCCCAGCCCGACGATGAGGCCGATGGGGATCAACGCACGGGTAATCACAGATGGATAGAGGCTTAGCACAATGCAGACGGCTAAAAGGCCCGCCCAGGAAAAGGTCATTATGCGGTTGATAGAAACGAAAACAGGAGTCTGCCAGACGGCCCGGGGCGCATATTTCTTCGCATAATGATAGGTGAACGGGTCCAAACCCAAAAGCGGCGGAACAAATACTGCTGCGAATAAGCAACAATAGATCCCGGTGACTGCGTATTGGGAAATGATCGCTCCGGCTGCCCCGGGCCATAGAGCAAGAAATACGGTGATCACGAGAAAATATGCGCCGACCGCCCAGTCGAAGTAGGTTGGTCTGTCCCAATGCTTTGCAAGTGCGACAACGGCCGAGCAATACATGAGCATGGCTGCGGCCGCGATCAACAGGTTGCCCGCTTCTCTGCCCAGCGAGGCCCAGATTTTAAAAAAAGCCAGAGCTAGAAAAGGAGCAATGTACAGAAAAATCTGTTGTGCCCTGGTCGGCTTCGGCAGAGTTCCTTCCGTTGCAGGAGAGTCATTCTGCATTTTGAGACTCTTTTCCATCCAAGTTTTCCAATGCCTTGACGACCTCACTTAGATTACGGGCCAAGTCCCGAGACATCCGGAGGCCAAATTCAAAGCAGAGCAATTGGAATCGGTCGGCGCGGGCTTCGATCTGAGGACGAAGCGATTCCAATAGGCTGTGTATTTGTTCTACCGAATTCATGTGTCCGATCGCGATTGCCGTCCGTTGTTCCGGCGTCAGATGGGCAAAGAAGAAAAGCTTCATCAGAAAAGCGCTTTTGTGTTGCTCGGAGACTAGCGGTGTCTGCAACGACTCTAGGAACGATTTTCGTCCAGCCTCCGTTATTGTGTAGATTTTACGGTTTGGGGCTCCGTCCTGAATTTCAACTTTCATGGAGATTAGCCCGAGTTTTTCCATCTTCTTGAGCGCGGGGTAGATGGACCCATAGCTCAGGCCCGAGAAGAAAGAGAAGGACATAGAGAAGGCCTTTTTGAGATCATATCCTGTCATGCTCTGCTGCATGAGGAATCCCAAGATAATCGATTGAACATCCATGTGCACCTCGATAAGTCAGTACGATATATCTCGCGACGATATATGTCAACAAATATTCTCAGCGCGGAGTAATACTTCAGTTACGGACGGCCAAGGAATGTCATTGCGAGCGGTTTTTGGTAGGACAGGCGTCTCGCCTGTTATTAGAATGACCGGCAAGATGAAACTGTCTGAGAATTCTCCACTAACCCGAAATCGTTTTGGGATATCAATGCAGAGACGGAACCCATCTGAAGGTGCATGCCGTGAAACTGGCG
>JBKQRG010000094.1:0-3307 GCA_052144015.1 Desulfomonilaceae bacterium
GCTCGACGACATCGCCGGCGTCTATCAATTCATGGCTCCCTTCGTCGTCCCACATCCTCAAACACCTCCGGTGTCCAGCAACCCCGGTTGTGGGTAAGGATCAGCCTCCCTACCGAGAGACGTATCCGATATGCTCATAAAAACGAATTAAGAGTGCGTTTCAAAAGCAAAACCATCTCTTCTAATTCGATGTACCAATTAGTTTTTTTTGAGTTTTTTATTTGTATCAACAAATGTCGACAATGTCGAGGTAAGAACGATTCCAATTGATTTCGGTGATTTCGGAGGGGGACATGATTCGGGGCACATAAAAAAACCGAGAGCCCACCAGACTCCCTCATTATTCTGTTGCCGGTTCTTCGTCCTGAGAAGCTTTGGATTTCAACCTCTGCCTAACCGAGCCTGCATCTCCGAACAGCTTCCTGGGCGCACCTTCTTCTGAGATCAGCTTTTCTCTGACTGACCCACGTCGGGGAGCAAGATCATCGGATTCCGTAGCATTTACCCGCTGCTCCGCCGGCGCTGTAGCTGTAGCGGCATTTGGAGACTCACTCGCGGGTACGATTGTCGTAGGATTCGCCGGTGGTTCTGTCGGCACGGTTGTCGCAGTATTTGCAGGCTGTTTCGTCGCCATATCCGTCGCAGCATTTACCGGCTCTTTCGTGGCTGGAGCTGTCGTGCGATCTGCCGCCCGCCCCAGGGGTATAGCTTGCATTTCCCAGGGCGGGGCCGTAGGAGGAAGTGACCACAACCCTAATCGTGCCTCCCTAGCCTCTGCTTCCAGTTTGGCCAGCTGTTTTTCCCATGGGAGGTATTTGCGATACCACCAGACAATTCCCTTTTTGAGTAGTGCCTCATTCACGGACTCTCCATCCAACGAAACCCACGCAATGGTTCTACTCCACGGGTCCGGGAGAAGAAGAGGCTGAACTTTTACAATCTTGCCCAAAACTAATTTGGCAGTGGCGGCAGCTGCTTCTTTCCCATAGGGATTAGGTTCGATAGGTCCGTCGACTCCATAAAGACGAACGCTTTCCACCGAGAGGTCCTTTTTCATGACCTTTATTTCGTCCGCTCGTGTGATTTCAATTACCTTGCCTTCCCAGGCAGATACGACAAATGGGGAAAAACGAACCACCAACATCGTTGCTTTCTCTATTAACTCACTGGAAATACGGAAGGTTTCCTCTGTCCCATCATCTCTCTTTAGTGTAATCTCATCGGCTTGAACAGTTTCCACTGCACAACCAATCCATGAAAAGGGAACAATGCTGGAACACAACGCCAAGATTACCAGCAAAAGCATAGATTTTTTCATAGTGCTCCCCTTATCAATTCTGTCTTTGGTCCCTAATAGACTTTAGATAATTAATCAACACCTTTGTTTCCGGGGACATAATACCAAAGTTTCCGTAAATTTACCTCCTACCGCCAAATGCGGAAAAAATACTGAACCTGCTCATATTGCTCTTCCTCGGCAAACCATAAGATCGGAGGCTATAATATGAAAAGAACGATCCTCATTTTTTGTGCGGTGCTCTTTCTAGTTTGGCCCATGAGCGCAACAACGGATCGACAAAATGAGGCAAAAGAATTAGTGGATAAGGCATCCGTTTTTTGTGTAAATGGAAGAGATTATTCCTCCAAACTCGTTGGAGTTGCGAGGGGGCCAATCGCCTGGAACGGAGGCTCCCATGTGTTCGAGACAAAGGAGAAAGCTATGATTACAGCACTCGTTCAGTTCAAGCTGCCGCAGCCGATAACCCGAGACAAGGCTCGGGAACTGTTTTCAAGCACGGCCCCTAAGTACAGGGAAGTACAGGGGCTTATCCGCAAGTATTACATTCTCTCCGAGGATGGAACTACTGCCGGAGGAGTCTACTTGTGGAGATCTCGTGCAGATGCGGAACGACTCTATACGAATGAGTGGAAGAAATTCATAGTGGAAAAGTATGGAACCGAACCATCCGTGCAATATTTCGCAAGCCCGGTGATCGTTGACAATTTGATCGGTGAAATCTTGAAGGACGAATGATATTGCGGATATTTCTCTGGCTGAAATCCCTCAGTTACGCGGGGCGTGGATTTGTCATTGCGAGGCCGTCAGGCCGTGGCAATCCAGATTGCTTCGTCGTTCCACTCCTCGCAATGACAATCTTTGGCCGCTTGTAACTGAGGAATTACGAGTCAGTGGTCCTTCCCTCGATTCGAGCTCCACGAGACAGGTGCGGATAACCAAGGACTACGGTCCGGAAAAATAAGTCTTGTGTCCTACGAATTTCCGATTAAAAGTAGAAGTTTGCAGGTAAAAGGTTTTGTGTAACACATAATAGGAGGAACAAATGGATGCTCATCAAATGATCTGGAATGAGACTGTTGCACGCGAAATAATTCAAAATTTAGAGAAGCGCCGTATGTCGGGCAGCTATGCCCCGAACGCTGCGCAGGCCAAAGAAGAGATCCTTGCAATGATCCCGGAAGGCGCTACCGTCTATCGTGGCGGTTCAATGACCACGGTTACCCTCGGTTTGTGGGAGAAATTATCTGAGATGCCCGGGGTTCGAGTGCTTGATCCTTACAAACCCGGGCTTTCTCCTGAAGATGCTTTTAAGCTTCGACTGGAAGGGATGGCGGCCGATTTTATGATCGCAAGTTCGAATGCGATAACCTTGGACGGAAAGTTGGTGAACCTTGATGCCACTGGGAATCGCATTGCAGCTATGAGCTTTGGGCCGAAAAAGGTCCTCCTGGTTGTCGGTATGAACAAAGTGGCTCCCGATTTGGAATCAGCCATGGCCAGAGTCAAACACTATTCAGCACCTGTTAATACTATTCGTCTGGGTTTGGCAAACCCCTGCAAAGAGAAGGGGCTATGCTTCGATTGCAAAACTGCTCAACGCATATGCAATATGTGGAGTATTATCGAAGGTCATATGATCCAGGATCGTATTCATGTGAAGCTGATTGGCGAAAATCTCGGATACTAATTCCAGAGAAAACCCCAGCGGGACGCGGGGTTGCAAAATCCCGCGTCTCGCGGGACTGGACCCTCTTTAGAGAAAACTACTTTATAATTGCGGAGAAGCCACGGTCTAACGACAGGCTCATTACCCGTAGATGAACACAAGAAGCATATTTAGGAGTTCTTTGTAAGGGGGCCGGGGGGTCTTCTTATTAATGACATTCAATCTCTTTTCCTCCGGAGAAGAAGTTGTGTGAGAATCTCCTTAAGCTGCGAGTTTCGTGAGTGAAACTGCGTCGGCTTCTCTTGCGGTGAGCAAGGCGGCGACAGCGAGTCTGCCTTTGT
>JBKQRG010000095.1:0-6729 GCA_052144015.1 Desulfomonilaceae bacterium
ACTCGGAACATTGCTTGAAATGACTGCCTATTCACCCATCCTGGTCTTCGCTCACGCGGGTATAGGGGACACGATAATGCTGTTGCCGTTACTGCAAGAACTGCAGACGGCATGGAGGACAGCACGAATTTTATGCACAGTAACCCCACAGACACGCGAAGTCCTGGAGCTGGCTGGAATTAATTCGGGATATATCCAATGGCCCCGGAATTGGCGGACAGATCTGCAACTTACCGCGCGCGGGTTGCTGGCTGTGTGCAAGTCCAAGCCGGAGGTTGTGATCGTTCCAGCAGGGATGAATCTCAAGCTCGCTTCTCTTTTGGTGGCACTATGTCGCGCAGATAAAAGCGTCGCCGCTCTGCCTCATTTTGGCGGTCCGGAGCAGGAAATCAACCGGTGGCAACGCCGCGTTTTCACGTCAATATTTCCGCGCGATTCACATCTTCACAAGGTTGAACAGTTCCTGCAAATGCTGCAAGGCCTGGACCTGACTGCTGACCGCAAGCAACCTTGCATTATTTTGGAAAAGAATTTCGTAAGCCAGGTGAATCGCAAGCTGACACATACGAGTGGTATAGACCTGAGTTCTGAATCCTTAATTGCAGTCCATTTGGGATCGCAGGCCGGCTCTCATGGAAAGCTATGGCCCCTGGATCGGACCCTCGAGGTCCTCGAAGCCGCTTACGAGAATCACAGAAAAAGATTTCTTATAGTTTGGGGTCCTGGGGATAAAAGTCTGTTGGAGCAAGCTATGGCCTGGACAGGAAAAAAAGATTTCATGGTTCCAGTGCCATGGCAAGCCTCTATAAGCGAAACGGCAGCCTTGCTCTCAACCTGCGAAGTGGGATTAAGCAATGATTCAGGCGTGGCACATTTGGCAGCCGCGGTCGGAACGAGAATGCTCGCCATTTTCGGACCTACAACCGCTACATGCACGGGGCCTTATGCGGCCGGTTCCGCAGTAATTTTTAGGGAAGTGGACTGTGGCCCATGTTATCCGGAACCTCGTTACTTCAATTGTCCCCACGACAGGAGGTGCCTGATGGAAATCAGCATCGACTGCGTTCTACACGCATTGATGCGGGTGATAGAGAACGATATTCCCTCTCGGGCCGAGGAAATTTTTCCCAACACTTTTTTTGCCCCTTCCATGAATGCGATCTGACGCGTGAACAGCCGAAAGTTCTAGGTAGCGTGCCGACGGCAAAGTCCTGAAAACCCCGCTGATCGTTACGAGATGTAGACCAATATCATTCCGTTCAGGATGTGCAATGAACATATTAATGATCAACCCGTATGCGGGTTCCCCCATTCACGGGATGGTGTTCAGGTCTTTTTATCTTGGCCGAGAATGGGTGCGGCTGGGGCATAGTGTTACCATTGTTGCCACCTCATATTCCCACGTTCGGTACAGGCAGCCGGACATCAAAGGCGCGATTTCCGAAGAATTCATTGACGGGATTCGATACGTCTGGCTTAAAGCCCCAACTTTCCAAGGCAACGGACTTCGCCGTGTCATGAACATGGTGATGTTCGTTGCGCAATTGTACCGCAATTCTACGGCTCTGGCAGCCAGTGGTAAGCCAGACATCATAGTTGCTTCCTCGCCTCATCCTCTGCCCATATTTCCTGCTCGATGGTTGGCCAAACGTTGTGGAGCAAGGCTGATATTTGACGTTCGGGATCTGTGGCCGCTAGCCCCTATTCTCCTGGGCGGGATATCAAAATGGCATCCTTTTATCCTCTTGCTTCAATGGGCAGAGGATTTTGCATACCGCTATGCGGATCACGTCGTTTCTGCCTGGAAGAAGGCTGACATCTATATGAAGGAGCGAGGAATGGCTGGCGAAAAATTCCTCTTCATACCCAATGGGATTCTATCTGATGAGTGGGAGGACGACGTCGTCGATTTGCCGTTGGAGCACTCGGAGGCGTTGAATAGCCTTTTCCGCGCAAAACACTTCGTGGTCGGATACGCGGGAGCACACGGTCTTGCCAATGGGCTAGGGGCACTTGTCGATGCGGCGGCCGCATTGCAGGGCTTTCCTGTGACCTTCGTGCTGGTTGGACAAGGTCCAGAAAAGGAGTCTCTGCAACAAGCGGTTTCTAGAGCTCACTTGGAGAACGTCATGTTTCTGCCTCCTGTGCCAAGGGCAGTAATTCCAAGTCTTTTGCGTTCATGGGATGCATGTTATCTAGGGCTGAAAGCCGGACCGCTACACCAATTTGGTGAGAGTTCAAGCAAACTCATGGACTACATGATGGCAGGAAAACCTGTTATTCATGCGGTAGATTCCGGTGACGACCCCGTGTATGCAAGCGGTTGCGGCATCTCAGTGCCCGCAGAGGATTCTCATGCAATTGCTTGTGCGGTAAGCACATTGTTGAAGATGACGCCGGCTGAACGCGAGGCCATGGGACTCAAAGGGCACCAATACGTTCGGCAACACTATGACATGAGGCACTTGGCCAAGAAATTTCTGGAGTCCGTTTCGTCCTCATGACACTCTTTTTTGGGCAAGCAATTGACGCTTGGAGGTCCGGATTGAATGGCTTCCGAGCCAGCTGAGCTACGTGCCAGATATAATAGAAGGGCAGGGCTTCCGGCAACCTTGTACGATCCACTGGTCCCGTACAATCTAATGGCAACCCGCGAAAAGGTAATAGCTCTCGCATACTGGGTGACAAAAGCGAATCTCGCCCCAGTCGATGGAAAAAGGGTCTTGGAAATAGGCTGTGGTTCAGGAACCAATCTCCTGCAACTGCTGCTGCTCGGATTCAGACCGGAAAATCTCGTGGCAAATGAACTGCTCGAAGACAGGGCTGCCGAGGCTCGTCATCGGCTGCCGGAGGCCACTAAGGTTATCGTCGGGGATGCATCCGAACTCAATTTAAAAGACCGAACGTTTGATGTTGTCATGCAATCAACGGTCTTCACATCCATATTGGATGACGATTTTCAGCAGAAACTAGCCAAGCGCATGTGGGACCTCGTTAAGCCCGGCGGCGGAATTCTGTGGTACGACTACATATATAACAATCCGTGGAATTCTGACGTGAAGGGCGTGCCGGTCAAGAGGATCCGTGAATTATTTCCCGAAGGCAAAATGAAAACGTGGAGATTGACCTTGGCTCCGCCAGTCGGGCGTCTCGTGACCAGAGTATCTCCAAAATTATATACCCTCTTCAATCTGGCGCCGTTCCTCCGCACCCATGTATTGTGCTGGATCGAAAAATAAAGCGCAGGACTGTTTTTTTTGCTCCGCAATGCATTCCGGGGAGGCCCTTTTTGTGTCCTTGACGCGTCTGGGGGTAACCAACCTGTCGCTTGTACGTCCCTGCTCCGCAAGCGTATAGGAGTTTTCGGAAAAGGTGTCCAGTCCCGCGAGACGCGGGATTTTGCAAAAGAGTTTTCTCCTTGGTCATTTCTTTCTGAAAATCATTTCTCCAGGCACATGTCCTCTCAGCAGCTTGCCAACCATCCGCCTTTGTTCCCTCTCTCGCCTTCCTCTCATTTTTCACCGTAATTTGATCTTTTTCCGGTTCGCTTGAGCTTTCGGGGACTGGGGTTTTACTCCGTCTCTTCACTCTCGCTGATCGTCAATCGGCCTTGTTTTACGGCAAGGTTCAGGACAGTAGTTTTGCCGGCAATGACATTGAAGTCTTTGATTGTGCGATTTGCAGGGTCGAGTCCTTCAATTTCAGGCACGACTATCGTGTAAGAACCGGCCTCAAGCCTGGACTTCTCTCCTGACATGATACGATGTTTTGCCTTTTCAGTGCGCAGTTCCAGAGACTCGAGGCGAGGTTTCTGCAGGACGGCCACATATTTTGAAAGCGTTTCTGTTTCGGTCATCTGTGCAATATTGAGAAATGAGCCACCGGCTTCAGACGCCAATTTGGAATATGTCTCCTCTGCAGGACGCGGCATATCGATTCCAATGACATCCAATTTAACTATTTGCTTTGGTTTCCTTTTTTCCAGAAATTGAAGCGTTCTTCCGAAAGAACAATCTCTTCGGCCATCAGTAATGATAGCGATGCGAGGCGTCAACTCGTGGAGCCCATGAAAGTCCGCTTGCAGGCTCCTGCGAGTAGCCGCGCAGACACTGTTATCACCCTTGAAGCTGATTTCCTTCAGCAATTCGGTCAACTCGGGACCCGGCTTCTCGGTCCAGTCCAAAAGAATTCGGCTTACTCGCAATGGGATTTCCTGGGACCTGCTTCTTGCCAAAACATCGAGCGTGAAGGTCCTCAATCCCAATTTGGAGTTAGGGTTTATCTCCCGCGCCAGAGAATTTATGGCGGCAAAAGCAATTTCTTGACGTTTGGGTCCGCTGGGACCGATTTCCTCCGCCATGGATTTGGAATTATCCAGAACGATCATTATCGCCCAGTTCACCGGAGACCCTTTGTAATTGTCGATGTTGACGATGAGGTTCCCAAAATTTTCTTCGGGCTTGGAATCTGGAATAACCCGAGTTAATTCGCCGGTACGCGGGGCTTCACCGGAACCTGCTCTTTCAGAATCTTCGATGGCCTGTGGCTTCTCGTAAAAAAGGAGCTTCACCACAGGCACTTCTCTCAGAAACGAACGGACCGTGTCGGCACTCGGCAATTTTTCCGGCGAAAAATAAGAGCTAGTGCCAAGAAAAATGCCAATTGCCAGAGCGCATGTTAGTGCGGCCGCCTTCGCTGCTATCCATGCCCAACCTACACGGGATTCGCTCGGGACAGCCACAGGTTTGGGAATGATCCCTAACAGCAGGTGGAAATACCACGCCAGTTGCGGCAACATAAACGTATCGGTAGTAAGCGAATGCAGCAAACTCGCTGAAATGGGCACCCATAACGCCCACGGAGGAATCAGGAATCCCTGAGGAGGGCCTCTGAAAAGATTCTTGAGAAGCCAAATCAGGAGCCAAATCAGCGCCACGCAGTATAAGACCACAAATGGAACACCAGCTCCTGTCATTAAGGCCAGGAAGATGTTCTCGGGCGTGACCAGATAGTCGACCGACTCGGTAAAATCCTTCTTGCTGAGCGCAGGGTGTCTGACTTCATAATCTGCCAGGAATTCATTTCGCGGGGCACGCAAACCTATGCCGAATAAAGGGTGTTTTTTCGCAACATGAAATGAAAAAGGATAGCTCTCGATTCGATATGATTGATATTCCAAACCCGAATGAGCTTTCGGGCTCAGATAGGTCAGAAAGTACGCCGCAACAGCTGTCATCATGACAATCAGGACAAAGTAGCCGGCCGATGTTTTTGAACGGAAGAGGCCAAGCAGACCCAGGATGCAAACCACCGCAAACGGGATCATCACACCTGATTCAATGTATCGAACAGCAGTGAGGAAGAGAGTTGTGCAAGCCAATCCCATCAAAACAACGCCGACTATGATTCCCAGCGGCTTCCGCCGGCTTATCAGAACTAGCGGTCCAATAAGCAACAGGAACACCATATGAACAATCTGGTGCGGGTTGGCATAGAGATAATAATAGACATCCCCGTGAATACAATAGCTCCACAGGCTCACAGTAGTTACACCGCCCAACAATATCGAGAGCAACCAAACTAAAGCTGTTTGCCTTGGGCCGCTGTTGATAAGTATCCTCGCGCACCAAAAGCCTCCCAACATCGAGGATATCATTACTATGGCGCGGATAGATGAGCTCCATGGAACCGGGCTAAGCAGACCGCTCACCACGGCCAGAGCAACCAGTACCAGAGAAACTGCGACCTCTGTTTTAGTTAATCTGATAGTTTTTGGGTCCGCAACCAATAGGGCCGCGGCAAAAGTGAAAGCGCAGAGGAAACCGGCAAAGACATTGGCTCTTTCTCCGGGGATAAGCGTGACATACGGGTGCAAGAACGCCAAATAAGCGCACGTCGCGCAGAAAAGCAACCACACAATTTTGTCCGCGGCGTTGGCTCCGTACCCGCTTCCGAGCCCCAAAAGAGCCCGGGAACCCGCTTTTTGTGTAAAAAGCCGGTTCCCCGCCCCTCCGGCAAAAAAACTAGTATTCTCACCTTTAAATGGGGATGTAACGATTTGTATTGTGCCGACGCCCAAATGAGTTGTTTCTCCTCCTAGACGCTTTCGTGGATATGGAACAAACGCTTTTCCTTCGTCACCCCGTTGCAAGACGGGGTCCAGTCCGCAAATGGGAGCAGCGGGCACAATCCTGGATTCCAGCTTTCGCCGGAATGACGGGGAGTCCCGCTGCACGCTGTGTATTCACCCAAAAAACTCTAAATGGTTGGCTGCATTTCACGGTTGGATGTAGAAATCGTAATATCGGGGTGTACCAAGAACTCTTGATCTGAAGATGCATGTTCGCTCTACATCCAGTGGGACCGGCATCTTGCCGGTCATTTCTAGCAGCCTGAAAGAGACTGCCCTCTGTTGAAAACCCTGGTTACCTTACCGCCAGCCATTTAGTCCCGCGTTTTCGCGGGATTGCCGGAGGGTTCGGTCCCGCGCAGAACGCGGGATTTCAAGAAGCGGGTTCCCGAATTCTTCCTCTTCCGTCCAGCCCCGGCCGCCCTGCGGATTCTAGGATACTTCAGCTTTCGGTTCAAGTAATCCGGATTTCAATCAGCAATGAAGAGCGAGTGGTTTCTTGGTGGCCGTGGTGAGTGAGTTGGAGTGGAACATGGGTTTGAGGGACGCTTCAGGGCGGAGTTCCCCTTCTTCGAGAGGTGGGGCTTCGAGGGAATTGG
>JBKQRG010000096.1:0-53846 GCA_052144015.1 Desulfomonilaceae bacterium
TGAGCGAAGTGAACCGTATCGTTCCCGAAAACCTCGATTGATGCGGTTCCCCCGCGAAACGCGGGGTCACCGCATCCTACGGGAACTGGAACCGGTCTTTCCTGGATTCCGGCTTCCGCCGGAATGACGGAAATGGCTACGTCCAATAGGACAAAACTTTTGGCAATTGGTATAAGATCAAGCGAAGTTTACACAAAGAACGTAATGCCTCGGTCATGCGGAGGGTAAATTTGTCATTGCGAGGCCGTCAGGCCGTGGCAATCTCCAAAGCTTTGGGAGATTGCTTCGCTCCGCTCGCAAGGACAGTCTTTGGCCGCTTTTAACCGAGGAGTCACCAAAGAAGAGGCTTTATGACGAATGCCGGCCGATCATACATTCGGCTCCACCCCGACGACAATGTAGTAGTGGCGTTGAAGAATCTTCGCAGCGGAGAACGGCTTTCCAATTTAGACGTGGTCCTTCTCGATGACATAGCGGCCGGCCATAAGGCTTCTGTGAGCGGAATCGATGGGGGCGAGGCTCTGATAAAATACGGCCAAATCATCGGGTTTGCCTCCGCGGACATCGAGCCCGGCCGGCACGTTCACACCCATAATGTTACTCTACACAGCTTCAGCCGTGATTATGCCTATAGCCGGGATGTCCGGCCCACTCAGTTCATTGCGGAAAGTGCTCGGCGTACCTTTGAAGGATTTTTGAGACCTGATGGCTCGGTCGGGATCCGTAACTATGTTGGCATCCTTTCCACAGTCACCTGTTCATTGGGTACCGCACACCTGATCGCCCGGCATTTCGGCCCGGAAGTCATGTCCCGTTACCCCAATGTTGACGGCGTTGTGGCTCTCGGGGCCAACAGCGGATGCTGCATGACACCTGGCGGCGATGCCGTTACATATTTGCAGCGCTCGCTCGCGGGATATGTCCGGCAACCCAATTTCGGCGGCGTGCTGATTCTGGGGTTGGGCTGTGAGCAGAATCTGGTGGAATCCTTCCTGCAGGCTACCGGTCTGAGGCCCAACGAACGCTTTGGGACTATGGTCATCCAGGATGAGGGCGGCACCAAACCTACTGTGGAAAAAGCTGTGGCTGAGGTGCACAAGCTCCTGGAACAGGCGAACCGGGTGCAGCGCAGCACCTTTCCTGTCGGCCGCCTTAAACTGGGACTGGAATGCGGAGGGTCCGATGCGTACTCGGGAATCACCGCAAATCCGGCGTTGGGCGCGGCCGCGGATTTGCTGGTTCGCAACGGGGGAAGTGCGGTGCTTAGCGAGACTCCGGAGATTTACGGAGCAGAACATTTGCTGACGCGTCGTGCAGTTAACCGGGAGGTTGGGGAAAAACTCGTGGCTCGCATCAGCTGGTGGGAAGAATACACCGCACATAACGGCAGCCAGCTCAACAACAATCCTACGCCCGGCAACAAAGCAGGTGGCATTACGACCATCCTGGAGAAATCACTGGGAGCGGCCACTAAAGGCGGTAGCACAAACCTCATGGAGGTGGTAGGATTTGCCGACTCGGTGAATGGTCCGGGTCTTGTGTTCATGGATACTCCCGGCTTCGACCCTGTATCGGTTACAGGCCTTATTGCCGGGGGAGTGCATATAGTTGCATTCACGACCGGACGCGGGACTGTGCTGGGGTCTGTTCCTGCGCCTACGATGAAACTTGCATCGAATAGCGCTTTGTACAATGGGATGGAAGCTGACATGGACGTGGATTGCGGGCAGATCTTGACTGCAGGGCTGACGGTCCGGGAAATGGGAAGCCGGATTTTCGATCTTGTCCTGGAAATCGCGTCCGGCAGAAAGACAAAAAGCGAACTGGCAGGCCAGGGCCAGATGGAGTTTCAGCCCTGGTACATCGGTGCGGTAGTGTGAGAAAATCGGAGAGCAGCCAAGCAGGCGAATATTCGCATTTCACGGAAAGGCTGTTTCCCCGATTTTTCAGGATATGATATTGGCGCCGGGAATAACTCCCGGACCGGATGACATCAACCTTCAATCCATGAGCGGTCGCTCAGTGCGGCGGCTCCGGAACCGAGGAGAGGACATGGAGATGAGAAGGCTTACAATAGTGTTGGCGATTTGTGCCATGGTCTTGACGCTGGTTTGCAGTCAAGCCCTGGCCCAGCAGAAGGTAATCAAGATTGGCGCTATTTACCCGCTCACGGGCAACCTGGCCGCCACCGGCATGGACTGCAAGCGTGGCGTCGACCTGGCGGTTGAGATCATCAACGGCAAGTTCGACCTGAACCTTCCCTTTGCCAAGGAAGAGGGCATCCCCAATCTGGGCGGAGCCAAAATCGAGGTCATTTACGCGGACACCAAGGGCGACCCCAAGAACGGCCTGGCCGAGGCCGAACGTCTGATCACTCAGGAGAAAGTTGTGGCTTTGCTCGGCGCGTATCAGAGTGCAGTAACCAAGACCGGTAGCCAGGCCGCAGAGAGATTGAAGATCCCCTTCGTTTGCTCTGACTCTTCTTCGCCCACTCTGACCGAGCGCGACTTCAAATACTTCTTCCGCGTCTCACCCCATGACGGCACAATGGCCCGCAACCAGTTCGAGTTTCTGAAAGACCTGGAGACCAAGACGGGCAAGAAGGTCAAGACCGTTGCACTGGTCTACGAGAACACTGAGTTTGGGGCACAAGTGGGCAAGATGCAGCATAAGTGTGCCAGGGAGTTCGGATATGATGTGGTGGTTGATCTTGCCTATCCTGCGAACGCGAGTGACGTGACAAGCGAGGTGGGCAAGATCATGGCGGCCAAGCCGGACGTGGTGATGCACGCCGCTTACATCACCGATGCCATTCTATTCACAAAAACATTTAAGGAGATGAACCTGGTGCCTCAGGGCTTCTTGACGATGGCAGGCTACGTAGAGTCCGATTACCTGCCGACGGTCAAGGCGGACGGTAATTATTTCCTCGTACGCTCTACGTTCGCGCTCGACCTGGCAAAGAAAAAACCGATGGTCGGGCAGGTCGCGGAACTCTATCAAAAGAAGTATAACATTCCCATGGGTGAAAACACCGCCCGAAGCTTTTCGGCGCCCTTTGTTCTGGCCGATGCTTTCAACCGTGCCAAGTCTACGGAACCCGAAGCTGTCGTGAAGGCCCTTTTGGAAACGAACATTCCGGGCGACCAGATCATCAATCCTTGGAAGGGCATTAAGTTCGATCCCAAATCTCACCAGAACATTTACGCTTTTGGCGGCCTGGCGCAAATCCAGGATCAGGACTATTATACCGTCTGGCCCTTCGACGTTGCCAGCCGTGATTTAGTGTGGCCGTTCCCGCCCTGGAAAGACCGTAAGTAACCGCGATCTAAAACCGGACCGTTGCTGGAAGCTAAGGGCCTCCAGCAACGGATGACTCGGAGTGTTCACATATGGAGCAACTAGTACAACAGCTGGTTAACGGCATACTGATCGGCCTCGTCTATGCGTTGTTGGCAATCGGCCTCACCCTGATTTGGGGCGTCATGAACGTGCTCAACTTCGCGCACGGCGAATTCCTCATGATCGGCATGTTCATTTCTTACTGGCTATATGTGATGGCAGGTGTAGATCCGCTATTTTCCATACCTATCAACGCTGTAGCTCTTTTCCTGATGGGCATGTTCATTTACCGGTTTATTGTCAGCAAGGTAATGCGGGGACCGGCCTTGGCGCAATTGGTGGTGACCTTCGGTATCAGCATCTTCCTTGCGAATTTCGCAGCCCTCATCTGGACTCCCAACTTTCGATCCATCGAGCACACACTATTATCAGGCACTTGGGACATCTCCGGAATAAAACTAAGCATTCCCAAGTTTGTTAGCTCGATCGGCAGCATCATCACCTCTTTCGGAGTCTTTTGGTTCCTGCGAAATACCCGGACCGGCAAGGCTATTCTGGCTGTGGAGATGGATCGTGAAGCCGCGGTGATTATGGGTATTAACACAGAGCGCATCAACTCGCTGTCGTTTGGGATTGGCTCGGCGCTTGTGGGAGTGGCCGGAGCATTGCTTGCGACCCACTACTACATATATCCGTTCGTAGGCGGCACTTTTGGGCTCACATGCTTCGCCATAGTGGCTCTGGGCGGATTCGGCAGCATTGAGGGTGCTTTTATCGCAGGAATTCTGGTGGGAGTGGTCCAGACATTGGGAGGATATATTTTTGACCCTGCGTATAAGCTGGCAATCGTTTTTGCCATGTATCTGATCACTGTCTGGATCAGACCGCAAGGGCTGAAGGGATGGTAGAAATGGATACTTACGACATCAAAAAACTGTCCCTGGGCGTAGTCGTGCTGGCGATATTAATCATTTTGCCGCTGGTGATCGACTCATCCTTCGGCGTGCATGTCATGATCCTCATTTTCATGTTTGCCATGTGTGGGGTGGCCTGGAACTTGATGGGCGGCTATGCGGGCATGTTCTCCTTCGGCCAGGCGGCTTTTTTCGGGATCGGGGCATATACCTCTTCCTACCTGCTGTTGACCTTCAATATCAGCCCTTGGATAGGTCTCGTGGCAGGCGGGATCATTGCTTCGCTGATGGCAGCAGCTATTGGATACCCATGCTCGAATCTGCGAGGCCACTACTTTGCCATTGCAAGCATTGCTTTCGCCGAAATCCTTCGTATTGTCTTCAACAACTGGCAAGCAGTCGGGGCGGCAGAGGGGTTCACGATTCCTATGTTAAAGGAATCGCTCGCCAATTTCATGTTTCATTCCTCGAAGCTGCCTTACTACTACATCATGCTGGCTTTCCTGCTTTTCGCAATAGCGGTCTGTTACTGGGTGTCCACCTCAAAGACGGGGTATTACTTGAGGGCTATCAAGGAGAGCCATGATATCGCCAATGTTTTAGGTGTCAATGTGGTGCGCTACCGACTTCATGCCATCATGATTAGCGCCTTTCTCACTGCAATGGCTGGGACTTTTTACGCTCAGTACATCCTTTATATCGACCCGGAGAGCGTGATGGTCCTGCCGATTTCCGTCCAGATCGTGCTGGTGGCCATGCTGGGAGGGGCCAACACGGTACTCGGACCGGTGGTCGGATCGGCCATTTTGATCGCGCTTTCCGAATACAGCAGGGCCTGGCTGGGCTACAAAGGTACAGGTGTGGATATGATTTTTTACGGTACCCTGATCACCGTTATTTCCATGTACTTGCCTAACGGGGTGTGGGGCTACATAACCAGCCTGGCAGGGAGAGGCAAATGAGCGCTTCATTGCTATTGGATGTAAAGGGCGTCAGCAAATACTTTGGCGGGTTGCGGGCCAATGAGGACGTGTCTTTCCAAGTGAACCAGGGCGAGATTATCAGTATCATCGGGCCTAACGGCGCAGGCAAGAGCACGCTCTTCAGCTGTATCAGTGGCTTCCATCGCCTGGACAAAGGCCAAGTCTTGTTCAAGGGCCGGGATATCACGAACCGGAAACCGCACGTCATCAGCAAGCTCGGCATCGTCCGCACATTTCAAATCGTGCAGGTCATAAGCGATATGACGGTGCTGGAAAACGTCATGACCGGTGGTTTTCTGCGGCACACCAGAGTTCACGAGGCGCGCCGAAAGGCCGAAGAAGTGCTTAGCTTCACGGGATTGGTGGAGAAAGAGAACTACAACGCGCTTGAGCTGACCATATCCGACAAGAAAAGGTTGGAAGTATCTATGGCTCTGGCCATGGAGCCCGAACTGCTCATGCTGGACGAATCCATGGCCGGACTCACACCGGTGGAATTGCGAGGAATGATCCGGCTAATCCGAAAGGTGCGCGAGAACGGGTTGACTGTGGTGGTAGTGGAGCACGTCATGGAGGCGGTGATGGAACTTTCCGACCGAGTTATCGTGCTTAACACCGGTTCTAAGATCGCTGAGGGCTCGCCGAAGGAAGTAGTGGCAAACCCCGAGGTCATCCGCGCTTACCTGGGAGAGGGGTACAATGCTGTCCGTCAATAATATATCAGTGGGTTACAAGGGACTTCTGGCTATTCAGGATGTCTCATTCGAGGTCAAGAAGGGCGAGGTCGTTTCGCTGATCGGTTCCAACGGCGCGGGTAAGACCACCCTGCTCAAAACCATTCTCGGCCTGCTCAAGCCTTTAAAAGGCGAAATTCGCCTGAACGATCAGGTGATTTCCGGACGTCAGCCCTATGATGTCGTCAAGATGAAGATCTCACTCGTCCCCGAGGGACGGCGGCTTTTCCCGCGCCTATCAGTTCAGGACAACCTCACGATGGGGGCCTACACAGTTGATTCCACGGAGCAAATTGCGGAAACCATGGAGTCGGTGTTGCGACTTTTTCCCTGGATCAAAGAACGGGCCGACCAGCGTGCCGGTACGCTTTCCGGCGGCGAGCAGCAGCAGGTTGCCATCGCTCGCGGTCTCATGTCGCGACCCGATCTGCTCATGCTGGATGAGCCGTCGCTGGGTGTAATGCCGATATTGATCACGGAAATCTTTCGCACTATCGAGCGTATCACCAGCGAAGGCGTCACGGTGCTCCTGGTCGAGCAGAACGTGTTTGAGGCCCTGAAGGTTTGCCACCGAGCCTACGTTCTTCAGACCGGCCGCATTGTTATGGAGGGCACTGGAAGCGAGCTGTCCCAATCCGACCTTGTACGCAAGGCCTACCTGGGAATGTAATATCTGGAATTGCTTGTTGGTTTTCACGGTTTGTTTCAGATAACGGGAGACCTGCTTCCGACCTTCGCTTGAATCACCCACTCCATACGTAGAAAAGATCCCCACAGTCTGCCAAGGGGTCGAAAGAAACGCAGAAGCTATAAGAGCTAACGAAATGAACTTGTTCCATACGCCTTCTTTCGCAGGATACACACACATTGCTGTGCTATTATTCCCGGGATTCGGAAATACATGACAAATGTTGCCTAAATTGTGAGTGTGATTGCGTCAGAAACGAGCATCCTCGTTCAGAGCAAAAATCTGAACCGGAAAAAACAGAATAGCGCAATACAGCGATGATTTTCGTGCGGGGTTTATATGATGATGGAAATTTCTGGACAGGTCGCGGCGGAAGAGTAATATGTCGGGCGCGGCGTGGTAACTGAGTATTGTTTAGAGGCATCTGCGCTTCTGATCTGACCTTCCTATCACCGATGGGACCCTCCAAGACGTCCACATCGCAGGTCTTGCCTACTTTCCAAACATCACATCATTGCTCTTCACTGCCATAGAATCTGAATTCCCGCTTCATTTTCTCATCCTCGTCTTTTACCGGTGCATATTGTCGAGCATTCCATTGGTACAACGAAGTCCGGCCCCAGTTACCGGCCGCGCCATCCAGACCGGCAAAAACCAAGTAAAATACTAACTTGCAATCAAGATGAGACTATGATATGGCCCATACCCCAGGGAGGGTCACGACATGGGGAAAAGGCCAGATTTGTCGGTAGAGATGGTTGATGCGGCGCGTGAGATCGTGCGTAAGACGAGGGATGCCGGTGAGCTACGGAGGGCTTTATCTGTGTTTTTGTCCGGAGTAATGGGCTTGACCCTGCCTCGTGTGGGAGATCTGATTGGCCGTTCTCGGGCCACGGTTGCTCGTTTCCATGCGGAATTCAGAGAGTGGTTGCCTGGTCGTCAAGACAAAGAGATAAGCTGGGGAGGCCGGAGACGGGCGTATCTCACCTTTGAAGAAGAGAAGGAGTTCTTGTTGGGCTTCTTTGAAGTTGCCTCAAGAGGCGGCATTGTTGTGGTCAGCGAAGTACGCACTGCTCTTGAAAAGAGGCTCGAGCATAAAGTGGCCGAGACGACCGTATACCGGATGTTGGAAAGACATGGTTGGCGGAAAATAGTGCCGAGACGTCGTCACCCCAAGGCCGATAGATCGACCCAAGAAGGATTCAAAAAAAGCTCGAAGTAGAAGTAACCAAAGAGCGCAAACGGCAAGCGAAAAAGGGAAAGCGTGTCCTGCCTATGTTTCAGGACGAAGCCCGCTTTGGCAGAATCAATAATCCTCATAATTGTTGAGCTCCGCCAGGTGAGCACCATCGGTGCCTTGTCATATGGTTCGCGAATACACATGCGCATATGCGGCCGTATCACCGGCTGATGGCATTCTGGATTCTTTGGTTCTCCCTGTGGTCAATGCACACGCCATGTCGCTGTTTCTCTCTGAAGTGTCTCAGCGTCATCCCAACGATTTCATCCTCATGGTAATGGACAAAGCCGGATGGCACCGAGCCAATGATCTCAAGATCCCCAAGAATATGCGGATCATTTTCTTGCCACCCTATAGCCCGGAACTCAATCCTGTAGAGCACATCTGGGAGGAGATCTGTGAGAAGTGGTTCCCAAACAAGGTCTTCAAGAGCTTGGACGCAGTCGAATCTGTGCTCGTCGATGCGCTCCAATCGCTGGAGCAATCCCAAGAAAAGGTGGCAAGCATAACAGGTTTCAACTGGATAAATGATCTCATCTTGAAGGCAAGTTAAGCAATCAGAGGGTAAGCTCCAGGCGCATATCAAGATGCTCAGGGAGAAATACCCACCCTTTGCGGCGACGAAATATCTTCAACCTATGGATTTGTCCCAAAACGCTCTCAAAGACGATGAATGGGTAATTTCCTATGACGTGAGCGATCCGGGACTCCTCATCTATCTCACCAAGGGCAAGACCCTCGTCAATGCTTGGTTTAAGCCGGTTCCCAGAAAAGAGATTGATGAGCTGGCACGTAGGTTCCGCGAACCGTTGGAGATCAGGGAAGGACGGGGAATGGACCGGCGTGAAATGAAAACTGTCATCTTGGCTTATGTACCCTCCAATATGTGGTCTCCCCTCATTTGGCCGGACCACCGCCTTTTGACTTGACCTAAAATAAATCAGAAGAACATCCAAATCGACACTCCTTCTTTGTCATGTTTCGGTACGCTTCGCGACTATTGGGGTAACGGCAAAGGCCGGATTCAAGAAAAGGGGAAGGGATCGAGCAATGAGACAAACGTGCAAGACAATAGGGGACGCTACAATGGTTGCCTGGATGATATTCTTTGGACCGATTGGCCTTATGGTCACATTGTTCATGATTTATGCCGTGCACACCGCAAATGCCGGTCTGAGCATCATATGCGGTGCCTTTCTCTCCGCACCTCCTGTGCTGACCACAATTTGGGGTTCCGTGGCCATAGCGACCTCCCCCAGTGATTCACAGGACGGAAAGTTCCTTGCTGTTTAGAAGTCTACTTACCGTTGGGGCATGAGGCCCCCAAGAATGGGGAAATGCCTGCAGACAGAACCTGGTTGTTCTCGTTCAATATGCTGGTAAATGGAAACATTTTTGTTGTCCACCGAACCTTCACTGTGGCACGATAGAATTAAGAATCTTTAATTAAATTCGTCAGAGGGAAAGGATCATCACCATGAAACCACGGTTTTTGGATGGTTCACCCTGCCGGAGAAGTCATTCCAGAGTATCTTCCGTCATTATCTTGGTTTTCTCAGCTTTTCTCTCCTTTACGGTATTCAACTCCCTCTCGCAGGCGGCCGATGAACAAGCCTTGAAGGCTGTGCGCCGGAGCTCTTCAGATCCAGGAACGTCCCCAGAGGATCAGAAGAGAATGGCACTGGTCATTGGAAACGGCGCATATACGGATGTCCCCCTCCGGAATCCTGCTCGTGATGCCCAGGATGTTTCACAGGTCTTGCAAGGGCTGGGATTCGCTGTCCAGACGAAAATAAATGCCAATCACCGTCAAATGGAAGAAGCCGTGAACGATTTCGTTCAAAAGGTTCGAAACGGCGACGTTGCGTTGTTTTACTTTTCAGGGCATGGAGTTCAGGTGAAGGGCGAGAACTATTTGATACCCGTCGGGGGCACGATTGCATCCGAAGCCGACGTCCATTATTTCGCGGTCAATGTGGGGCGCATCCTTGCAAATTTGGAGGAATCCAAGAGTAGAATCAACATCGTCATCCTGGACGCTTGTCGGAACAACCCTTTTAAGGGATTTCGCTCGTACGGCAAAGGTCTTAGCCCTGTAGATGCGCCGGTAGGCACGTTCATCGCCCATGCCACATCTCCCGGTTCGGTAGCGGCAGACGGAACAGGCGCCAATAGCCCGTATACCAAACATCTTCTGGAAGCCCTGAAAGTCGAGGGCGCAAGCATAGAAAATGTGTTCAAGCGAGTACTGCGGGCTGTTAGGGAAGAAACCGCGGGAAGCCAGACCCCCTGGTATTCATCGTGCCTAGCGGATGACTTTTATTTCAGGCCGATGGCCAGAGTAACACCTCTTCCATTGCCCGCTCCGAAGCTGGACCCTGGCAAATCCCTGATCAAGATCGGCGCTCTTTACCCTCTCACAGGCAGCTTGGCGGCCACGGGCATGGAGTGCAAGAGAGGTGCCGACCTTGCAGTTGAGATCATCAACGGCAAGTTTGACCTGAACCTTCCTTTTGCCAAGGATGAGGGCATCCCCAACTTGGGCGGAGCCAAGATCGAGATCGTTTACGCGGACACCAAGGGCGACCCCAAGAATGGCCTGGCTGAGGCGGAGCGCCTGATCACCCAGGAGAAAGTTGTGGCCCTGGTTGGGGCCTACCAGAGCGCAGTAACTAAGACCGCAAGCCAGGCCGCAGAGAGATTGAAGATCCCGTATATTTGCTCTGACTCGTCTTCGCCCACTCTGACCGAGCGCGACTTCAAATACTTTTTCCGCGTGTCGCCCCATGACGGCACAATGGCCCGCAACCAGTTCGAGTTCTTGAAGGACCTGGAGAGCAAGGCGGGCAAGAAAGTCAAGACCGTCGCCATAGTCTACGAGAACACCGAGTTTGGCGCAAACGTAGCCAAGATGCAGAAAACCTATGCCAAGGAGTTCGGATATGACGTGGTGGCGGACCTGGCTTATCCGGCGAACGCGAGTGACGTGACAAGCGAGGTGGGCAAGATCATGGCGGCTAAGCCGGACGTAGTGATGCACGCCGCCTACATAACGGATGCCATACTTTTCACGAAGACATTCAAAAAGATGAACTTGGTACCTCAAGTATTCTTGACGATGGCGGGCTACGTAGAGTCCGATTACCTGCCGACGGTCAAGGCGGATGGCGATTATTTCTTGGTGCGCTCCACATTCGCTCTGGACCTGGCCACGAAGAAGCCGATGGTGGGACGGGTCGCGGACTTGTATCAGAAAAAGTACAACATTCCCATGGGAGAGAACGCCGCCCGAAGCTTTTCAGCACCCTTTGTTCTGGCCGACGCTTTCAACCGTGCCAAAACTACGGAGCCTGAAGCAGTGGTGAAGGCGCTTTTGGAAACAAACATTCCCGGCGACCAGATCATCAGTCCGTGGAAGGGCATCCAGTTCGATCCCAAGTCTCATCAGAACATTCACGCCTCGGCTATGCTGGTGCAGATCGTGGATCAGTCCTATTATACCGTCTGGCCGTTCGATGCCGCCAGTCGCGACGTAGTGTGGCCCTTCCCGCCTTGGAAAGGTCGTAAGTAACCGCGGTCCCAAAGCAGATCGTTGCCGGAGGCCCGCGGCTTCCGGCGACGGAAGCTGGAATCCGGATTCTTCCATCTTTCCTGGACCCCGGCTTTCGCCGGCGTGACGACCTTGGTCCGTGGCATTTCCCATGCTCATACTTTCGTTTCTTCTCCTCGGGAAACTGAATGCTTACACTGAATCGACTAATTGTCTTGACAACAATCGAGCTGTTCGATTAACTTGACCAAGCTATTCTGAATTTGCTTATCGCATATCATTTGAGAAGCTGAGTCTCCATTCAGAGAGACCGGTTTTCCTTTTCTGATAATTGGATTTCGGATCGGGGGAACGTGAGATGGTCCGAAGAATTTGCAGGCACATCGTGCCGATAACGGTGTTGGCGGTCGCGCTCATTTGTTTGGCAGGAACCGCTGTCCGGGCTCAACGGCAGCTCATGCCCCCAGTTTTCGACACCTTGGGGCTAGGGTCCGTGCGTATTTTTCCGAGGGTCGAATTGGGGTACCAAAACATGGGCGTCAACTTCAGCATGCCTGCCAACTTAGCTACCGGCAGCCTATTGGTGAGCTATCCGGTTGTCGGGACCAGCCATATAGATCTTAACTTGAAAAACGCCGGCGTATGGGTCGGCGCAGTGAATTTCGACGTGGCCACCACAGCTTTTCCATTTGGCATTTTTGTGGGCGCGGGTGGAAGTGTACAGCAGAATGTGAATGCTGTAACGACCGAATTTCCCGGTTTTGAAAATATCGGGCTTTCAGTACAGGTCGCGTGGACTGCCCGTGCCTTGCAATACTGGGAGGTAGAGGCAGGGCTCTGGGCTCCCATCACGGAACGCTGGTCTTTCAGTGTAGGTTTGAGAAGAGACGCGGTGACTCTTGATTTGAGTGACCCATTGCCGCCTACATTCACGATGTCTACGCCTTCCTCAGCGACTGCGACAGATACACTCACCACCAAGGGCAGCTTTGGTAATTTCGAACAGAATTCCTGGATACCGTATCTGGGGTTAAAGGTAACCGGTCCTAATTATCGGTGGAGTATTCTTGGAACCCCATTTGCGGCCACCCAAATCAAAATGCCGGTTTCTGCAATCGGTCACTTTACCAGCGGCGGATTCTTCCCCCTTTTTAGCGGATACGTTCAGGATCGTGCCGTCACCTGGAAATACACATTCAGCGATATCACCCAGTTTCTGGAGTCCACATTTGAGTATGACATAACTCCCTTTGGGCTACGTGCACTAAGGGTTACACCGTGGGTGAAGGGCAGTTGGTTGCATTACAGCGGAGGGGGAGCACTGGAAGCGAGTACCGCTCTTACAGATTATTTTGTCCGCTTGGGTGTTATAGTCCCGCCGATACTGTACCACGCGGGTGGTACGTCTGAGAAAGCGACGGCCACTTTCGGCAGGTACCTTGTTTCCTGCGGGATTACTATGCAATTGTTCTTTTGATCTGCTTGCCGACCTATTGCGTGCATCCATCAGGAACGATGTAAGCAACGCGAAATAGGTCCTCAAACAAGGGCAGAGACCATCAATCTTGCTTCATGAGTACGAGTTGGGGCCTCCGCCCCTGTCTACAAACGACCATGACGCCGAGGCGCTCAGATCGGCTTCCGGTTAGAGATACGGACACGTTGAGACGCACTTAATGCAGGTGTACCACGAGTGATCGTCCACTGCCGTAACATGGTTTATCATCTGTAGGTCTTCGGCCGGCGGCTTGGCCGTCCTCATAAAATGGGAAAAATCGGGCTTTTCGTTGAATTCTTGAGACACGCTGTACCGTTCACTTTCCCGTTTTCTCCAATCGCCTGAACAGGACATGCTTCCTGGCAGACAAAACAATCAGCGGGACATCCCTTGTCATTTTTCTCAGGCAAACCGATCGGGGTTAAAGACGCGGCTGTGACGATCCCGCCCAGAAGCAGCCTGGGGCCGTATCGGGCATTGAAGAGCAATCCGTTTTTCCCCAATTTACTTATGCCTACGGTCTCACCCGCTTTTACAAGACTTACGTACCCCCTGAAATCGCCCCACCCGGGGACATCGTAAGGAAATCAACCGTACACAGGCACGGCCGTGTCACCCTGCTCTTCTATGATAACAGCGGCTTGTATCAGCATAGCGTCAATATGCCGGTAGTAAATAGCCGCAGACCGCCAGTACATTTGTTCCGCTTTTCCCACGCACTTAAAAATTCCCCTGGGCACAGGCATTCCCAAACAGAGAATGCTTCTTGCCCCTGGAAGCACATCCGAGGGCCTGTACCCGGACGATTCGGTTTCAAGATAGGATGCCGGAGCAGTCCCGAACACATTAATATTGTTGGCCAGAAAAAACGCCTCGATTTTTTCGGTGATATCATTCATAAAACACCTTCTCTGATGCCTCGGCTCAGTGAGCACCGGAATGTTCTATTTCTTTAATGTAGATAGTGGAACAAGAGATTTGCCTCGAGAAGAAGCCAAATTCATCAGGTATTCCTGACCCGAGACCGGCGGTGTCCGGCATTCCGATTCGGGCTTTCGCTGCAAAATCACAGCCTTTGCCGGGCAGGTGGTCGTGCATAAACCGCAACCGATGCACCTATCGCGGTTGACTTCGGCCACATTGTCTGCGCCGATTTTAATCGCTTCCATTTGGCAGCGGCCCACGCAGGTCTCGCACGCTTGGCAGTTGTCGCTGTCGACCGCCGCATAGTAATTTGTAAAAACTTTTTCTGCGGGCTTCGGATGCGTTTTGATCGACTTCAGAATTTCACAACAGTCACCGCAGCAATTGCACATTCCTCCTATCTCCTGCGCCACAAATGGTTGAGGGACAAGGCCCGCTTCCTCGCACCGATCGATTATGCCAAGGGCTTCCTCCTGACCGATTAATCGCCCCATACCCTTGTCAACGTAGTAATCCGCGTGACTCCCAAACTGGAAGCAAACCTCCACCGGCTTATCGCATGCTTTATCCAAAAGCCCCTGCGAGGTCCTGCATATACACTTCGCGACAGAAATCTTATCTTTGGACTTAAGTATCCGCCTCACATCTTCGTACGGCGCGACAGGCCAGGAATAATCGATGGACTTGTTAACCGGCACGGATCGCAATGGGGGCGCCTCACCAATGTCTCTCCGGAAAGCTTCACGAAAGTACTGATCAAATAGCTCTGCACTTTCTTTGTCGATGTTCTTCACCTGATAGTCCCACGACCCGACGACATATGGGATCGCCCCGTACTTCGGCGGCTGTCCTTCTTTCTCGAGCCTAAAAATCAGACCCTTGTCTACCATTTGCTCCAGCAACGATGAAATCTTGTTGGGGTCCCGGCCGAGGCGCTGAGCCACCGATTCAGATGTTTCGAGCATCATGCTGAGGTGCAGGTACAGCTCCGCTTCCTCTTCCGAAAAGAGCCTCTCCAGGATCTTCATCTCAACCCCGGATTCGGTTTCGGGAAATCCTACGGAATATTGGTCCAACTGTTTGCGGAGATCATAATAAATCCGGCTTGGCATTGTCTTTCCCTCCCTTTAGAAATGATGTTGCTCGTGCCCATTTGCTGCCCAAATGATAAGGTGCTCTGATCGGCTAAGAGCGCCACCGACTGTCATTGCGACCCAGTTGAAAAACGGGGGAAGCAATCTCCCAAAGGTTCGGGGATTGCCACGGCCTGACGGCCGTGCAATGACAAATCGACACCAAGGTAACTGAGCGGTATACCGACCCATTAGCGGTCCGCCTTGGTGGACTTCCTTGAAGGCGCAATCCATGCTGTCGTGCAATGCATGACATGTCTGAGTGTCCTGAATTGTGGAAATCACATCCCTTTGAATTCTGATATGTCAGCCAAAACTCTTTTCAGGACATCGATCTCATATTCAGAAAACCCCGTTTTTATTGCTTCGTTGACTCTTCGGATTATGGGTTTCGCCCTCTCAACTTCTTCCAGTCCTGCGGGTGTTGCGCATATGAGCAAAGCCCTACGATCGGCCGGGTCCATGATTCGCGTGACAAAGCCTAATTTTTCGAGTCGGTCGACTAGACCAGTCATGGCAGAATTCTCAATACCGAGAATCTTTCCAAGTTCAGAGATCATCCGGCGGTCTTGCTGTTTCAGTAGGAACAAAATGCCTGATTGCGCGACAGTGATTCGTATACCCTCGGCTGCCAGGATTTTATTTGCATGCCTCTTCACCGCCTGCTGGGCGGTCGATAGCAAGAAGATCAGTCTGTCATCTTGACTCATGTTCACCTAATGCATCAAATTTAGTGAGCTTATGTATAATCAAGTCGTAGATTATACGTAACTTGATATTACACTAGCTAACTAATAGCAAGAGATTTTTTTATGCATGGGTCAAACTGCTCAGTTACCTTGGTGTAGATTCGTCATTGCGAGCCCGTCAGGCCGTGACAATCCCTGAACCATTGGGAGATTGCTTCGCTCCGCTCGCAATGACAGTCTTTGAAGTCCCGACAGTTAGAATACGTGTCATCGAATTGGCAGTACGCATAATTCTTGTATCCACGAAGCAGATCGGTTATCCATGTTATACTAACAGATCCTCATCACTAGGACGACGGCCTCTCTTGAATACTGCCGCAATAAATAAGATCTTTGCAAGCTCCGGAAATCGCAATTATCACAACGGGCTCCATGCACGGTAGGAACGTTCGTTGACCGATCCCGCCAAAAGAAAGCTTAGCGCCAAACAGATCGTTGAGGACATTCGTTCGGGAATGGACGGGACCGGACTGAAACGGAAGTATGGTCTCTCGGACAAGGCGTTTCAATCCCTTTTCACAAAGTTATTGGCCGCAGGAGCCCTGACGGAACATGAAATTGGCCGCTTAAGGCCTCTGCGGGACTGGGCGAAAGAGTCTCACCAGGCTCCGGCTAAAGCCCTATGGCGCTGCCCGGCTTGCAATACTCCCCAAGCAACTGAAATGTCTGAGTGTCCCGCCTGCGGCGTGATTGTGGAGAAGTTTGTGGCGCGGTCGGAACGAGATGACCACGTTTTGAGTACAGCAACCCCTATATCACAAGATACCGCTCGGCGCGATCGAACAAGCTGGATGCCGCTTATTATCAGCATAGTGGTTTTCGTTATAGCGGGAAGTTCGCTGCTGCTCTGGTCTACACACAAGGCATCTGAGATTTCCGAAGTAGATGTCGAAACTGAGTCGGTGCAGGTAGCTGACACTGAAGCAGACCAAACCCAAGAAGACAGCGGGGAAGAATTCGAAAGCACTCCCAAGAGCTACAGCGAAGTAGAGATAGGAAACCCCAAAGACGACATAGTGCTTCTTCAGCCACCGCCTGTTGCAATCCCACAAAAGAACCGTGAGCCGGCCGTCGCTGTCCCTCGCCCTCGGGAGCGGACCCCGGCGCCGCCGGAAGAGACATCGCCCCCGCCGGAAAAACCTCTATATATCACAGGCGTGTTGCGGCGGTTTTCGTCGAGCGACTTCAAAAAAGAAGTGGTGGAGGCATCGAAAACCTATCCCGTCCTATTCCAGTTTTATAGTCAAACTTGAGTGCCTTGCAGGCGGATGGCATCCGTCCTAAATGAGGTTGCACGAGAGACAAAGGGCCGAGCGATTGTGGGGTTGATCTCGACAACGGATCGGGAACTGGCGCGAACCTTCGGAATCAGGAGAATACCAGCAATCTTCGTCGTGCGTAATACTGAGATCACCGCCTCTTTTATTGGACTTGTCCCTAAGAAGACGGTTGAAGACGCCCTGAGGTAACCCTCCGTCGCAGCGAAAGAAATCGGCAAGGCCGGCCCGAGGGAAAATTGCGGGAACCCGCTTGAAGGCAGGAAGAAAGACCGGGACATCGCTTTTCATCTAACTCCAGCCTAATAAAAGTTTTTGCCGGAGGGTCCGGGAACCGGGTTTTTACAAAAACCGGGTTCCCGAGACTTTTCCTCTTCCGTCCGCCGCCGAAGGGCGACAGCCTCCAAAAACCGCTAATTCGAAGTATTTAAAGAAGCAATCCACATCAATGTACCCGATTTCCCTCAACCAATCGCACTGAGTTTCAACCGGGGAAAACAGGTTCGCGTCCCGATCCGGACGTTCAAAATACTCCTTCTCAACAGCGGCCCTTGTCTTATTCAATTTCCGTTGCATGGCAAGCTCGTAGAGCGAGTCCACCCTGATCTGATCCCACAGTTCTGAAAGGCGGTCCGTCGGAGAAGAGACATGTTCCATGTTTATGAACATACCTCCGGGGCGGAGGATCTCAAAGATCTCGGCATATAGACCATGCTTTCTCGCATCAGGCTGGTGGTGGATCGAGAATCCCGATACAAGCAGATCGAGAGGGGCGTATTGCCGAATTGACTCGACCCATGCCTCTTTACCGTAATCGGCCTCACACAAATGGATTCTGCTCGCAAATCCGGCCAATTGCTTTTCAGCCGCCTTCAACATGGGTGGAGAATGATCCACAAGAACTCCATTGGAGTCCGGAAACTCTTCTAAAATTACGGCAGCGAGGATTCCGTCACCGCATCCGAGATCCATGAAATGATTGACCGGACATCCAATGCCTTTGATAACCGTGAGCATCACATCTATTTGCTCCCGGAGAAACGGTCGAGATCCTTTCCTGTCCAGATAATAGGCCACTACCGATTCGGACTTCCATACTGCATCGGTCTTTTTACTCATGGGCTGCACCTATCAAACGTTTGTTTGCATTACTGCATCAAGGATTGTTGACCTGGCCTACGTCCAACCATTCAGCTAACGTGAATGCGTAGTCCGGCTCCAAATGCCGGCTGGAGTAAAGAAACACGGTACCCACAGAGGTGGTCGTTCGGGCGATATCTTTATACTCTTCCTGCTCACTGATTCTTGCCAGGCAGTCCAGAATCTCTTCTTGGGTCAGGTCAAAAGGGGACATGGTGAAAATATCCAAAGGGACCGGCCGTGGATAGATTTTGGAATTGTCTCTCACAACTTGGGCTATGACCCGAAGATGTCCTTCCTCTTTGGTTATCAGTATTCTCGCGTATGTTTCGCTCAAGCTTCGAGTGGAATAGTAATAAGCAGTCCCATTTTCGGTGGAAATTCCCTTCAGGTCTGCGTTTTCTTGAACCACCTCTCCGAGTATGGCCTTAAAATCGGTCATTTCATTATTCGCGTCCTGAGTCACAAGGCCTGCCCTAACAAGTTCCGTCCAAATTTCTTCGAATGGAATAAGTTGTCCGGTCTCGCTTTGCTCGCGAATTGTCTGCGCTATTGCCCGCCTGATTTGTTCCCGTTGCTCCATTTTTACCTTAAGGCAGAAGCCGTTTTTTACTCAGATCATCGGCCACCGTTGCCAATCCCATTCTTTTGTAAGCCGCGGCGCTCGGAGAACCGGTTTTTTTGTCCCAACCCATCTCTTCGTAGTACAAATCCATGGCTAAATTGATATCTTCCTTGTCCATACGGTTGGTTCCCTTGACAAAACTAGTTTTCCCAGTAGGATCTGCAAATACCCAGTCCGGCACTGTATCGTGCTTGGTCCGCATTTCTTTGGTTCCCATGTCGCGGACGGTCAATGCTCGATGGAGCAGGAAGATCCGCTCCGCCACGTTATCGAGTTCCTCGCGGGATTTCTTGTCGCCCGTAGCAATACTGTAGAGTAAGGATTCGATGGAATCGTCACCTCGGTACCCTCGCTCCTTCAGGGGTGAAGCAATCCAGGGACCCATCCAATTGCAGAGAGACAGAGAGTCATGCAATTCTTTTCTCAGAAGTGACCATTTAGCCATTTTGGCCTTGTAAACGTTCATCGGCGTGTAGGCCGAGGCAGCGTCCACCGCATCTGCTGAGCCCCAAATATCCATAGCCAATCGCTTTTGAACATCTATTGGTAACCCGTTGCGAACAAAGTTGACGTGGGAATGGCACTGAACGTCTCGATTGTATTGCGTATTGATGATTACACCGCACTGTCCGGCGTCTTCGTTTGAATGATGTTTAGGATGGCCCATTTTCCAATAGAGGAGATTCTGATCTTCAAGCCACTCTTTTTCCGGAATGCCCCATCGCTCCAACATGCCGCCCGTACCCAATCCAAGCGCCGTGGCCAATTCACCTTCTTTGTACGCTATCTTTGGCAGAAGCTCGAAAAGAAATGATGGATCGCCTTTTTCATATTTATCCCATGAATATTTCTTGAATTCCTCCTGGCCCACCTTGCCGCTCATGATGCCTTCGTAATACAGCTTTTGAAAATCGCGTTGCAGTTGGCCGTAGTTTTCCCAAATGCCAAGATCGTCCGCCAGGTGCATGCCCACCATACATGCTTCAATAGAAGTCTGGCCCTTCGGGCCGTCGGGAAATGTTTTGAAGAAGGCGCGGCCAAATAGCAATCCAGCGCACGTATTCTGCCCAACTGCCGGAATACCGTATTTATCAGCTACCGCAGGAACTTTGATCATGGTGTGGCAACGAATAGGGCAACTCGGGCAACCATTTCCTCTGACGGTATACTGCCATGCCTTATCACCAAGGAAAAAGGCTGCATTATTAGTTCGATACGCGATCCTATTCAGGTCGTGAGGATCGCATGCGCCTGTATCGATATTCGGGTCAGCCGCGCCCCATTGTCGCCTCTTGGACGCGACCCATCGTGAACCCGGGCTGTAGTATTCGGCCCATGGCTGGGGACTGTTAGGCACAACATGCTGATTATTGGCCCCCAGGAGGGAAAGGTGCAACTTGACCACTTTCTCCCATTCATCCTTGTTTCCGGCAATACGTACACTTCCTGTTCCTCGGACACCGATAGCCTTTAGGTTCTTGGAACCCATCACCCCGCCAACGCCTCCGGCGGAATGGGAAAAAGAGTTCATCACCACAGACATGGGAATCAAATTCTCACCGGCCTGACCAATAGCCGCTACTGAGGCCTCGGTTCCCATCTGTTGATTGATCTCAACGGTGGCCCGTCGTATACCTTGCCCCCAAATGTGTCGGCCGTCTTTGATTTCCGCTTTTCCGTCCACTATCGAGAGCCATACCGGACGATCTGCCTTCCCTTCTATGATTACGGCATCATAACCGGCATATTTGAGTTCCGCGGCGAAATGGCCGCCCATGTGACCAGTGGCAACCAGGGGCGTCGGCCAACAGGTAGGCCACAAAGTAGTTACGGCCGTCCGTCCGTTGCAGGGAGCACCTGTCCCGGCCAAAGGACCTACTCCAAAGACGATCTTATTCGCCGAATCAAAAGGTTTGGTTCCTGTTGGGACTTCGTCCCAAATCACCTTGTATCCGATTCCCGTCCCGCCTAGAAAATCCTTATATTTCTCTATGGTATCGTCAGTTGAGATCCTGCCGGTGGACAAATCAACCCGCAGAACTTTTCCTGCCCATCCTCCGGGCTTAGCCATTCTATTACTTCTCCTCCCAGCTACTCTTTGTGGCACTCGAGACAGCTACGAGCTTTCTCAGGAGTAATCACTGGTGTGGGCGCCACTCTTCGCGGCGCCTTATCGGTCAAATCACGCCAAGCTGTATAGCTCAGGGCTTGGGCGGGACACGCCTCAACACACTTGGGGTTCCCATTGCAGAGGAAACACTTGGTGGCCTTGTTCGTGTCCGAATCGAATGACATCATCTCCCAGGGGCAAGCCTTGAGACACATTTTGCAGCCTATACATTTATCGACATCAACAACACGGGCATTTGTCGGGGGCTTCATAACGATCGCGTCATTCGGGCACGCGTTCGCGCAAGGCACAGGATGAGGACATTGTTTGCATAGATCCTGAATGACCAAGCCATTTCCCCACGTGCCTTGGCCCCGCTGCCCGGCATCAAGTCCTTTTGGGCCAAAATGGAGGTTCCGAGCGATCTTAATCCTTGCTATAGAGGGAGAAGCTTTTCCGTCGTTAAATTCCGTGCATGCCAGTTCACATCTCCTACAGCCCACGCACTTCGTAGGATCTGCTATTACGAGACCTTTCGCCTGATCCATAATGATGAGTGGGGTATCTTTTTCGCCTCTTGCGTTCAGAGCCGAAAAACTTAGGATCAGGGCTCCACTTATGAACAGAAACCCACGGCGTGAAAAGGGACGATTCAGGCTTAGGGAGTTGAGGGCCCTTTGGAAAATTTCACGTTCTTCCTCTTCAGGACCGCAGTTTTGTTTAATGATTTCCTGCACTGCTACGCTCGCTTTTTATTGTTCTTTTGCTTTGACCGTATAGTAAATCGTAACCGCGATTAACCGGATGGTCAACATCCCGGGCTATGCGAGATGCGATCGCACCCTTATATTGCCGGATATTGTGATTTTAGTCTCTCAAAGGAGCCTACTGCATCGGATTTGCTTGGTCATGTACTCCTCGCAACGATCAAGCCGGCCCGTTGAGCTGAGCACCACTTCGAAACTGACTAGACAATTGACAAAAAGAGATCAATCGGAAAGCATGTAATGAGAACGGCTCACGGTCTGACAGCGATTGTCGACTTTTGGCGGGAGAGAAATGGCCGCTTACATTATTCTATATCGTTTCATTGGCTCCGGTAATCCCCAATGGATTCCACCGAACAAGTCGTGTCTATGGAGGCCGTAGTATCATTTCTTGTCTTGACAGAACCGGCAGGGTTCACATAAAAGCTTCACCCATGGTTAGCTATTTTCTAAATTAATAGCGGAGGGGTATCAAAATGAGGAAGATAATCTTGCTGGTCGCAGTTGCTGCTCTGATAATTATGGGCACACTGGTGCTTGCCGAACAACCATTTGTAGTCAAATGCTGTGTTAAGGGTGACTGCCGCGAAATGACCAGACCGGAATGCCAGCGAGTGGGTCACATTGTGGCTAATTGCGGGCAATGCAGAAGATAACACGGAAGCAGATAAATTCAGAAAAAATTTGCTGGCGATCGTTAAGCAATACTGATGCGTTCGGGGCTTAGACTTGCGCAGCATGCAAGCTTTTGGATCTGAGGCTCCAGAACGACCCTGCTCCCCTCCCCTGTATGTTCAGCCCTACCATTTTTACCCGAACGAATTAATCTATGAATGAGAATTCGGAGTTCCTTTGGATTCTTGAGCCGAACTCCTTAAGAGGGAAAGATGTCAAAAGGGCTCTTCATGATTTTTATCTTGGGTCTGATTCTGTGGGTTCCGGTGGATCTCCTCTACTGCTGGTTCTCAGGCTCTCAAAGTTTTTTTGCGGAAAACGCCCAGTTTATTTTTGGCATTACAATTCTGGCCGGCTTTATGATTGCTGTGGCGTTGCTAATGGTCGGAGATTGGGTGTGGCGACACATAGCCCATTGAACCATCAGTGAGGACAAAGCTGTTCCGACGAACCCTTTTTATGCAAAACGCTGCCTTCGGCCGCAACCAAAATCAGGTTGGCACTATTTCACTTACAAAATTGGCAGCTTAGAGAGTTTCCCTATGCAGTTCTTCTCCGGAAGACAAGAGATCAAATGTTATTAATAAAAAGAGTTCGGTGGATTCCTGCGCAAATTCAAATATATGGCTTATTAGGTAATTTACTGCTTTGCAGATGACTTCTAATCAGTGTACTAGCATTTCCAAAATGCGGCCGGCGGCGTTGACACTTTTCCAGAGCCGATATATTCTCGGTCATAATTGTAAGACAATGCGGAGGTATAGGATGGGCATTTCGCCCAATTCATCACGGGAGTTCGCGAGATCATATATCGAACGTATCACGACCCTGTTGGCTGCTCTCGACATCAAGGAGGTCGCTCGTGTGATAGACCTCTTACTGGACGCGCGCAGACGCGACGCAACCATTTTCTTTATGGGAAACGGTGGAAGCGCTGCAACAGCTCTGCATTTTGCCAATGACATGGGGGTCTGCGCATCACCCGAGGGGTGTAAACCGTTTCGCGCGATCAGTCTGACGGCCAACACTTCGCTAATAACTTGTTTGGCCAATGATATAGGTTATGAAAACACTTTTAGTTGGCAGCTAAGGAATTTGATGCGACCGGGTGATTTGGTGGTGGGAATTTCGGCGAGCGGGAATTCTCCCAATGTTGTTCGAGGGTTGGAATACGCGAGCCAAAATGGCGGCGTTACTATAGCCATAGTAGGATTCGACGGCGGCGTCATGAAAAAAATTGCTAAATACGCAATCCATGTTGTCACGGATCAAGGTGAATATGGGCCTTCCGAAGACGTACACATGGTACTCGATCACCTGATTTCAACCTTCCTGGCGTTAATTCCGGAATGATTAGCCATTTAATTTAATAAGCGTCGCCAGAAGTTGAACGCGTATGGGGGCCTGTATTCCATGGATACTCTATTTTCGCCTGCCTTCAAATAGATTCCTTGAAAAGTGTGGTGGACCGGGAAAATCCTTGCATGCCGGCCGTTTACATTCGCGTTCCAGAATGGACTGTAATTATTGCTTATAATAAGTATGCCGTCTGAGTCCTGACGAGTCTTGAGGGTCATACGATCGGAAGAATATGACATCAGGTTGATTTCTCCACTCATTGGAGCTGATTTTTCGCCGGATAAACCGACGGTCTCACGGAGCACATAGGCCGTGCTCCGGAGCTCATTGTGATCCGCACGCTGAAGGGCAATAAGCAGTTCTCCCGTGTCATTGAACGTCCGCGTTTTGTCAACCATGAAAAATCGGGGGAAGACCAGCTTGTTCTCGTAAATGAATAACCGAGACGCTGGTTTGGCGTTTCGAAGATAACTGATTACCTTCGAAATTAACGGAAGTTTTTCCCATTGTTGTGATACAGCATCGTCCTCCCGCGGCAGCTCCATCAGATTCTCATCTTGTAGGGGAAATGGTGAAACCACGAATCTCACGTTCGCCAGAGACAATAGGTTTAAATTCCAATGTTCTCGAAATACAAGTAATATGTCTCCCATTTCCCTCAGTTGCCTAATTGAGCTGGTATAGAACGGCGAAAAGAGGTACACGCGGCTACCCCAGTAGTGGAAGTAATCATGAATCCATTTGTTCGAGGCTGCCAGTGGAGCGATGACCTGTTCCCAATATTGCTGATATTGTTTCGAATAAACATTGATGTAACCGTCGGCAGTATTTAGACTATAGGACCATGCCAGGGACGGATGTTGAAGCCCCTGCACTACAGTGGCTACTCGAAAGGGCGGGGAGTTTCTGGTCCGATCGGAAAGACTGTTAAGCGCGGGATTTTGATATAAGTCCCTAAAATTGAATCCTTGTACGGCCAAGTACAAGATCTTCGCATTGACGAAACACGATTGAAAAAGAATAATCGCAACTGCCAACGTGAGCAATAGTGGCCTGATAGGCAAGTGCCGGACCGGGCTTCGCACAAATAGGTACGGCAAGGACGCATTCTTGGGAATGTAGTTCACGCCAATAGCAGCCCCGGTGGCCACAAGAAACGGGACGAAAAGATATATCCGATCAAAGGAAACGGCCCTGAGAAAACCAAGATACTGCATTGCAAAGGATTTGAGCAGGCCGTACGCAGGTTGGAATGCTAAACACAGAATGAGAAGTGCAAAGACTGCCATCAGCAAACGATCCCTGCATCGGGAATAAATAAGACCAATCAGCAGCAGTCCGAACGGCACAGCGTTGTCAGATATTAAACCCCATACAAACAAAATTTTTTCGTACACATATCTGTCAAGGTCACGATTTGCGATATCTCCCCAGAGAGCCAGCGGCGACCAGTCCGCGCGATGGGAGAATGGCACATTCACTGCCAGGGCATAGATGAACGGCAATGAGCTGACTGCCCAGGATAGAGTGAAAATAATGGGGAGAAGGATTGACCCGCGGTCATATGTACGAAGAATGATAAACTGCCAGAAAAAGATCATCGGCAACAAAAATACCGCATTTACGAACCATGCGGCGCTTGAAAAGAAAAGGCCCAGCAGTACGGCATAAAGATAGGAGAGTTTTTTTCCCGGATCCAGCCCCGAAAGCCCCCATAAAATGAATGGCAAGCCTGCTTCACAGAGGAAACCGTTGTCCAGAGTGAAACCGGCCCAATGCCCGTTTGTCGACGCCTGAACGTACAACGAATATGCAAGACCTGCATAAAAAGCAGGCCCGCTATCGAGCTTAATTGAATCCGTCAGAAGCCGAAAAGTGAAATATCCAGCCATGAAACGCTGCACCCATGTGATCAAGCCGTAAGCCAGCCAGGTGGGAAGTAAAGCAAGCAACAATATGTCGGGCTGGAAAGGCGAAACAAGCATCGAAAGCGTGTCAATCCCGGAAACTTTTTGCAGGTCCCAATAACCCCAGGCGCCTTTTACGACCGCGTCCGCCAAGGCCACCCTGTACGGGAGAGCGCTGTCGCCGGTATCATGCATGAAAACAAACGACAGCGGCCCCAAACCAAAATATAAGAACGATAGCCAGAGCGACCACAGAAGGAAAAATGTCCCGGGATGCGAAGAAACCCATTTGCCGAATTGCAGTGGCAGATTTGAATTAGATTCTTTTTTCAAATACGGAACCGAGTTGGGACTAGTCAAAACAGGGGAATCAGTACGGATTATCAGAGCATCTGTCTTAGGCACATAAACGCTTCCGCATGAGGTTTATTCACGAATCCGCCGCGGTATTGACTCAGAGCCAGAACTGATTCCACCGACCTTTCGTGTGGATAAGGTCTGAGTTCGGAAGCGAAAGCCTTAACTGCCTGAAGCTTTAGATCGATGGTTTCCGTGATATCGCAGAAGGCGTTAGGAATAAATGTTGGGGTCAAACCAGGGGAATTCCAGTTTGTGGAGGATAGGGCCTCGTAGGAATAAATAGCGCGGATCTCGGCCGGGCCCACCGGCCTCGCTGCGACCATGCCGCAAGCATGCACAATCTGGTGGTCGCGATTAACATCCCCGCAAAAAGGGAGGAACAATATTTCAGGTTGGATTTTCTCGAAATGATTGAGCAGAAGATCGTTTATTTCACGTTGAGGCACCGTATCGAGCCTGACTGAAGGCAATTCCTCGAAAACTGTCTTATTGACACCCAGGATCTTATGCGCTGCCAGAGCTTCTCTCCTTCCCTGCTGAACAGCTTCCGGGCCAAACAGATCGTTGGCCTGCGTGAGGGTCAGAACGTTAACTTCATGACCCTGGCGAACATACTTGGGAATAATGCCTCCGCATCCGAATACCTCATCGTCAGGATGCGCACCTACGACTAGAATTCGCATTTGAACCTCATTTACTAAGCCATCAGTTACGCGAGGGACCTGTCATCGGGAGCGAAGCGAAGCAATCCCCTTATTCGGGGAATTGCTTCCCGCGGAACGCGGGATTTCACTCCGCGCAATGACAAGTTGGACTGCCGCATTTGCCGCACGTAACTGAATGGCCACCTCACTTCAATAGACATCGTTATCTCCAAGGACTATCCATGGTGTGGAAAAGCGCTGCAGTTCAGTGATATCGACGCTCCTAAAAATCATCGATGCCCGGTCCGCGGTAGGATTAAAGCCCCGCTCAAGGAACATCTTCGAGTAAGGGCTCTCCGGCGGCATCCACAAATTCAATAAATCGCTACCTTCGGAGAAATTCTCAGCCGTAGAAATCAGTGTATCGGCTGCCTGTTCCTTTAAAGCCAAGAAATCCACAATATGGGTCTTTCGAATCCCCTGGCCCTGAAATTTCTTCAGCACAATAAATCCTTCAAGTCTTGGTCGGTTTACCTCGAAGCAATGGTATTTAACATCAGGCCTGTGCATGTACCGCCAATTTAGGACCTTGTGGTCCTTTAGATTCACGAAATCGAAGAGCTTTGCAGCTTCCTTGTACAATTCATTATACCGTTCATCGAATCTTTCAATTGGCTCAGCAGACGAATTGCCGCCGCTGAAATTGCGCTTTTCGAGAAAAGTAAGCTCAAAAGGGACCTGCCATCCTGCTTTTATGTGACAGGGAAGAGCTTCTGCATTGGGAAATCCCAGACCACAGCGGATACCGCGCTTGCTCTCCTGTTCAACCAGCATGTTGCTGATCTTGGTAAACAGCCCGAATCCCCTGAAATTCGGGTGAGTGGCTCCCCCCGTGGCGAGACTTATATCCTCGGTTGCCGATCCGATGCGATACCGAAACGGCAGCATGGTTATTGCGGAGGCCATCCGGCCTGTTGATTTCTCTTCGGCAACATACACCCTGTTGTGCGAGTAAGGATAATTTAGATAAAACCATCGGAAATGATCCAATTCAAAATGACGAGCGAACGCCTCTTTACGGAATGCGTGTATTTTCTCCCCTTCCAGAGCGGGGTCGACGAGCCGAAATATGAAACGAGCATCCTCCATAATGATTTCAGGGCCAAGCAGCTGTCTATTCGTCTTGTCTTGACCTGTGGAACCTGTGAACGACGATGATGTTGCGCATCCATCTTCATTAACCCCCTGCCCGCTCAACACAGTCGCGACAGCCATAAAAAAAATTCTGCCGTCTAGCCATAAGGACCAATTGTCCACGTACCAGAGGTCGAGTTCAAATTTCTTTTCCCATGAATTTGTATTTCGACCGCGAACGCTTGCCCATCCGAACATACCTTGCGACACAGTGTGCCTGCGAGATTGTTCCGGAGTGTAAAGACTAAGATATTCCAACGGCAGCGGTCGCGGGCCGATAATGGTCATATCGCCTTTGAGCACACTCCAGAACTGCGGCAGCTCATCAATGCTGGTTCTTCGTAGAAAAAAACCAAGTCTGGTCAGACGCTGAGAATCCGGGAGTAACTCACCATTATCATCCCGCTCTTCAGTCATGGTTCTGAACTTTGGCATGTCAAAGGGCCGGCCAAGGAATCCCGCACGCCTTTGCCGGAAAATTGCAGGAGAGCCTATCGAGAGCCAAATAAGGCAAGTTGTCACAGCCATTATCGGCGCCAGACAGACTAGGGCCGCTGCTGCAATAAGGATATCTGTCAGCCTTTTAAGGTTTCCGGTTATTTTAGGGAGCCTCTTGTTCATCAATCATTATAAAGCATTGCGGAATTAGAAAAGGAAATTCCCTTTTCACCAAGCAGCCGGATATATTCCTGATATTGAGCTTTCCACAACAATTCGGGTTTAAAATCCGAAATCGCACGCTGCCGCCCTGCTTTTCCGTGCGATCTTCTTCTTTTCTCGTCATGGATATACATTAGCATTCCCTGTTCCAAGGCTGCGGAATCATGAGCAGGCACAAGTATGCCTGTGACACCATCAACCACAGCATCCACGCATCCCGTAACGGACGTGGCTAACACGGGCAATTCCATAGCGGCCGCTTCCAAAGCAACATTCGGGAAGCCTTCTCTATAGGTCGGCAGAATCACGAAATCCATGATTCGATAGTATCTCGGCATATCTTCATTGTGGACAAAATCTACAATAATGACTCGAGGGTCTGTCCGGAACTCTTGCAGGATCTCAGCGGGGACGGGGTCCTGTGGCTCTACCGGCCCTATTATTAACAGAAAGACGTTTTCACATTGCAGCCTCAGTTTTTGCCACGCAGCCGCCAATTCCACAACACCCTTATCCCGTACAATTCTGCCCACAAACCCTAGCACAATTACATCTGCTGGAATTCCAATGCGATTTCCCAACGTTTCGACATCAGCTTCGGAGACAAGATCGGGATTAAATCTATTCTCCGTGTCAACTCCCATGCTGCTGCCGTTTTCCAGGACTCTAATTTTGTCGGATCCACAAAGCTTCTCCTGAATCAGTTTGTCAGTGACCGACCGGCTTACCGCGAGGATTTGCGAAGCGCAGCGACACGCAAGCCACTCCAACGCTCTGAAAATCTTTTTCATGAGTCCCGATCCCACTTCGATAATCAGGCCCCGAATGGTGTAGACGCGAATCGGAATTTGAGCGAGTGCCGACGCCATCATCGATAAAGGGCCCCCCTTGGCCGTAGATCCGTGGACGATCGTCGGTTTCATTCGAATGAACAAAAAATAAAGCTGTAAAAGAGCGAACAAATCTCCCAGCGGAGACAGCCCTCGCTTCATCTTTATCCGGTGGACCGGTATGTTCTCGGTCCGAACCATGTAGCCCAGCTCAGGACCGGGGCCTGATGCCACGTGTACTTCAAAACCCTTGTCCCTCATGAACCGTATTTGCCCTATCATGAAGTGACTCAGAGTCCAAGGCACGGTAGTAACGTACAGCAATTTGATTTTCAAATCGGCTTCTGTGCTGAAACAATTGGATATTGATCTTTACAGGTACTGATAACAGAACGAAATTTCCCGTTGGGACCGCGGGGAATGGCGGGCACCTTGTCTATTTGAATGGAGACAGTGTACCCTACTTTTTTCCGAAGGTTGTGAAGGAGTTCCGCCTCGATTTGGTCATTATAGCCTGGTGCGGGCGCTAATAATAATCTGAGCGAATTTAAGGATTCATGAATAATTTGGGTTTCATATATGTTCGTGAGCCCCTTGAACACAGGATCGAGCCGCCCTACAAAGCCTCGATCCGGGATAAACAAAACGTCATCCACTCTTCCTGTTATTTCGCCTACTCGACTCATTGCTCTTCCGCACGCACATTTGTCATTACCTCCTAGGATCGCTCGGTCACCGATCCGATAACGCAGCAATACCATTTCGCTGTTATGAAACGTGGTAGCGACGATTTCACCTTCTTCTCCTACTGCCACAGGTTTTCCGTCAGGATTGACAATTTCGCAGATGCCGAATTCGGGATTAATGTGCAATGTGCCGTGTTGGCAAGTGGATATGAATGCTCCTGTGTCTGTCGAGGCATATTGATTGAACACCCCGCATCCAAACGCGGTCGCAATTTCCAGCCGCTCTGCCTCAGATAGAGTTTCAGCGCTGGTTATAATAGCTCTTGGTTGAGGCAGATCCAGAGCTAGAGCTTTGCCCACTCTCGCCAAAGCGAGAATCGCTGATGGATAGGAATCAATCAAAACCGGCCCAAAGCGTTTTATAGCCTCAGCATACGCGGGAGCTGTCTCGGACGAAAGATGGCTGGTGGACATCAGCATTGCATTCCCGGGTAAGTTCCGGCGCCAATATGTCGTGGTATCAGTTATCTTTTTGGCCGGAATAATGTCGCGGCCTGTCAATTGAACCCTTTTGGGGAAAATCGGGTCCTCCAGGCCGGCCCATTCTCTAAGCCGAAAAACAAAGCTCCAGATACTCGTGAAGCTCTGTCTGGAGCAATATACTGTCATCGGTGAGCCAGTGGTGCCGCTTGTGAAGAATTTTGTCCAGCCTCTCACGGGCCGGCCACCGGCGAGGAAATCGTACGGCCGGCTCATTACTCTCTTTTTTTCCAGGAAAGGGATTTTTCTCAGATCCTCGATGTAGCGTATACTCCTGTAATCTATACCTTCCTTTCTGAAAAGCTCTTGATAATAAGGCACATTAGTAGCGGCAAATTTGATTCTTGCCCGGAGCTGTTCTGTCCGATAATCATTGAACTGATCTTCTGACCACCATTGGCTCTTCCTCAGCTCCGAGAGTAACGAGCGCCCCAGTTCAACGTCCCATCTCCGATGATTAAAAATGAACCCCTGGAGTGAAACCATGAAGTTTTCAAACCATACCGGTGAATTATCATATATACGCTTTGTGAGAGTCATAATGAGAAACAGTCGATCTTCAAGCTAAGATTACAAGGATGTCTGACAGGCGGGTGAATAAACTTATCGGAAACCTGAATGGGCTATCCATTCAGCCCTTGCCATCCGCTTGGTACCAGAAAAGGCCCGGTATCCGGCCGCCATTCAGAGTATGGCACCGTCCCATCTTCCGCTACTTGAATCATGGCAGCCGTTCCATTGAAAATCGGATAGGATGAAAGTCCGAATCCTCCGGAGAGTTGTGGAATTGATTCCCAGGTTAACCCCATGAACTTGGCCGCGATACTGTCGACAACCAGTGCGTTCGTGCCCGCTAGTATTGCTCCGCAATGTTTATCCCTGGGCCGCATTGGTCCTTCTTCTTCACCGGCCAGGATTGCATCCAGCATGCAGAAAAATTTACGACGCGGAGCCGACTTAAGAAAGCCTTCCTGATCGGCGTACAACGATATTCGATTCAGGTCCAAGATAGTGCGCCAAATAGTATCATTCCCGTGCCATGCTCCGAATCGAATTCCCGAGGGGATGGTTTTCAGAAGCAATAGCAAGGAATAGCGCATAAGGCCGTAGGGCAATTGAGCCCACCGACTAGAGGTCGCATCGTGTAACTCCGCAAATGTGCTTTGTAGTGCTTTTAAAGCATTCTTGGTCGGATATTCATCGTGCCCCTTAGTAGCAGGGCCTTGTCTGAAATGCGGCAAAAAGCTTTTATGGCCGTTTATTCCAACCAGGTTTTTCATGCAGCCGGTAATTCCGGCCAGCCGGTGCGATTTCAGTTTTGCAACGTTAAACACAGCATCTGCCTGGAGAATACGTTTTGAAATACAATATTCGTGCTTGCCCGGACTATGATGGAATTTGAGTGCAGCGGGATCATAATAGGTCACTCGAAAATTTTCGTGATCATGAGAAACAGGTTCCAGCATGCTGGCCTCTCCAAGATCAACGATTGAAAACGCTTCATCGGTGTCCCGAATCTCCTTTTGAAACGTTACGTATGTACGGCCATGATAAACTTCCAATCGCCAATCTTCCAAAATGACATGCATATTTCCGTTCTGCGAATAAAATTCGGGCAGTTCATGCCAGTTTCGGGTATTCAGCAGCTCATCCAGCTTACATCCTTGGATTGGAGCGTCACCTACAATCACTGTCCCTTCTCCGCCTAGTGCGATCCAAATATAATCCAAGAGAGCACGGACTAAAGAAGGGTGAGTTGTAACCGACTCCTGCGATCCATTGCCTTTGTTCTTGTGGTAAACCCAATTGGGTTTGACTACTACGTTATCGCCGGGCCGTACTATTCCACCCAATGGGTTCCAAGACTTGCTTCCGAAATGTTCTAGATCGAGCCCAAGTCTTCGCAAGCAATCCCTCACAAGGGCGTATACATGATTCGGAGTCGTGGCGATACTTTGGAAAGGGTATTCAGGGTATCTTTCTCCAGGCGAGAAAGGTGCCGGTGGATACACTGCTTCCTTGTTAAGACCACAAGCTACAAGGTTTTCAGGAATTGTCATGAACCGGGCGTGTGCTTATCGGCAAGCTTGACATTATTGGATTTAAGCCAAACCGGCGGGCTGGCGAAATCCGGTCTGGTGACTCGCTGCGGACGCTTTGGTCTTTCTTTCATCCAACCACGATATAGTATGGGTGTGAAAGCCAGGATCAAAAGAGCCGGCACCATTTGGACCCTCTGCCGCATGAGTAACCCCGTATTAGGAAAATAGCTCAAAAGGAAAGAACCCCATGCGAGAGCAATAAAAGCAGCTTGAATTTCTGGAAATCTAAAGATATCCCGGCGTTCTTCCTTATGCATTTTAAGCCAAATTCCGATCGTCAAAAGAGTGATTGTCCAAGTCTCGATAATAGCAAAGACGAATCGGATACTGCGGATTTCCCATGGAAGAGGCCGGAAGAATATCGATACCAAACCCGAGACGACAGGGATTGGCCCCTCATTTCCATATTCGATATCTGAACCTCCTTTGATTTCACTCATTAGCTTGTACCGCGATTCAGCAGCTTCCATTACCGAATCGACTTCCAATGAAGCGCCAGTCAGTTGCTGAGTGCCTATCAGGAGCAGCGGGATTGCAAACATCAGCAATGCAGCGTATCCCAATTGGCCTCGCCTTAAAAAATTAACCGATACGACCGCGGTCACCCATCCGGTCATAACATGAGGCCGCAAAAGCCCGCCGACGACACTGCCTATAATCATGAGCGGCGCTGTGAATGTACGGGATCCGACTTTGGTAGGAAATGTGCTGGAAAAAACACAGCAAATCGACCAATACATCAGTCCTTCTTTTAAATTAGTGCTGCTCCAGAATACTACAGAGGGACAAAACAAAATGAACATTAGGGCCAGGTTACGCTTTTTTCCCGCAGGAAACATGATCCCGAGATGCCTCACCAGCATCAAACCACCCCAAAAGGCCATGAACCCATTAATCGCTATCCACGTGACTTCTGTTGCACCGAATATAAAATTGGTGAAGGCCAGATAAACATGATATGCGTGATTACCGGGCCCGAAACCGGCCCATATGCTCTCCCATTCCCCACGCTCCATTAACCGGATCAGATCGGTGGACATTCCTCCGTGAAGCGGCGCGTCACCGGTGCCTATGGCAAGAACCGATTCAGCGAATTCTTCGCCAAGGAAAGTGTACACTAGCCACGCCCATCCTCCTGCAATTGCCGCAATTCTAAGATTCTTAGTAAAAAATCGTCTTCCGAGATAATGATTTACCAGCAGTGCTACGAGTATGAAAAGAATTGCCAGCAGCGCTAAATCGTTAACTGTCATCTATCGGGAGTCCTGCGGAATTGCTGCAAAGTTAATTCTTGTCCGAAAGTTCATATTGCTTGGTGAAATTTCTTCAGCTAGCTCGGAATGCAATATACAACAAAACAATGTAGCAGAGCCTTTCATGATTGACAAGCCGCGGACATGATCGTACTCATATCAATGTGCGATCGTGTTCTGAAGGTTATCCCCTTATGAAAATTCTCGGTCTTTGTCACGATGTTTTCATCTGTTCAGCATGTATTATCGCGGACAGACAGATCGTCTGCGCGATCCCGGAAGAAAGGCTCGATCGAGTCAAGCAGAGCCGACATTTCCCTGTGGCAGCCGTAAATAAATGTTTGGAACAGGCCGGGTTGACAATAGCTGAAATAGATGAAATCGCCGTTGCATGGAATCCGGCCATTGAGCTGGAAACAATACCTGACGGTTACCTTAACTCACGCAGATGGCGCGTCGAACATATGACGCAAGTGCCTGGACAATTCATGCAAATAGCAGCTGCCAAGGCAGCTTCCAAATTCACTGTCAGTGATTTATGGAACGACAGCCCTCCCATTACCTATATCGATCATTATCTAACTCACGTGGGGAACGCCTTTTTTCTCAGCCCTTATGATTCAGCGGCAATTCTCATATTGGATGGGAGAGGAGAAAGACAAACAGGTCTGCTGGCAGCAGGCCGTGGCACGGAAATCGAGATTTTGGACGAAGTGGATTTCCCACATTCCATAGGCCTCTTCTACAGTGCTGTAACCCAATTTCTTGGATTCCGGCCCGACAGGGACGAATGGAAAGTGATGGCGCTGTCCTGCTATGCAGACTGGGACAATCCCTACTATGCGGACTTGGGCAAACTTGTTGAAGTGGATGAAAGAGGACGATTCAACCTGGATTTGCATTTTTTTGAGTTCTACAATTTCTGGGATCGCAGAATGTATTCCGATAAGCTTATTGCATTACTTGGCCGGCCACGAGGTCGAAACGAGGAGGTTTCTGAAAGGCATCAACAAATCGCGGCGGCTCTGCAAAAAGTATTCGAAGAAAAAGTCAGTGAAATCCTTGGGCATCTACATCGGCGCACGGGCTTAGAGACTGTAGTTTTGTCAGGCGGCTGCTTTATGAACAGCGCTTTTAATGGCAAGATATCGAATGTTTCCCCATTTAAGAATTCCTTTATCTCAAGCTGTCCTGATGACTCCGGAACATCCGTGGGTGCGGCTGCTTTCCTGTATGCTCAAAGAACAGGTAGAAGAATTCATCAAGATTCCTTGCATAACTATTGGGGGATCGAATTTTCTGATGAAGAATGTCAGCTGACGGTGCGCCGTTACAAGCTGCCAAAAGCTGAGGTCTTGAGCGATCCCGCTGAGGCCGCGAGCATGGACCTAATCGAAGGTAAACTTGTAGGATGGTTTCAGGGCAGAGCCGAATTTGGCCAACGTGCCCTGGGAAACCGATCGATCCTGGCGGATCCCAGACGAGCTGAAATGAAGGACATTATAAACGCGTCAGTTAAATTCCGGGAAAGCTTCCGGCCATTTGCGCCCGCTATCCTGGCGGAAGACGTCTCGGATTATTTTGAGTGTGAAGCGGGATTTAAAGTTGCTTTCATGGAGCGAGTATTGCGGTTCCGCAGCAACAAAACAGAACTGGTGCCGGCAGTGGTTCATTGCGACGGCACAGGCCGAGTCCAGACCGTGGGGCAAGAATCCTCGCCTAAATTTTATTCGCTGCTGAGACATTTTAAAGAAAAAACCGGAATTCCCATTGTATTGAATACGAGCTTTAATCTTAATGGGCAGCCAATCGTGAACAGCCCGGATGACGCGATCAGGACATTTTATTCCTGCGGGTTGGATGTTCTGTACCTGGGGAATGTAAGAATATCCAAATAGGGAGTTCTCGATTGCGACCCCGTTGAAAAACAGGGGAAGCAATCTCCGGGCTTGGGGGATTGCTTCGTCGTTTCACTCCTCGCAATGACAGACCCACGCCCCGCGTAACTGAAGAATTACATCGACTGCTAACCGGTAAAGGCTTTTGTGACGGATAGCGATGATTTCCAGTAGGACCGGCATCTTGCCGGTCTTTGCTTGTAACTGAGACGCCGATACCTGGATATGACCGGCAGGATGCCGGTCCCACCAGCAATCCCCAAAGCCGCGGGATTGCTTCGCTCCGGTCGTAATGACATTCTTTGGCCACCTGCAAGTGAAGGGCTTCTCATTTCATGAGAATGGGTGGGTAACCGCCGCCCGGTTCGCCTCATCCTATTTGGCTCGGATTACATATACCTCACAAGGAGACAAAGTTGACGTAACGATATTCTCTAATTCCAATTCAGGCCGGTTCTTGATCAACCCCAGCACAGCAGACCTGGGCAAGTACACAGGGGCAATTCCTAATAGCAGACGTCCTTCTGGGGTAAGAAAATTCGGGATATCTCTTAAAATTCGTCTGATTTCGTTTCCTCCGTCCGGACCGCCGTCCCATACCTCCCTATATTTAGTTAACGTGTTGATCCCCACTCCTATATCAGTTGGGATATATGGAACGTTGCTGAAAACGATATCAAACTTACCGTTCACATTTGAAAACCAGTCACTCTGCCGAAACTCGATTTGGTGCGCCACGCTGGCATTGGCTACCAGCCTGGCATTATCAACAAAGGATTCGTTTATATCTACCGCCACCATCTGAATCTTTCGTATACTGCTGCAGTAAATCGCGAGCACTCCGATGTGGCCGGTACCCAGTTCCAACACGCGATATCCGTCCTTTACGTATCTCCTGAGCGCCTTTCGAAGCACCCAGGTAGTGCCGTCCCAGACATGCTGGTGTTTAGTGCTGACAAGTTTCACGGCAAAAAGCCTATGAGCCAGCCAGGGGCTTGATCGTATGAACCGCAGAACAAAACCGATCTTTTGATATGCCGATGCCCATATTTTGGTTTTGGATTTGGCCATGTCAATTATCATTGTGAGCCCGATATTTAAATTTCAGTTTATCTTCAGACTCGTTACAATCCAGAAAATAATCATAGTATTCCGACAATGTTACGCTTTTGAAAAAGCGGCAAACCTTTGCAAACAGGCGCTCCAGATTAGCATAAAGACGGTCTATATCTGCGGCTGTACGAAAAGCAGGGCCGCCACCGGGCATGAGCTCGGAAGAATGAGTCATGAAATGAACGTAGGTCCTGCTTTCTGCGATGCACCATTCCACTATCCTGTGAAGCTCAGATAACCGAAACCTACGTGGGGCAAGAATGTAGCACGAAGGAAAAACCAGATTCGCCACTCTTTTTACAGGATTTGCAGGGTTCAGGTGTTTGATCAACCTATGAAGCAAGTTTTGATTTCCAGGATATATGGTCACAGGAAGTTCAAGCAGACCGGCTGAACCTGACAGCCTAATGTCTTCATTATTCAATAGATACGGGTGATCCGGGAAATCTGTATAATCGCTTCCGCCTGTTCCGTTGGGATCTCCCAAATGAGCTTCCCATGACACGTGGGGTGTCACCGAACAATCCACACGATATCCTCTTTTGAGCAGCAGCTTTGCATATACTTCATTAAGGGCCCAGCGCCCAGCCCGGTGATTCGTAATTTTTGTTTGGAACAGGTCTTCAAGCATGGAGGTTAAGTAATCTATTTTCTGCCAAATCACTGGTTCGGAATATTCAATAAGATATGGCTGATTACGATAATCATCTTCGCCGAGCGGTAGCTCCGGCGGGCTATTCCAGGCGTGCAAATGCATCCCGATTTCCGCAGTTCGGCGCTTCAAAACCTCTCCGCCGAATTCCTGAAAAAATGTGTCCGCCGCCATTTCATAATTAGTGAGATAACACGGTTTGAGGCCAAATTTCTCGCAAAGCTCTTGAAATCGAGGGATAAATCGAGCGTTCCGGGTCGTAATGCGTCGAGGACGGGACCACAAATTGTCCCCCTCCGTATCAACCGTGATTAAGAAGAATTTGATCTGCTGTGGCATGTTTAATGTTTCATTCGGTCCTATTTCCAATAAGGAGAATGCACGGGGCAATCGTACGTTGAAATGGCCGCCCCGTCACTTTTTATCTCTTCTTGATTGCGGCCACTATTATGTCATTGGCAAAAGCTTCTATGGGTAATACCGAGGACAAACCCGTAAGGACCTTATGTGCTAAAGCGGCTATCCTGAATCCGACAATTCGCTCCTCAATCATTGGCAATAGCGCAAACCCGTGTCTTATGATGTCAATAACCTCAAAGCCTGCTGACAAAAGAAGTTTGCTCATCCTTGAACGACTGTAGCCATGGAGAGCCAAAGCTTGCCGTCCGGTCAATTTGAGCAGAAGTCTGGTCAAACCGAAACCGCCGCTCAAAGAGAGACTCTGTGGCCCGGAGACGATCAGAAGACCACCTGTTTTCATAATGTTGTGAAACCGATGCAGTACGGCAAGCTCGTTGATCTGGTACTCCAAAAAACCGAGAGCGATGACTGCTTCATAGTGAGATGCTTCTAATTCCATATCCATGAAATCGCCGGCAGTGAAGATAATCGATTCCGATTCGGGTAAAGCTCGAGACAATTGTTCACGGCACGATGCGATCATTTGCATCGAAATATCAATTCCATGCACCAAATAGCCCATCTGCGCGATTTTGACAGCGGCCGATCCGGAGCCGCAGCCCACGTCTAATACACTGCTATGAAGGGGGACATTCCTGGAGAGGAAATCCAAAGCATAGTTTAATCGCTCTTGAAGTACGAGTTCGTTGGTAGTTCTAGGGGTTACGTACAGATCACGCCAACTATCGGAGTTCCGATCAAAATATGATAGTACCTTGGATAATTGCGAATCCTGCTCCAACTTTATCCTTTCAAATTTGGTAAAGCGAGCTCAGCGATTCTGATCCCGGATGAACCGATAATATAAGGAGAGTAGGCGATCAGCAGCCGCTCTGGGAGAGAAATCCTCCTGCGCCCGTGCTCGGCCGGCGTTCCCCATTTGTCGCCGCAATTTTTCATCCAGCAAGAGCTTTACCACCGAATGAGACATTCCGGGAATATCATTCAACGGGTGAAGGAACCCTGCCACTCCATTCTCGATTACTTCTTCCATTGCCGAAATTTTCGAGCCAACGACCGGCAACCCGGCTCCGCTCGCTTCCAGAGCAACCACGGGGCATCCTTCTTGAAATGATGGAAATAACAACACATCGGCCATAGTCATGAGCCTCGGGACATCATTCCGTAAGCCCAGGAAACGAACAGCATGATCTATTTTCGATTCTGCCACCCGGCGCTCTACGTTCGCACGCAAAATTCCTTCACCCACCAACAGCAGACGAGCCTGCGATAATGACTTCACAACTTGTTCAAAAACTGCCAACACACCGGGATAGTTCTTTGTTTCTTTAAAAGATCCCACATGCAATACAATAGGTGTATTTGCAGGCCAGCCTAATGAAGCACGAAATGCAGTCCTTGCTTCCTCCGTGGCCGGTTCGGGGATTGCAGCCCCAAGATATACTACGTCGGACATGTCAGGCGATTGCTTCTTCGGATCAACAAACCGGTCCAGCACGGTTTTGGAGACTCCTGTTACCGCATCGGATTTCCACAGAGCGTATCTGATACTTAGAAACTCGTATAGCGCACGCATCTGGCGCACACCGGCAGCTTGAAGACGTTGGTCTTCCGGTTCAAAACTCGTGCTATGAAAAGTTGTGATTGTGGGGACGCCAAAAAGGTGACTAACCCAAACAGCGATTCCGCTATAGGCGTTGAGATGATTGTGAACTATATCGTAGTTTCCTTTTCGCAGAATATTGCTTAAAGACCGAACAAATTTGATATGGGCAATATCTAGAGGACAGTGCAAGACTTCAGCGCCCAATGCTTCCGCTTCAGGCGCCATTTCTCCGACGTGAGCGCCTTTGCATAGGATGTCCATGGCGCAAATATCACGGGGGATCTCACGCAGCATTGACATCAGCCACATCTCCGCTCCCCCTCTGCCGAGCCAGGTTATTAAATGAAGCACCCTAAGGGGAGTATTTGTGGCTGTATCCTTGTGTCCTATCATTTCCTAAAATTGCGGTGTCTCCGCGATAAATTAAGAAAGCTTTTCAGTATCAGGAAGTATCGTTGGCCAAAAATCAAAGCAAATAAAGTTATCCATGAGACTCTCTCGATAAGGCAAAAAGGATACCCTAGAATTCCCTTCCGGAAATAGATCCATGCAGCTTTTGAATCATCCATTTCCGCTGCGTCCCTGGCCAATCGCAGATACGCGAAAGAACGATCCTTTCCCTTCCAGTTACCAAGGTATTTTTCAAGAATTTTGCTTGTGGCCAATTTCGTGCGGTCCATTTCTCGATAGCTCAAGGAATCGGTGTGCACACGGTAACAATAAAGGTCTTCGGGAAGAGCATGAAAGCGGAAGAATCCCAATGCGCGCAACCAGAAATCATAATCTTCCACCTGGACCGCATTTACGTCGTATCCGCCCAGCTTTTCGTAAACTGTGCGGCGATAAAGAAAACATGCCCCTGCTGTATTGCGATAAGTAAGCTCTTTAACCGGTAGAGCAGGATGTCGGCCAATCATCTTGCCTTGATCATTTACATAACTGAAGCCTGCGTAAACGATGTCGACTTCGGGATTGCGTTTCATGAAATCCACCAAAACGGCTAATGCGTTGGGACGATATAGATTGTCATCGGAGGTCCAGGTGAGAAGCTCACCACGAGACATGGCAAAGCCCGTATTCAGCGCGGCAGGCAACCCGAGATTGGTCGCGTGTCGGACCGATCGAATTCGGGTATCCAGACGCTCAAAATGGGCTATTATTTCCGGTGTTCTGTCGGTCGATGCATCATCGCTCAAGATGAGCTCAAAATTGGAGTACGATTGGTCAAGACAGCTGCATATTGATTCTTCCAGAAACTTTGACCCGTTGTAGGTAGGTAAAACTATGGAAACCAGAGGCTCTGACATTGTCGCCGCGATGGAGTCAAGCTGCATGTCAACAAAACTGTTTCAGCGCTTCACCAATTTCGGGAGCACCAGAGGAATCCAGGTGATGACGAGCAAAAACCTGCGATTTCATGCACATCTGCTCGGCCGCTGCATCATCCGAAAAAAAATCCCTGACTGCGGTCCAGAATTGATCTGCGGTCCTGACGACAGTAGCCGCCTCCGTGAAAAAATCAAAGCGTCTATCAGGTCGTTTCAGCATGGGTTCATGTTCGGTTAACAGATACAACAACGGCTTCCCTGCCCGCAAGACATGAACGAGGGCCGAACCGACATAATTAACCGCGACAACCAATGCCACTTCAGAAATCAACTCATGAAGATCAGCTTTCGGCGGGAGGACTCTTTTCAGGAGATCTTTTCCAGCAGCAGCGACAATTTCCAAATCCTGGTAAAATGGATGAACTTTTATGTACATATCCAGTTTTTCCGTCAGATCGGTAGGGAGGGCTTCCAATATTCTTAGTGCGTTTAATTGAGCTCTCAAGCTAATGAGCGGAACCAAGTTTGGCCCCACGCCAGTCGTATCCAACAGGGTCAACACACGCCATTTGTTATTGGCCGACCAAGGGGAAAGCTTTTGCGTCTCATATTCGTTTGCAGCGATAAGCCCGCGACAGGAGGTCAATTTCCTGTAAGACACTCCGGCGTCTGCATAAATTGAGCGCTGGAGACTACTTTCATATAATACATGGTCCATCCGGAAAAGATTTTCGATGCCTGGTGGCAGCAACTGAACCCCTCCATGAGCCGCCAGCACAGTGGGAATGCCGAGCCGCTTGGCAGCCAAGCAGGCTGAAAGATAATAGCTTGACCAGACGTTGGTCACGACGACGGCACGCGGACGATACTTCAACCACATGGTCGACCAGAACGCAAACGTCTTGGAATGCAGAACCGGCCACCGATGGCCAAAATAATATTTGAAATGGAACCGCAAATGTCGCAAAGCCTTATCCCAGGGCTTATCATGTGATGCCTCGACAGCGAGCTGATATCCATGCCGAAATCTCTTTTCAAGAGACGAACCCGATGCCGATAAAAGCAAATTGGGAAAGAAGGCCCAGCGGGGCGACAAGGGCCAAGGGGCCCCGCTCGCGACCGGGGCACCCAAAATTGAAGTCATTTCATTAGCCGCTTCTTGATAGGGCCCCCCTAGCACTGCAGCGACCTTAGCGGGAAATCTCTTTAACAAATCATCTGCGATATGAGTAAAACGTCGTGCCTCGAGTTGACCCAGTACAAAAACTATGCTTCCTTCAAGGAAATCTGAAACAGTATCCTGAGCTGATTCGGCGGATCTGCCCAGGAGGCCCCGGATTCGTCGAAATGCATTATCTCGAATTTGTGTGAGGAGGTTCTCCGGAAACAGCCTTCCTCGCTTAAGCTCAACCACTTTCCCACCAAGTTCATCTTTCCAAACAGCATTACAGACGTACGATGGATCGGTAAAAACAGCCGCGCGTCGGAACCGGTCACCAAAAAACTTTAATTCTCGGCCGTCACGGGCAATAAACGCTTTTGCAAATGCCTCAGCCAACATTACATTTTGCCAAAACCACATCATCGCGACATGGTCGAATTCGGGCCAACATATGCCATCAACGGTGAACTCGTCTCTGGCGGGTTGGTACCATCCGGTTTCGCATAGGGCTGCATCCTCGATCGCACACAGAATCTTCTCCGGACTGAGCCAGTCCTCCATCAAGGTATAGTCCAACCCTGCCCCGGCTGCAGCGGCCATTGCGCCGGAATCCAACGCGAGCAGTGTGTAGCCTTCCTGACAGGACATTTGCAGGAAGTCGGGACCGCTGTAAAGATCGAGATCTGAACCAAAAAAGGCGAGTACCTTCAAGATACGGGTTTTCATTGGATAATTTTACTCGCCATCGAACTTCTGAAGCCGGATACTGGGTTCGTGTTCCGGAAAGGCGTGATGAAGCCGGGAAATGAGAGCGAAGCAGGTTCCACAATGATTCCGGTGGCTTATGATACTCTCTGATCGGTTAAGCGAGAATGGAACATGAAAACGCAGTTCTCGTAAATGGCAGCAGACAGCACGCCGGGAATAAAGATCGAAGTAGCAGACAGATATCGTCCCTGCATCGGATTGACAAAGACCACAAGAAGCACCTTCGCCAGAAAAAAGGAAACGGCTACAAGCATCACCGCGCTGAGGGGTGACCACTGCGGGAATCGGGAGAAGATGCTGGAAGGGGAGAAATCACCCTTCTCCGGTTCTCGTGCGCGCCAGAGTAAAGCAAGAATCAAGTATGTTGCAAAGAATAATAGTAGCAGCGGGGTCAACACCGCCCCCTCTACGAAAAGAGCAAAACTTATGCCGTACATCATTGATTTCAGATAGTATTCCAGATGCTCACTTGGGTGGAGCATTAGTGCTGCCGTGCTAAGTTTTCTCAGCATTACGGCCAGTCTGCTCTGCTCCGCTCGAGGCATATCTTGAACAAAAACGTTCTCGTGTGGCCCCCTGACTCCGAGAATATCAAGCTGTGCGGGCAGCGACACCCGATTCATATACATGTAGCTGATATCGGGCCAGATCGTCATAGGATACATCGATCCGCGCCTCGGGAACTCTGAATCGAGAGCCTTTCGCCGAGCAAGCATTGCGAGCGCCAAAGGTCGCAAATCTTGATCCAAACGATTCACATCCTCTTCCTGTAAGAATTGGGTTCCGATAACAATCATGGTTTGTTCACCCATAGTAACCAACCCAAAGTGCTTCACATAGACGTACCGAACGGTACAATATGCTAAGAATGGAACCACGCAAGCAATCGTTGCGACAACGGCAAGCTTCTTCCACGAGACCGTACGGACTGAGTTTGTTGGGCGAAAAGACGCTAGAAACGGCATGAGGCAAGGGACCAGTGGAATGAGAAACAAGTAATCTCCACGAACCATATACGTAGCAAATACGGTTGCAGCCAGCAATAGCCAACGACCGACACTCGTGGCCCTTTCAGCCACCAGAAAAGCTGAGCCGATACACACTATAGACGCAGACAAGGCGAACAGATCCGCACTAACTCTGTTACCAAATTCCCAGAGCGTTCGATTACAGAACATGGGTGCCACGACTACCAAGGCTGGCCCCTCGCCGAAGCCGTATCTTGTCAATGCATAAAACAGAAAAATAACAGCCACAATGAATGCCAATGTCTGCAACTGAGGCAAGTACCGAAAATCATGGGAGAAGGACCTTATCAATCTTAGAAAAAGGGGATACCCTATCGGGACGCCTTGTTGAAAGATCGCCACGGGACTATCCATCGGGAAGCCAACATAAGGCTCTGACTCCTTTATAACCTCGGGGCGTGTGCCGATAGTCACGGTCATTACGACCAGAATGAGTAGAGCCGACATGAAGAGAAGCAACATGGGCTTCTTCAGTACCTTCATGACTATCTTTGGTCCTTTCTTATCTCTCTTCCAAGACCCAAAGCGACTGTGTCCGCTCTCTCCGGATTCGAAGCGACCTGTTTCGAAGCTGTTCCCAAACGCATTACATCCAAGCATTAGTGGCACGATTATATCTTCGTCAAGATTTTTTCGCGGCCAACATGAGCGACGTCCCAATAGGTGGTCGCGGCAAAATCGTCAGCTCAAAGGCCTTGATGGCACCGAGGACCAGGCGTGTCGCCGGTCCGGGAGGAACCAATCCGGTCGTCAAAATTTCGGCCTTGTCTCGTTTCTTCCCGGTACTAAACAAGAGTTTTCTCAGCACCAGTAAGGGAATCATCGGGAACCCCCAGTACCTTACGTCTAACGCCTGAAATCCTGCGGCTTCTGTCTGTTGAAGCAGCAATCGTTTGTCGTATCGCCACACATGTCCCACAGACTCGTCATACACGTTGTATAAGGACGGTAGAGCGGGCACGTTTACAATAAGCATTCCGCCCTGTCTCACGTGCTTCCAGACCGAACGAAGAAATAGCACAGGATCTGGTATGTGCTCCAGAACATCAAAGAGCAATACTACATCGTAACGTTCCAAGAGTTCTTTGATTTCGTCCCGGACATCATAGCACAACGTGCGACCTCGCCCCTGGGGTATGCTCTGTATAACAGTTGGATTCACTTCAGCCGCATCCACGGACCACGCGGAATGCCCCTCCAATTGAGATCTCAAGATTCCTGTTCCACACCCGACGTCCAGGGCGGCCAACTCAGCATCCATACGTAGGCCTACACTTTTGAGCATGCGGCGAAAGATTGCCCAACGCCACTGAAACCAGAAGTGATTGGGATACTTGGCCTCGACTTCGTACCATCCATCGATGAAATCGACCTTACCAGGCATCACGGAGAGCTTTTCTACATGCGGGGGAAGCTCCGGCATAGTATCAAGCGTCCCGGTCATTTTGATTTGCGTTTCCTTCCAAGGCTTGTTCAAAGCCGGCCGCGGTTACGACTTCCATGACGACGTACTGGGGACGGCCCTTCACCTCCACGTAACCTCTGCCGACATATGCTCCAAGGACGTAAATGCACAAGCATATGAGTCCATTACCGAGAAGTATCAGGAGATAAGTGGTTAGGAAGAGTGGCGAGACACCATTGTCGGCTGGAAACAGCAAGCGAAATATAATGAATATACTCAAAGTGATCGCAGTGACCAGATACGCGAAGGTGATTCCCTGAGCCAACCGGAGCGGCCTGGTACTCAATGCGGCAATTCCATCAGTCGCTAGTTTGTACAGATTCTTGAGCCTGTATTTCGTTGTTCCTGCAATGCGTGCCGGACGATCGTACGGCAATCCTATTTGCCGAAAGCCAACCCATGACCTCATCCCCCGCAGAAACAGCACACTCTCACTCAAGCTTTTCAGGTGAGTCACGACTCGCCGGTCCATCAGACAGAAGTCCCCGCTATCCAGCGGCAACGGAATATCCGACAGCATGGCAATCAGGCGATACGCTGCCCAATAACAGAACCTCTTAGCTCTTCCTTCTCTGCGAGAGCGACGCAGACCATAGACCACGTCACAGCCCTCGCGCCACTCGGAAAGCATGTCAGGGATCAAGTCGGGTGGGTCTTGCAGATCCGCATCAATGACAGCTGTCACATCTGCCGTGGCCACGTCCAGACCGGCCTTCAATGCTTTTTGGTGACCGAAGTTCCGGGACAGCCGGATCAATACCGCAGGGAGCCCGGCACGAATAGCCTCAGCCAATTTCGAGGCCGTGTTATCGGTGCTTCCGTCATCGACAAAAATGAGCTTAACAGACCGAATTAGGTGCTTTTCGAGCTGTTCCTTTCCAAATGTGCGTATTAGCTCGTCGAGAAGGGGCTTTATCATCTCTTCCTCGTTGTAAACGGGGATAACGATTTCCAATCGAACCGGACCCGATCTGTCTCTCATCATATGGCTCCCGGGGTTTCTCTCAGAGAGGTCAGCGTTAGGTACCCAACAGAAGAACTCTTTCTCGATCCATCTTAGGGCGCACCAGCAGTTTCAATCGACTTATTTCCTATACAGGAATTTCACTATGAGACAGAGCCCCGCGGGTTAAAGATAACCGGCTGTGTCGGAAGTAAAGAATACGGTTTTGTCTTTGGTCGTTATGAATGCAATTAGTGGAACACATGCTCTCAAAATGAAGGCCATGAGAAGCACTGTTAATAGATGACTCTTGCCTAAGCGGTCTCGTTCAATCATTGGCAAGGTTTCAAATACAGCGTTGTGTCGTGAATTCCGTCGGTGGTCCTGATACAGCGCCACGCTGCCACTGCGTTCATAAATTCTTCCCATTTAGGAGAAGCGGGTCCTTGTGCATTTGTCCTTGCGTTCTGGGAATTTGAATTACTTGGCAGAAACCAGTGAGAATCATCAATTATCAAAATTCCTCCCGGCCGCAGCAATTCGAGCGAAACGAGAGCGCAGCTGTCCCGGTAAGCGCCGTCTACCAATATAAAATCAAACCTGTTTTTGGAGAACTTGTCCGTAGTCCTAACATAAGCCGAGTCTTCACCTTTTTCGTCTGGCACGTCTTTCTCAATCAACAAACAATCCACATTTTGCAGGCATTGCATCGTCAATTCTTTAGTAACTTTGCTATGCCAAATCGGATCGTGCTCGATACTGGTCATCGCCGAAACCCTTTTAGCAAACCAAATGGTGCTCCTGCCTGAACCGAATTCGAGCCCTACATCTCGACTGGTAAGTAAAGAATCCAATATTGAATTTGCCGGTTTGGCCAGCCAAGGATGGTCCGGATGTTTCCTGCGATATAAGAAATGAGCGACATGCCCGCTTAACTCCCGGAAACGCCTGCGCAAAACTAGGCTAAGAAGGCATTTGAGGCGAATCCAAAGGACACTTGAACAGCCCGGCCTGTCAGGTTCCAATCTGCTTTCTGTGGAGCAATTTACGAACATCATGTGTTTCGGAGATATACGGCATAGCAAGCGGAAGTTACTTCTTTTTCACCATTGTTGCCTTGCCCGTGCAAAAGAACATAGTGCGGTACGGGATCTCGCCGATAACTTCCCATTCTTCATCCACGGGTTTCCGGTCCATGGAAGCCATGTACTCGTCCCTTCGATGAATATCGGCAACGACCAGGTAACGGGCCGCTTTGTACTGTTCCGGCATCCAGCGTTCCCACAGATCACTCAGGTTTACCACCGGTCGGCCGCCGATTTCCTCGATGTACTCGTCGAACCTGTAGTGGGCAATCCACTGCCAGCTCCCGTAAATCTGGGCCACCGGAATGCCAGTCGCTTTGAGCCATTCGCCTGCTTTCCAGTGGGCTTCCTGTCGCTCCAGGTTCGCGCGCGTCCACATTGCAGATACCACCAGGACAAGGATAGTTGCCAGGATGATCGACTTGCGAAAGCGCACATCCTGTTCCTGAAGGTATCTTCCGACAACTATGAGAATAAACGGCACAAGAAACAGCAAGTACTTATCGAAAAAGGAGTGGAAAAATAGATGGAAAACAAAAAGAATAAGGGTTGTAATACCGAGCAAACGTTGTTGAGGCGGCGAGGCTGCCCAAGACTTCATGTCAACGTACCGTCTAAGCAGAATTCGAAAATAGAGCACACCTCCGATAGTAGTGATGACCGTAAGGGGAATCTGTATGATAAGACCGATCCGCTCCATTTCCAAGAAATTGTATGGAACGATAGGCATGATTCGGCGCATTTTGATCATTACCAGGACAAGGTAAATCAGGAAGGCTATGGACAAACCGACGTCCCAGGCTGGCGAGAGCGACTTGGCTTCTTGTGAACCCTGCCGCAAGTCTTTGGGCAGTACAATCGCAGCCCACAGCACAAATGGAAGTGAGTACAAAGCCATATATTGAAACGCTACCGCCGGTTTCCACACCAGTCCGCCTGCAAGCAGCCTGAACGTGCTCAGGTAATAGGATAGGGCTGCCAACGCGTGCTTCATTCCCCAATTGGGGTTGAAACTAGCCTGATGATATTGCCAAGCGGCTGCTATTAGCGGCAACACTATCCCAATCAAGTAGAATGGAATTCTGCGTCGGTCGCAACCCTCCATTATCCACAGAACAATGATACCGGCTACAAGCGCCACCCCGAACTGTCGCGTCAATATTGCCGCAGACGCTGCCAAGGACGCAGCGATCATCCAGGTATAACTCCGGAGTCGAGTCGCCCGAGTGTAAAACAAGAGAGCCACAACCAGGAGTGCCAAGAACGGAATATCCGTATGAAACGAAAAGCTGAAGAACAGAAACACGGGTCCTGAAATCAGTATCATAGCCGCGAGAGCGGCCATCCAACGAGTCAGATCGTGTTCTCGAGCCAGAGCATAGAAGGCCACCAGACCCATGAACGCGATAACCAATGTCGAAACCCTGAGGGTCCCGTACCCGATTCCAAGAATGCGCTCGAACAGAGCGCCCCAGTAAATCTGGAAAGGCATGTTTGCCACCGCCCAGTGGTGTGGCTGATATTTGCCTGTGTCCAGCAAATGCTGTACGGATAAGGCATAAGCCCAGTCGTCTTCCAGCGGCATTTCTCGCAACGGGTTCACAAAAAAAATCGTCAGACCAAATAGAAGGAAAGTGCCCGCCATTAACAGTATCGTCAAGCGGTTCTGCTGGGTTTGAGAATTTTTCTTGTCAATCTTATGCATTTATTTTTGCGTTACTTTACGGAATTTGCCCTATCGCCACTGGACCATACCGTTGAGCCCCAAATATAGACCCATGATTCCGTTTGCGGTAAAAAGCACAATTATTAAGATCATAGAGAGCTTCAGCGGAGCGCCATGACTCTCAATCTTGCGCCATAGCGTCGCGATATTGACGTAAATCACAACAAATGCCAGGACGGTAAATTCAGAGAGATATCTGGCTTGAGCTGTCACCAAGGGCAAGAAAACAGCAAACGATAGAAGTGAAGCAAAAGAGCAAGTCAGAGCGGCGATATTCAAATTACTTGACTGTGCCCGAAATGCAGGAAGGAGTGCCAGTGGCAGCGCCGCTAGCAGAATCGGCATCATAATGAACAAGGATGCTACGGTCTCGTGTGTTACCAACAGATCTCCCACAGATATACTTTCAGGATCAAATCGCACCCATGGAATTATGTGTCTAAATGACACTCCCGGAAATTCGAATAAATAAACCTGCAGATTCGGTAGGATGTGAGATATTCTGAAGAAGTTGCCAGCTATACAGCAGTATTCGTAAAGCTTCGTCGTAGGAATGATGACACGACTTCTGCCGAAATCTAAGAAATCTCCGAATCTGGCGTAGTTGTAGATAAGTAGCAGCCCAATAGAACATATCAAAGGGGCCACAAAGATCACAAAATGTGTGCCACTTTCGCTCCAGTTCCTTTTTGCGTTAATTGAAACCGCTGCAAAGCCCAAGCCGAAGGAAACAGCGTACGTTACAAAGGTGATGCGAGACAGAACTGCTAAACCGCAGAATAGGCCGCACAGGAACAGGTTGAAGATACCTGGTCGTCTTTCAATCAGTACGCGAAAGAAGAATATCGTTGCAACCAAGATGAAGAAAACGGCCCAGATGATTGTCTCATGGTAAACAATTGGGCGACTGACGATAAAGAGCTGACTACCGGAGACACCGAATGAAATCCACACAAGCCAAGCAAGCCAGGCAGGGGTGTCCCGGAAAAATTTGTCTCGGATAGGATGTAGTAGGAATCCATATATTACAAAGCAAACCAAAGTTACTATTGTGATCGATGCTCCTGTTGGGAGATTCCAGCCTGTCACTTTCATCCAGATCATATGAATGAGTCCGGGCAACGGTTCCTGAAGAAAATAATACTTCCCCTGAAAGACTATTGCGTCCCTCAAATATGGATATGGGAGCCCCGGATGGGCTGGATCTGCTGCTTGTAGACGCCCCGGATGAACTGCTTCGAGTAGATGAAGTTGCACTTGTGAAAAGGCTTCAGCCAACATATCGTAGTTGACAAATGTAGGAACTTCGCGAAATCTAAACGTGCCCCTGGTATTGAGAGCGCAGTATGAAAGTGACAGTACGATCAATGTGAGCAAAACCAAGAGATATTTGGGAAGATTAAATGTCAATATACAGCTTCTTGTTGTCCCAAGGGCAACGGCGCTCCTAAGCGCGCCTGATGGTTTTTTCCCGCAGTCTTGTTCATTTGTTTTCCGGAATCATAGACACGTGCACCTGCTGATTCTGCAACCGATACGTTAGGTCTGCGGCTTCCACAAGTTCGGTTTGGTGCGAGATGACCAGAATAGTCACCCTTCCTTTTAATGCTCGTATTGTCTCGACGATCTCAGCCTCGGTTTCCGGGTCCAGTCCGGATGTCACCTCATCCAGGATGAGCATTTGAGGTTTTCTGACAAGGGCCCTGGCCAATGCTATTCTCTGGCGCTGTCCACCTGATAGTTTGCCTCCACGCTCACCAACAATTGTGTCCATACCTTGCGGAAGCGCTGAAACAAATTCCCATGCTCCTGCAAGCCGCAGGGCTTGTTCCGCATCCTCACTGGTGAGCGATGGATCTTCGAGTGTAACATTGGCCAGGACCGAATCATGGAACAGAATCGTCTCCTGAGGAGTATAGCCAAGCTTCCTGCGCCATTGCCTCAAATCTACTTCGCTTATTGAGATATCATCGATGCGGATATCGCCCAATTGCGGTGTTAATAGCCCAACAATTAGGTCGGCAACGGTGGATTTGCCGATTCCGGAAGGTCCGATTATTGCCGTCACCTGACCGGCCGGGATGGTCAGGGAGGCGTCTTTCAGCAGGATCTTGTCTCCATATGAAAAAGACACATTCAAGAATTCTATTCCCTTCAAAAGACTAGGGGTTTTGGTCCCAGCGGCGGTCTCTTCCGCTTCATGGGCCTGTTGTATGGCCTGTTCCAGGGACCGGAAGGCGCTTTCGTATCGCGCCAACTCCTGATAATGGGATTGTAGCGCTCCACCGCGCAATAGAGACCTCCAGAATAAGATTACCAGCACTATCAGGATTTCGAGCTGAACATGTGCTATTGCAAAGGCAAGGTATGCGCCCACGGCAAGAAGGACCACGAATAACGGCTCGACCAGCGCCCTGACCGCTCCGATGCTGACGACCTGTTTTTGCTTCGCTTTGTTGAGGTCCCGGATTTCCGATTCCAGCAGAGGGCCTACCCTGTCTTCGCAAGCCATTGCCTTTAGCGGTTTTATGCCGCTGAGCCCGTCCACAAGTCGCGCTGCAACTGAATTCAGCAGCTGAGTCTGCCTCTCACCGGCACGGCGAGCCATCCCCATAAACCCGCTAAGCGCCAGGGCGCTCAAGCCGCCAGCCAGAAGCCCTCCTAATGTCATTTGCCATGAAATCAGCAAAGCGACCCCAACATAAACAGCCAATTGGGCCACTTCCGCGATCATCCGACATACCAGCTCATAACAATATGATGCGTAAACCGCTTCCGTAGTGATGGCGTTGGAGAGCCGCCCGGATGGCTGGCTGAGGAAATAAGGCCAATTCGCATTCAGGAGTGCCCGGAGGAGTCCGAGCCGAAGGTCAGTCTCCACACGAGCCGCGGTGAATCCGACCTGCCTCGTGGAGAGCAAGATCAAGGCTCCTTTGAAGCCTATTAAAACGGCTATGAAAACAAGAAGAACGCCGACTGTCGGCTGCAATCCTATTAACCCGAATGTCGTCCGGATGACCCGGCCAAACAGATTGTCGCCCGAAAGCTGCTCCCCACTGAGGATTAGTTTCAGAAGCGGTAATATGCTCCCGATGCCAATACCTTCGGAAAATCCGGCAGCGAGCAGAAATCCGGCCACGAGCAGAGTGCTCTTGGGATAGGCTCTCACCAAAGTCGCGATAGTCCCGAAACTCTTTCCGATGTTCATTGCTGAATTTTCGTTTTTATCGGGAAATTGACCGAGGACTAGTAGGATTGTTTATCCAAATTGCAGTAGTGAAATAATCGTTAGTACTCTGGAATTCTCGAATAAATCCGGGCATTCCAAAACCTACTACTGCGTGGGTTCAACTATGAATCTGTCTTTGGTTTCGGAGTAGGAAATTCCGGCTCTCTTAAATATATTGAAAGCCAAGTCGCCGCACAATAAAGGCTCGATGAGGATGTGCCAAACTGTGAAGGGTGATAATGCCAAAGCCTCATTTGCATAAGCGCAAGCTTTTGTGAGGTTTTCTCTCTCTGTTTCTATCATGGCCAAAAAGATACACATTTTTGCCCGACTCTGGACTGTCCTGTTTGACTTTTCGAAAAATTTGAAAATATTCGTTTCCGCGATCGGCAGATAGTCCACAGAGTTCGGAAAGTATAGCGAGTAAGCCAAGTGCATCCGCGATATTTCCAATGCCACTATGCTGTCGTCATGATCCGTTACCCCAAGCACTTCTCGGTATCGGCTGATCAACGATCGCAGTTCGGTCGGGGTCAGATCCCGGCATACCCGATCGTCAGAAAATTTCTTCAACTGAGGCAACTGGTAAATCGTGCAGAGAAACCGATTCGCGATGATGATATGACCCATCAGGCTGGGATGATGGATGTCGGGAAATAGTTCCTCATATTTCACCCCTTGATCAAGAGCCATGTGGAAAGCTGCCAATGAATCGGTGTAGTAAGCATTAGGGTATTTATTAACTATCAATTTGGCTGCTGTCCAATATGAAGTCAGAGCTCTTGCCATAAACCCGTCATAATCGCTGCTTATTCCCAGGTACCTTCGGCCATCTTTCAAATTTCCGAGCCTCAGATGAACCTGGCCAATCATATAATTGATTATTGCGACATTCTCATCGATGAGCCGCGCCTGAGAAAAAGAATTTATGGCCCCCGGAAAATCCCCTTGTCCGAATTTTTCAATTCCTCGGTAATAGTGTTTGTATAATAGGTCGCGCGCGCTATCGTCCAGTGTGGATGATACGACTGAGAATAGCGGTTTGTAGTTCTCGTTGATCGGGACACTTGAAATTATCAGGTACTTGTGCTTGCCCTGGATTAGATTGCCAATTTCATCCAGATCCCTTTGAAACTGCGCGGTAATGTTGGTGCGTTCATCCCAGGAAACCCGTGTAGCGGTTTCGAACAGTCCAGGTTTTTGGGGAGCGTTATTCTTGTCGCTGACTGCTTTCAAAAAAGCCGCTCTAGTGAACAGAGGACCAACGTAACGTCGGGATATCTTTGTTGTGAAAGCATATACCCTACTATATTTCTCCAGGAACGAGACGAGCATACCCCATATCGGTCCTTTATCCTGCAAAACCGCAGAATTGTCACTCAAAATATAAGGAAGGTGTTCATTATTACCTGCATAGATAAGGAAGATATCGTACTTATCTATGACACTCTTCAGAATTTCAGCTTGTCCGCCATGAAAAGTTGCACTGCATTCGGCGTAATTTCTGACATAGAATTTTAACTTGGGACAATTTTTCTT